>JBDROA010000151.1:0-27119 GCA_043810615.1 Actinomycetota bacterium | reverse complement strand
GTTGGCGGCGCTGCGTTGTCTGGCTGAGCCTGCCGGTTTGGACTCCCATGATGCCCGCACCCCGGCGCAGTGCCGGGCCGACGCTCTGGTGGAGATCTGCCGCCGTCATTTGGATGGGAGCGACTCCAAAGGTGGGGGGCGGCCGCATCTGACGGTCACTGTTCCCTGGGAGACCCTGCAGAAGGGTTCGGGTGTGGTGGACGCCGAGGCCGGGCCGATCAGTGTCGAAGCGGTTCGCCGTTTGGCCTGCGACGCCTCGGTTTCCCGGATGGTGCTGCAGGGGGATTCCACTCCGGTGGAGGTGGGCCGAAGACACCGGGTGGTCCCTCCTGCCCTGCGGCGGGCTTTGGACCTGCGGGATCAGGGCTGCACCCACCCGGGATGCGACACACCGGCCCGCTGGTGTGACGCCCACCACATTCGACACTGGGCGGAAGGCGGAAGAACCGAGCCGGCCAACCTGCGGCTCCTCTGCCGACGCCACCACCGCCAAGCCCACAACCACCGGCCCTACCCCCGACGCCAATAGGCCGCGGGCCGGCCGGTCCGACCGCAAGCGACCAGTCGACGAACAACACCTGCGGGCACGCCGGGATGGAGGAGATCGCCCTTACCCGGTCCGGTCCAGGAGATCGGCGAGGAGGCGGGCGCTGCGGACGCCGTAGTCGGCGTAGCAGTTGTTCATGAGCAAGTGCACCCGGGAGGCCTGCTCGGCGAGGGCGCGCACCCGGGGCACCCACTCCTGCAGTTCGGCAGCGGCGTACTCGTAGCGGAAGCGCTCGGCGGCACCGATGCCCGGCGCCTCCCAGGTCTCGGTGTTGCGGCCGTGGAAGCGCACCTCGGCCAGGGTGGTCGTGGCCGCCGCCACCGGGGGCATCGAACTGCGGAAGCCCTGGGGGCCGTCCACGCACACGTAGGCCAGGTGGTGCTCCTCCAGGAAGGCCAGGGTGGCGGCGCGGTGGGCCTCGTCCATCCAGCGCTCCTGGCGGAACTCGACTGCGACTCGGTATTCGGCGAGGCGCTCCGCCGCCCACGACAGGTAGCCGTAGGCGCCCCGGGACGGCACCACGTAGGGCGGCAGTTGGAACAGGACCACCCCCAGCTTGCCCGCCGAATGCAGCGGCAGCAGGGCGGACACGAAGCGGGCGAAGGCCTCCTCCATGAGTTCGCGGGGCAGGTCGCGGGCGTAAAGGTTGCGCTTGGCCCTGAGGTCGTCGGGGAGGGCGGCGGCTACGTCCTTCCACAGGGAGCGGGGCGGGGTGGGGTGCTGGGTGAGGAGGCGGAAGGCCTTGACGTCGAAAGTGAAGTCGGGCGGGGTCCGCTCCACCCACAGACCGGCCGTCCGCTCCGCCGGCGGGGCGTAGTAGGTGGCGTCGACCTCGACGATGGAGAACTGCCCGGCATAGTGGGCCAGGCGGTCTGCCGGGGTCATCTCGCGCCTCGGGTAGAAGGTGCCGGCTTCGACGAGGGTGGGATCGGTCCACGAACAGGTTCCCACGAACACGCCGCGCCGGGCCAGGCGGGTGAGGGTCGATTCACCGGTCACTGTGCCCTTGAGTCTCGCGTGCCTGGGAGAACAAGGCCACGGGGCGGGCCGTTGCAGTGGCACGACCTCAGGAGGAAGCGTGATCCCCGCGTCACGTCGGGTCATCCTGAAACGGGCCACCATCGGCCACGCCGCCACGATCGGCCCCGATGGGGCCCCGCAGAACAATCCCAATTGGTTCGACTGGGACGGCGAGTTGATACGCCGCTCCCAGCCCCCGGCCCGGTGGAAGCTGAAGAACCTGCGCCGGGACGGCCGCATCGCCCTCTCGTTCCTCTACCCGGAGAACCCCTACCGGTACCTCGAAGTGCGGGGGGTCGTGGACGGCATCGACGAGGATGCCGATCGCGCCTTCATCGACGGCCTGGCCCGTCGGAACCTCGGGGTGGAGGCCTGCCAGTGGGATCCCCCGGGGACGACGCGCCTGGTGGTGCGGGTACGGCCGATGCACACGACCGGGATGGGCTGACGCCCCGGCTGCCAAGCCGCCGGCACCACATTGCGGGAACCGGCCTATCGTGACCCGGATGACTGGTAGGCCGCCACTGTGATCGATCTGGGGGCGTCTACCCAGGCGGGGGGACGCCGGGGCCGCCCCGCCCTGGCCGCCTTCCTATCGACCCTGCTCCCCGGCGCCGGGCAGTGGTACGCCGGGCGGCGGCGGCGCTCCCTGCTGCTGGTGGCCGTGGCCGGAGCGGGCCTGGGAGCCACACTGTGGTTTGCCGCGCAGGGGGCGGTCCACCTGCTGCGCACCTTCGTCCAGCCTCGCTGGCTGTGGGTGCTGCTGGCGGCGAACCTGGTGGTCCTGGTGGTGCGGGTCTTCGCCGTGGCCGACGCCTATGCCCTGGAACGCCGCCTGCGTCCGGGGATGCAGCCCGGTCGGGGCTGGCCCGCCCGGGCCTTGCTGGTGTTGCTGGTGGCCGCCGTCGTCGTGCCCCACGCCGTGCTGGCCGACTACGGACTGGAGGCCATCGACACCATCGAGGCCCTGACGGTCTCTGAGGACATGCCGTCGCCAGAGGAGCGGGAGCAGGATCTGATCGACCAGGGGGTGAGGGAGGAAGATCTGGGCCCCACCACGACCCTCGCCCCTCTGATCACTCCCTCGACCCTGCCTCCCAACGCCTCCCAGTGGGCCAAGGAGATATGGATCCCCGAGGAGGATCTGCACCCGGTGCGGCCGGTCATCGTGCCGCGCGAGGGCAGCCTCTACGAGGCCCCCTTCTTGCCGCTGCACGAGCGCCTGGAGAAGGACCGCCTCACCGTGCTGCTCGCCGGCGGGGACGCCGGGCCGGGGCGCTGGAGCCTGCGCACCGACGTGATGATCGTGGCCACCATGAACCTCAAGACGGGCAAGGCGGTGCTGTTCAGCGTGTCGCGCGACATGGTCTACCCACCCCTGCCGGCGGCCTGGGACGATGCGTTCCTCGAGGAGGATTACGAGGAGGTGGTGGACGCGGCGAAGGCGGAGGGGGTGGAACCGCCGACGCGGGAGGACTTCGAGTCCTGCAAGTGCTTCCCGAACCGCATCAACGCCATCTGGACCTTCACCAACACCTGGGTGCGCACCTTCCCCGAGGCCGTCGACCCCGGCATGGAGGCCCTGCGCCAGACGTTGAGCCTGCTGCTGGGCCTTCCTATCGACTACTACGTGCTGGTCGACATGGCGGGATTCGTGGACTTGGTGGACGCCCTCGGCGGGCTGGACGTCTACGTGACCGAGACCATGGACGTCGGCTTCTCTCCGGCGCGGGAGGGGGAGGACCCGGTGGTGGTCACCATCGTCGAACCGGGGAACTACCACCTCGATGGGCACCAGGCGCTGGCCTTCGTGCGCGACCGCACCAACTCCAGCGACTCCGTCCGCATGCTGCGCCAGCGCTGCACCCTGCGCGCCCTGGCCGCCGAGGTCGAACCGGTCACCCTGGCCCTGCGGTTCTCTCAGATCGCCCGGGCCGTGCGGGAGAGCACCACTTCCAGTATCCCTCTGTCCTTCCTGCCCGACCTCATCGACTATGCCGCCGCCCTGGACCTCAGCGACGTCGCCACGGTGGCGTTCGGCTATCCCTACTACGCCCATGAGATCAACTTCCGCAACTTGCCCATCGTGGACCCGGAGCGGATCCGGTGGAAGGTGCAATCGGCCCTGGCGGCGGTGGAAACCGTCGCGGGGGTGGCCGACCTGGCCGAGGATTGCGCGGTGCTCCCGGCGCGCTGAGCGGAAGGCCTCCGAACCCGCCCGTCATCCCTTCCGGCGGCCGAGGCGGCGGAGGAAGCGCACCCACCAGGACCACGAGCGCGGCCGGGCCACGGTGCCGGTGAGCGTGCGCTCCGCCTGGTCCAGGGCATCCTCGATGAGGGCGTCGTGGAGGGGGCGGTAGAAGAGCGGCCAGGCGAGGAGCATCGCTCCCGCGCTCCGTCCTTCGATGGCGTGGCACAGGGCGCACCCTCCGGGCGCCTCCGTCACCGCGAACTCGTGGAAGCCTTGTAGGCCGGGTGGGCCGGTGAAGCGGAAGCGGACCCGGCTCCCCGGTTCGTGCTCCTCCACCCGGTACCGGATGGGACCGTGGCCGCCGTCGGCGCCGACCTGGAGCGGGCGGTCGAAGCGCATGGGCGGCCAGTCCTCGGTGGGCCACAGCGGGTCGGGACGGCCCCCGAGACCGTCGAGCAGGCGCCCGGCCGGCTCGGAGGGGACGGGGAGGATTCGCTCGTGGACGTTGTGAATGCGCACGGCCCCATTCTGCCCCTTGCCCGGGTCACCAGCCGAGATGGTGGCCGGCGGCGGTGAGGGCGACCACGAGCAGGCCGGCTGCTGCCTGGGCCCAGCCCAGGGTTCGGGTCGGCACCTGGGGACGGCCCAGGCTGATGCCTGCCCAGAGCCACGGGGTGGCGAGGGCTCCGAACGCCGCCCACGGCGGGGTGTCGATGACGGCGAGGGGACCGAGCGTGGCCAGGGCGATCCCGTGAGCGGCGTGGGTGGGAAGGGGCCGTCCCGGTTCCCTCCGGCTCCGGCGGAGCTGGGCGCGCACCAGCGAGATCGACGGCAGGGCTCGGGCGGCGAGCACCGCCCACAGGCTGCAGGCCGGGGCGGCCCCCCGCCGGCAGCCAGGACGATGGCAGGGGCGGCCGCTCCCATGACCACGGTCCCGGCCGCGCCGGGTGAGGTCGGCCCCCACCTGCCACGCTGCCGCCGGCGGCCACCACCAGGGCGCGGAGGAAGGGCAGCCAGCGGCATCCGGGCCTGCCGCGATCACCCCGGGCAGGCGGCGAGCACCCACCCGGCGACAGCCGTGCGGGGGAGGCGCTGCCCGCGGCGGAGGTCGGCTGCCACGAGGCCCGGGGGGCGGCGGCCTGGGAAGACGGCCGGGGCGGCGGCGGCGACGGCGCTTCCGACAAGGCTGGGGTCCACCGCCGGGCCGAGGAGCACCGGCTCCTGGGCGAAGCCCCATCCGCCGTGCTCGGTGGGGAGGGCCACGGCCCGCAAGCTCCCGGGCCCGCCTCGTCCCACGGCTGCCTCCTCGGATTCCCGGTCCCGGCGATGCAGAAGCCCCCGGTGACGAGACTCGCCGCCGGGGGCTCTCTGCTGCAAGGTCTCCCCTTGCGGGGCCCCTTACTCCGCTGCCGCGACCTTAGTCGAAGGCGGCCTCCGACGTTCAGGCGGGCCGGTAGGGCAGGTAGGCGGGGTACCACATGGTCTGGGAGATGGTTCCCTCGATGTCGATGCAGGAGGCGGCGGTGACCTCCTCGGCCAGTGCCTGCGCGGCTACGGCGTGGGCCACCTGGTGGGAAACTTCCCGGGCCGCGGTGATCGGCGGGTACAGGGCACCCTGATCCAGCAGGTCGTCGCTGATGAAGTCGGCCAGCGCGTCGGCCGCGGCAAGGAACATGCCCTGGGTAACCCGGCGAGCCTTGGCGACGATGACCCCCAGGCCGAAGCCGGGGAAGATGAACATGTTGTTCGCCTGGCCGATGCGATGCCGCCGCCCGTCCCGCAGGACGTCGGGGAAGGGACTGCCCGTGGCGACCAGGGCTCGTCCCTCGGACCAGTCGAGGATGTCTTCAGGTGTGGCTTCGGCGTTCGCTGTCGGGTTGGACAGTGGCATCACGATGGGTGTCGGCGTGATGGCCGCCATCGCGCGGATCGCCGACTCGGTGAAGTGGCCCGGCTTGCCTGAGAACCCGATTAGCACCGTGGCCCTGCTGTGCTCCAGGACCTGGTCGAGAGGGATCGCCTCCCCGCGCGTCTTCCAGGACCGGACGACCTCCCTGTCGGTGGCGAGCAGGGCCTTGCGCTCGTCGAGGCCCTTGCGGCCCTCCACAATCAGCCCCTGGCTATCGATCACGAAGATGCGCCGCCGTCCTTCCGCCCGGGGCACGCCCTCCCGTTCCATCGCCGCCAGGAGCAGGTGGTACAAGCCGTCGCCCGCCGATCCTGCCCCGTAGATGACGTAGACGTGGCTGGCGAGGGAGCCGCCCAGGCGGCGCTTCGCCGCCAGCATGCTGGCGAGCACGGTGGCGGCGGTGCCTTCGATGTCGTCGTTGAAGGAGGGGACTGCGTCGCGGTACTTCTCCAGGTTGCGGAAGGAGTTGACATTGGCGAAGTCCTCCCACTGGAGCAGGGCGTCGGGGAACACCTCCTTGACCCCCGCGACGAACTCCTCGATCAGTGAGTCGTACTCCTCCCCGCGCAGTCGGCGGTGTGGCCAGCCGAGGTAGAGGGGGTCGCCGAGCAGGTTCTCGTTGTTGGTGCCCACATCGAGGCAGACCGGGACGCACAGCGAGGGGTGGATGCCGGCGGCCACGGTGTATAGGGCGAGCTTGCCGATGGGGATGCCCATGCCCCCGCACCCCTGGTCGCCGATGCCCAGGATGCGCTCGTTGTCGGTGACCACCAGCACCGCCGCCTCCCGGATTCCTCGGGAGCGGAGCACGCGGGCGATCTGGCCTCGATCCCCCGGGTTGATGTAGATGCCCCGGGCTTGCCGGAAGATCCGGCTCCAGTAGCGGCAGCCCTCCGCGACCGTCGGCGTATAGACGATGGGTACGACCTCCTCGAGGTTCTCGAGGATGAAGCGATGGAAGAGAGTCTCGTTTCGGTCGTGAAGGGAGGCCATGAAAATGTGCTTCTCGAGTGGGGTGGACTTGTTCTCCCACTGGGTCCGGACGCGTGCCAGGTGCTGCTCCATGGTGCTCGTGCGGTAGGGCAGCAGACCGCTTATCCCGAGAGCCTCCCGCTCCTCCGCCGTGAAGGCGCTCCCCTTGTTGAGGAGCGGCTCCGCCAGCAACTGACTGCCTCGTTCTTCGACGGGCAGGTAGACCTCTCCGGTGGTGGCATCCACAGCGACCCGGTACCGCATCTCAGGCTGCCTTTCCTGGCGTCTTGGGGACGCCTCGCACACTACCCTGCGGGCGGCAGCCGACCAGGGGCGATCGCCCCAGCGGGGCTCGGCACAGGTCCCTCCTCAGGCCCCCTCCCCCGTCCGGCGATGGAGTTGAGGAACTCGGAGCGGGTCTTCTCGTTGCTGAGGAAGGTGCCCATGAGGCAGGCGGTGCGCATGTGGGCGTCGGCCTTCATGGCCCCCCGCATCGACACGCAGAGGTGGGTGGCCCGGATCACCACCCCCACTCCCATAGGGTTGATCAGGTCCCAGAGCAGTTCGGCGATCTGGCGGGTCATGCGCTCCTGGACCTGGAGGCGGCGAGCGAAGGCGTCAACCACCCGGGGGATCTTGGAGAGGCCCACCACCTTGTCTCGGGGGATGTAGCCCACGTCGGCCTTGCCGAAGATGGGAAGCAGGTGGTGCTCGCACATGCTCCAGAAGTCGATGTCCCCGACCACGACCATCTCGCGGTAGTCCACGTCGAACATGGCGTTGTTGAGCAGGGCCGCCGGGTCCACCTTGTAACCGGCCAGGATCTCGTCGTACAGGCGGGCGACCCGCGACGGGGTGTCGCGCAGGCCCTCCCGCTGCGGGTCCTCACCCACGGCCCGCAGGATGTGGGCCACGGCGTTGGCCACCACCACCTTGCACTCCTTGGCCAGCACCGGCCCGTCCTCAAAGCCGTCGGCCATCTCCTGGGGGATCAGCAACTCGTCCATGGTCCTGCTCCTCGGTGGCGTGGTCCCTGCAGGTTGGCAGATTCCGGGGCGCTGTCGGGCGGTGGGGGGAGGCTGCGGATCGTGAGAGCATCCGTCCATGGGCTCGCTCCGGAGTCACGATCCGACTCACCGTCGAGCCGAATCGTGATGACCCCCGCCGTTTGCCGACGCACGCTCCGAGGAGGACGAGAGGCGGGCGAGGTCACCGGGGACACGGTGCCCGCCGTCTGCCGGCTGCGGGCGGGCCGGGGCCGGGAGCGCCTCGTGGCGTCCAACGCCGTTTACATCGCCGTTTCCAACGCCGTTTCCAACGCCGAGGCCTACTTCGAGCCGAAGGCCTGGTTCCGGGCGATCTGCGCCGGTGAGGAGTCGGTGGGGTTCATGATGGCCTACGACGACCCCGGGAAGGCGGAGTACCGCCTGTGGCGGTTCACGATCGCGGGGGAGTGTCAGCGCCGGGGCTACGGCCGGATGGCACTGGGGTTGGTGGTCGAAGTGGCGCGCTCCCGGCCGGGGGCCTGCGAGTTGCTCACTTCTTGCGTTCCCGGTGACGGCGGTCCCCGGCCCCTTTGCAGGGGCCTTGGCTTCCCCGCCACGGGCGAGGGGGACGACGGCGAGGAGGTGCTTCGCCTGCCGCTCGGCTGAAGCCTCCTAACCTCCCGGCATGGCCCGGCGCGTGGTGCTCCACTTGACCCTGCTCGGAGTCGGCCTCGCCGGGTTGCGTCTCGCCGTGGTCCCGGCCGAGGTCTGCCCGCCGGTGACCGCAGCCCGGGTCGAGCAGGCTGCCGACGAAGCCGCCGCCTGGTTGATCCGGGGCCTGGGGGCGGACGGGCGCTACCTGTACGGCTACGACCGGGGCACCGACGTGGTGAGCCCCCACTACAACGGCACTCGCCACGCCGGGGTGACCATGGCCCTCTACCAGTACGCCGGCGACGCGACTCGTCCCGAGGTGGTGGCGGCAGCGGATCGGGGCCTGGCCTTCATGCTCGATCGACTGGTGGCGGGGCCCGACTGGGAAGCGTGGCGGCCGCCGGGCGAGGAGGTGCAACTGGGGGCCAACGCCCTGCTCGCCGCCGCCCTGGTGATGCGGCGGCGAGCCACCGCCGATCCGGTCCACGACGGCACCATGCGGGCCGTGGGGCGCTTCCTCCTGGCCCAGCAGCAGCCCGACGGGAAGATGTACGCCTTGTGGGACTCCGTCACCGGGCAGACGGTGCCGGTTCCGGGGAAGTTCGCCACCGGTGAGGCGGCCTGGGCGCTGGCCCTGCTAGACGGCGAGTTCCCCGGCGAAGGCTGGGGGGAGGCGGCTCTGCCCACGCTCGATTACCTCGCCCTGCAGCGCGACCGGGACGAGGGCTACCTCACTCGCATGCCCGACCACTGGGCAGGGTACGCTCTGGCCGAAGTGGGTCCCGGCGCCCTGGACGAGGTGCGCCTGGGCTACGCTCGGCAACTGGCGGGCTACTTCGGCATCCGCCTGCGCTTCGAGGCGCAGCGGCGGGGAACCGGGGTCAACCTGGCGCTGCGCTGGGTGCCGGGCACCCCGGCGGGAGTGGGTACCGCCGGGGAGGGCATCGCCGCCCTCCGGCGCCTGGCGCAGGCCGATCCTCGGATGGCCGACCTCCTCCCCAACGTCGAGGAGCGCCTGGCCTGCTTCGCCGGGATGATGGTCGAGCGCCAGTCGACCGCCGCCGAGGCGGCCGGTTATGCCCACCCGGGTCTGGTGCGGGGGGCCTGGTTCTACCGGGGGTACGTGCAGATGGACGACGTGCAGCACGTGCTGTCGGGCCTGCTGGCGGCACTGCCGATGTTGGAGGCACAGGAGGTGGCCGGATGACCGGCGGACTGCTGGTGGCCGCCTACCTGGCGGCGTTCAACGTGGCTCGCACCCGGCTGGGGGTGCCCGAAGACGAGGCCCACCGGGCGCGTGCCGGGGTGCTGACGGGGGGCGCCCTGCTGGCTTTCGGGGTGACGGTCGCCCTGGCCGCCTGCTCCGGGCCGCTGCTGCGCTCCTTGGAGATCACCCCCGAGACCTTCCGCATCGCTGCCGGGTTCGTCGCCGTCATCGCTGCCGCGGTAGTGCTGGCCGCTCCCCGGCCGGCGGCGGAACCGGTGCCGCGCCGGTGGCGGGCGGCGGTGTGGCCGGTGGCTTTCCCCCTCTTGCTGGGACCCGAGGTGGCGACCCTGGCCGTCGCCAGCGGCTCCCAGGAGGGGGTCGCCGCCACCCTGCTGGCCGCCGGCTTTGGCCTGGCGAGCCTGGTCGCCCTGGGGTTCCTGCCCCGCCGCTCCCTACCCGACCGGGTGCTGGTGTGGGCCTCCCGGTGGCTCGGCGCCGTCCTACTCTTGGTGGGGATATGGCTGGCGGTGGACGGGATTCGGGACGTGTGAGCGTGCCGGCAGAGAGCGACCCGGCGGGCCCTGCGGCGGTGGCGGCGGCGGTGGCCGCCGCCCGGGGCGCCCAGGAGGTGTGGGCCTCGCTGACCCCCTGGGAGCGTCGCGACGGGCTACGGGCGGTGAAGCGGGCCCTGGTGGCGGCGGCTGCCCACATCGTGGAGGTGGTGGCCGCCGAGACGGGGAAGGTGCCCCTCGACGCCGTCGAAGGCGAGGTGCTCCCCGCCGCCATCCACGCCCGTTACCTGGCCCGCACCGCCCACCTGCACCTGGCCCCGCGCCGTGTCAGCCCGCAGCCGGTGATCACGAAGCGGGCGTGGGTGGAGTACCGCCCGCGGGGGGTGGCCGGGGTGATCTCCCCCTGGAACTTCCCGTTCTTCCTCTCCTTCCAGCCGGCGTTCACCGCCCTGGCTGCCGGCTGCGGGGTGGTGCTCAAGCCTTCGAGCGCCACCCCCCGCTCCGGCGCCCTGGTGGCCGAAGTGACGGCCGCCGCCGGTCTGCCGGAGGGCCTGGTGCAGGTGGTCCAGGGCGGGACCGAAACCGGCCGGGCCCTGGTGGCGAGCGGGGTCGACGTGGTCTCGTTCATCGGTTCGTCGGCGGCGGGCCGGGAGGTGGCCGCCCTGGCCGCGACGCAGTTGATCCCGACGCTGCTGGAGTTGGGCGGCAAGCACCCCATGGTGGTGCTCGGGGACGCCGACCCGGTGCGGGCGGCGCGCGGTGCGGTGTGGGGCCGGTTCCTCAACGCCGGCCAGGCCTGCGTGTCGGTGGAACGGGTGTACGTGGTGGCCGGGGTCTACGAGGCCTTCGTGGCGGCACTGCGCACCGCGGTGGCCGAGGTGGAGGCGTCCTCCCATCCGGCGCGGGGGATCGGGCCGGTGTTCGGGCCCGGCCGGATCGAGGTCGTGGAGTCTCAGGTCGCGGCGGCCCTGGCGGCGGGCGCCACGCTCCTTGCCGGGGGGAAGCGGGTGGGGGAGCGCTACTACGAGCCCACGGTGCTGCTCGACGTGGACCACTCCATGGCGGTGATGCGCGAGGAGACCTTCGGCCCGGTGCTGGCGGTGATGCAGGTCGCCGACGAGGAGGAGGCCGTAGCCCGGGCCAACGACTCCCCCTACGGCCTGCATGCCTCGGTGTGGACCGGTGACGCCGCCACCGGGCGGCGGGTGGCCGGCCGCCTGCGGGCCGGGACCGTGGCCATCAACGACGCTCTGGTCAACTACGGCATCCCCGCCCTGCCCTTCGGCGGGGAGGGGGCATCCGGGTGGGGGCGCACCGGGGGCGGCGAAGGGTTGCGCGCCTTCTCCTACCCCGTGGCGGTCACCGAGGCGCTGGTGCGGCGCCGGCGCGAGGTGTACTGGTTCCCGCGGCGCGGCGGGATGGGGGTGCGCTTGCGACTGCTGCGCCTGCTGGCGGGGCGCTGAGAGCGGCGGGACCGGGAGGCTCTCAGACGAAGGCGTTCACGCGAGAGACGGTGGTGCCGGGAAGTGACGCGACGGCAGCCACGCGGCCACCGGGCGCCGGCCTCCACTCAGGCGTTGACGCGGGGGGCAGCGGGCCGTCCCCACTCACCCTCCCAGGGCCGCCCGCACCCGCTGCTCGGCGTCGGTCATCAGGCTCGCCGAAGCCTTCACCGCGTTGATGGCGGCCACCGTGGGGTAGCCGGCGGCGTGCTCCTCCTGGAAGCGGCGGGCGAAGCCCCCGTTGCGGATGTCCTCGAGCACCGCGGCGAACATGCGGTGCATCCCCTCCCGGTCCACCTCCAGGGTGCGGAGGAAGCCGCCGTATTGGGCCACCGCCCCGTGCCAGCCCACCGACTCCATGAAGCCCACCTCGGCGAAGGCCTGGAAGGTGCGGGACATCTCGCCGGACATGTACATCTCGAGGACCATGGCCTCGGCGGGCAGGCCGGCCTCCACTCCCAGCATGAAGGCCATCTGGATGGCCGTGCCCAGGTAGGGCCCCACCGTCTGCTCGATCAGCAGGTCGAGGAGGGCCTCGTGGCGGGCGCTGAGGGGCATGGCTCCCTTCCGCAGGCAGCCGGCGGCGCGGGCCAGGGCGAGGAGGCGGGCGGTGGCCTCACCCGAGGCGTCCTGTTCCACCGACACGTACCCGAAGAAGCCGGTGCCGTCGAGGTAGGAGCGGCGCACCTCCTCGCCGAGCATGCGGGGGGCCAGCAGGAGCACGTCGACGAAGTCGGGCACCTCGATGAGGTCGTAGGCCAGGACGTACCCCGAGGCGAAGGCCAGGGCCGCGCCGGGGCGCAGGTGGGGGCGCAAGTCGGCGGCGAAGCGTTCCGGCATGACCTCGTCGGGGAGGAGCACGTAGACCAGGCCGGCGGCGGCCACGGCATCGGCGATGTCGTGTGCGTCGAAGCCGTCGGCGGCGGCGGTGCGGCGGTACTCGTCGTCGATGTTGCCCACCACCACGTCGAGGCCGCTGTCCCGCAGGTTGAGGGCCATGGAGCGGCCCAGGTTGCCGTAGCCGAGGACCGCCACGCAGACCCCCCGGAGGGCCGCCGGGTCGGCGTCCTGCTCCCGGTAGAAGGTCACTCCGCTCATGCTGCCTCCTGGTAGCGCCCGGCGATGGTACCCCTGGGGCCTCTTCCGCCTCGGCCGGGGACCGTCAGCGCCCCTGTCAGGACAGGACGACGACGGCAACCCGGCCTGAGTTCACGATCGCGCTACCCCGCCGACGGAGTCGCCTACCGGTGGTGGGCTTTCCCGTCGGTGGCGTCGTTCCGCGCCCCGCCTCATCACAGGAGCCGCAACGGTCGGCCTTGAATTGGCTCAAACCCCGTCCGAGGACGGCGATACTGGCGGGATGAAGAGCGCTGTGGTCTTGGTGGTGGCGTTGCTGGTCGCCGCTTGCGGGTCGAGCACATCCGGCTCCGGCAATGTGCCCGAAGCGTTGGAGGGGACGACGTCATCGAGTGGGGGGTCCTTGACCACCAGTTCCGCTCCGACGACGGCAGCACCTTCGACCTCGGCCGGGACGACGACCGCCGCTCCGTTTGCGTCGACAGTCGAAGAGGATCTGGTCGGCTTCCTCGCGACCCTGGAGGAACTGCTGGTGGGGACCTCCTATGAGGGCGAGGCGCTCAACGAGCCGGACGTGTTCGTGGCCACGGGGCGGCTCTTCTGCGAGCGACTCGACAAGAGCGACAGCGCCGACGATGTCCTCTCCGCATACCTGGACGAGTTGGCGGGCGGTGTTGGCGCTGCTTCGGACGATGAACTCGTCCTGGCCGGGGCGCTGCTAGGGGCGGCCGTCGGGGCCCTCTGCCCCGAGCATGCCGCCCTTGTCGGATAAAGATTCAGCCCGGAGATGCCGATTCCTCAGTATGATTCGCCCAATGAAGCGGTGGGGTGTGCTCCTCTCCGTTGTGGCACTGGCCGTCGCCTCTGCGCTACCGGCGTTCGCTGATGAGAGCCATGCCACCGGGCTTGAGCGCGCCCGTGAAGTGGCCGCGAAGGGTGTCCTGACCGCAAAGGGCCTGGCCGATCATCCGGATGCCGAAAGGGTGACCGGTCGGGAGCGGGCCGCTGAGGCCATCGCAGCTGGCCTCGAGCGCGGGAACGGCAACGGCAACGGCTTCGGCAGGGGCAACAGCGCCGCCGTCCTCGAGATCCTCGCCAACGGCGGCTCGCCCTCGGAGATCGCCGGCGAGCACGGGCGGGCCGTCCGAGAGATGGTCCACGCCTACAACGAGCTTCGCAAACAGAGCGGCTGACGGGCTCCCCGAACCGGTCCCACATAGGCCGATGCCCGGGACGGCTCTGCAGGCCGCGCGGTCCTTCGGGGCCGCTACCCTCCCGGCGTCGCCGACGGGGAGGGCTTCGTGATCAGGGCGCGCATCACCGGGGTGGGCTCGTGCCTGCCGCCGCGGGTGGTCACCAACGACGACCTCGCCGTGGTCATGGACACCTGCGACGAGTGGATCGTCCAGCGCACCGGCATCAGGGAGCGTCGCTGGGTGGAGCCGGGGGTGACCACCTCCGACCTGGCCCTGGCCGCCTCGCAGGAGGCCATGGGAGTCGCCGGGATCTCGGGGGCCGACCTCGATATGGTCATCCTTGCCACGCTGAGCCCCGACCACGAGTTTCCCGGGACCGCCTGCTTCCTCCAGGCCAAGCTGGGGGTGGCCGGCCCCCCCGCCCTCGATGTGCGCCAGCAGTGCACCGGCTTCGTCTACGCCACCTCGATAGCGGACCAGTTCCTACGGACCGGCTTCGCCCGGCGCATTCTGGTGGTAGGCGCCGAGGTCCACTCCAAGGGCCTTGATCTCTCCACCGAAGGGCGCGACGTGACCGTGCTCTTCGGGGACGGTGCCGGGGCGGTGGTGTTCGAGTCGTTCGAGGCTGCCGATCCCGCTGCCCCCGGCCTCCTCAGCACCCACCTCCATGCCGACGGAGCCGGGGCCACCGACCTGTGGCTGCCCGCCCCGGGCATGGCCCACGAGCGCTTCATGTCGGCCGACCTTCTGGAGCGCCGGTTGCACTTCCCGCAGATGAACGGGCGGGCGGTCTACGTCAACGCGGTGAAGCGCATGGGCGAAGCCGTGCTCGAAGCGGTGGCCGCCAACGGGATGAAGGTGGAAGACGTGGACCTGTTCCTGTTCCACCAGGCCAATCTGCGCATCAACGAAGCGGTGGCGGAGCGCCTGGCCATCCCCGCCGAGAGGGTCTTCAACACCATCGACCGCTTCGCCAACACCACTGCGGCCACCATCCCGCTGGGCCTCCACGAGGCGCTGAAGGCCGGCCGCCTCCAGGAGGGAATGGTGGTGTGCTGCGCCGCTTTCGGGAGCGGCTTCACCTGGGGGTCGATGCTGCTGCGGTGGTGAGGCGAGCCGGTTTGCCCCGGGCCGGCGGGCTCTGGCAGACTCGGGTCGTGCTGCCCCGGCCGAGATCTGCGCTGAGCCACGGTGTCGACCCGGTGACCGGCCGTGCCGCGGCCGGCTCCTGCACCGAAGAAGGCGCTTCGCGGCGTGTCGGGTTCACCAACCCGGTCGTGGGGATACTGCTGCTCGCCGGCCTCTTCGACGGTCTCTCGGGCAACCCGATGGGGGGCCTGCTCCTGGTGACGGTGGGGGTGGGGCTCGCCCGCAGCCGGGCCGAGGCGGTCTCGAACCCCGATGCGGGCGGGTTCACCCCCCGCCTCCGGCGCCCGGTCCCCTGGACGAGGACGTGGACGGCCGGGTGCGTCATCGGCGGCTACGGCGCTCTGGCCGGAACCCCGGCGCGCTTCTCGTGGCCTGCGACCGCGGCAGTTTCCGTCGCCGGCGTCGCCGTGCTCGTGCTCGCCGGGCGGTCCGCGGCGCGGTACCGGGCCGTTCCCCCGGCCAGACCGGCAGGGTCGGCCGCATGGGCGGCCGTGTTCGTGGGAATCGCTTTGTGGGAACTGGTGAATCTGTTACTCCAGCCCTCGTTCACCACGGGCTCGTACGACCATCCCACGCTGAGCGTGCTCGCCGACCCGATGCTCGCCTCGACCGCCGGGCGTTCGGCCGCCTTGACGGCGTGGCTGGGCGCCGGGTGGTACCTGGTGGACCGATGAACAGCCGCCAAGCCGCCGTGGCCGTCTACGCCTTCCTGGCCGCCGCCGGCGTCGCCCTCCAGGTGCTCAGCCGTCGAGCCGGGTCACCGATCCCCTCGCTGGGAGCGGTGCTCGGACGTGCGATGAGGACCCGCTCGGGCCGGGTGGGCGTGCTGGCCGGGTGGCTCTGGCTCGGCCTGCACTTCTTCGCCCGGTGACGGTGCCGGGGGCTCCTATGGCTCCGGGCAATCGGGGCCGCGCTCGATGATGTGGTACAGCCCGGTGTAGTGCCAGGTCCATTTCTCGGTGGTCTGGTTGCCGTCCGGGAAGGTGATGTAGCGGAAGACGTCCACCGACCATCCGCCCGACCCGGCGCTCTTCTCCTGCTCCGTCCCGCACTCCAGGTCCGGGTTGGCCACGTAGCGGGTGATGACCCCCGTGTAGTTGTAGCGCCCGGACAGGCCCGCTGCGACCGTGATGCCGCCGTTGTCGCCGTAGATCTTGGCCGTGACCGAGGTGTCGGTGTAAGCGGCCCGGATGATGATGGCGTGCCCGGTGTTGTTGCGGAACTGCAAGTCGGGCCGAGTCCAGCCGAGCGTGGCCTCGCGCCCTTCGGGGTAACGGGAGATCCACAGCGAGTGGGGGGTGTGGGCCACGTCCTCGAGACCGGCGAAGAAGGCGGCGTTGTACAGGGTGGTGGTCCACTGGCTGGTGCCGCCCCCGATGTTGATCGGGTTGTCGCAGCACTCCAGTTCGCCCATGATGATCGCCGGGGCGGGCACATAGCCCTTTTCGCGGGTCCGTTGACCGACGTGGGCGTTGAGGGAGAAGGTCTCCCCGGGCAGCACCAGGGCGCCGTCGGTGGCGTCGGCGATGAGGTGGATGTTGGTCACCCGCGGCTCGCAGCAGTTGTGGGGGGTGGTGAACTCCCCGATCAGCCCCTGGATGCCCAGGGCCTCGATGTCGGCGGTGGTGACCTCGGGCTGCGCCCCCTCCCGGTAGGGCAGGTCGGCGGTCCGGGCGGCGGCCCGTGCCGCCTCATCCACCCCGGCGGCCAGGGCCTCCGGGTCGGGCTCCTGGGTGGCGATGCTCGGCCGGACGGTGACCTCGTCGGTCTCCACGTCGATGAGCAGTTCGGCGTTCACCGGCTCGGTGGAGAGGCGGCCCATGTGGGGCTGCAGGAAGTCCTGGAGAGGCGCCGGGTCCCACGAGAAGGCGAAGGCGGGGGGCGACACTGTGTCGTCGCGCTCGACCAGCAGGGAGCGGCCGAGCACGGCGGCGGGCACCACGAGTTCGCCGGAGACCGCGGAACTGCGCAGGGTGACCTCGCCGGCGAGCAGTCCCTCCGCTTCGGCCACGACGGCGTCGATGTCGGCCTCGGTGAGCGGGGGGGTCAGCGGACGGCTGGGCAGGGCCACTTCGGCCCGGCCGGGATCCCCCAGGGCGGCGGCGAGCAGGGCGGCGGCGACCTCACGCTCGATGCCGATGCCGGCTTCCGGGTGGCGGAATGACACCCGGCCGTCGGCCACGAGCACCTCGCCGGGGAAGGGCGGGTTGGCGATGCCCTCCACTTCCCACCGGGCGATGATCTCCGCCAGGGCGGCCTCGTCGTAGGTGTAGGGCATGTCGAGCCGGCGGACTTCGTCGCCGAAGAAGTGGCCGGCCCACCAGGCGAACTGGGTGCCCAGATGGCCCTCGCGCCCTTGTTCCATCGCCTGGGCGGCGATGGTGGCCTCATCGATTTCGAAAGACACCGCCGCCGGGTCCAGGGAGAAGGCCCGGCCGGCCACGGTGACCGGGACGCGGGCGGCCACCAGGCGTCCCTCGAGGCGGCGCAGGGCCGCCAGGGTGTCCCCGGCGTCGAGGTCGCCGAGCTCGATGTCGGCCACGGCCACCCGGCCGAGCACCTGGCCCCCGTTGCCCAGGCGGTCGCCGGTGAAAGCCAGGCCCACCAGGAGGGCCAGGCCGACGGGCACCAGGGCGGCGATGAGGGCGATGCGAAGTGGTCTGGGCATGGCTGCGGCCCGGGGATTGTAACGGCGGCCCCGGCTTGCGAGTGCCGGTGGGCCGAGCCGGCGGGAGGGAGGGCCGGTGCCGGCCCCGGCGTACCCTCGCTCTCATGTTCGGGCCACCCGTCCTGCCCTGCGGCCGGTCCGGGGTCGTCGGGGATCTCGACGAGCTCGGGGCACTCGCCGCCCCCGGCATCCTGCCCCGCCGCGCCTTCGGCTGGCGCCCTCCCGGCTACGACCCCGCACTCACCTACCCCGTCCTGTACATGGACGACGGGCACAACCCGGTGGACCCGGCGACGTCGTCCTGAGGGGCCGACTGGCAGGTGGGCGAGGCGGCGGCGGCGCTGGTCGCCGCGGGACGAATCGAGCCACTCCTCATCGTGGGCGCCAGGGGCGCCGTGGACCGGAGGGAGGAGTACGGCGACACGGCTGCCGGCCGAGCGTGTCTGCGCGTCCTGGCCGAAGACCTCAAGCCCCTGGTGGACGGGCGGCATCCCTCCCGCCCCGGACACGAGTCGGCCGTGGTGATGGGGTCGTCCATGGGCGGTCTCACTTCCTTCCTCGCCCCGTTCCTCCACGGCGAAGCCCTGTGCGAGCGGGTGGCCGCCGCGCCCTGGGTGGATCGCCCGTTCCGGCTCTGCCCGGACGGCGGCGGGGTGGGTCTCGATGCCGAACTGCAGCCTGGGTTGGACCGCATGCTGGGCGTGCTTCAGGCCGAGGGCTTTCGCCCGGGGGAGAGTCTCGACGTGGTCATCGAGCTACGGCGGAGCACCTCGAGGACGCCTGGGAGACCCGGGTGCGGCGCCCGCCGGAGTTCTTCTTCGGGATTCGCTAGTCCGCTCGCCCCGCCCGACGAGAGCGCAGCTGGCCGCAGGCGGCGTCGATGCCGCGTCCCCGGGTGTCGCGCAGGGTGACGTTGGCCCCGGCGCGCCGGGCCTGCTCCACGAAAGCCCGCACCCGCTCCGGCGCCGGGGCCCGGTAACGGGTGAGCGGGGTGGGGTTGAGGGGGATGACGTTGGCGTGGGCCCGGAGTTCGGCGGCGATGACCGCCAGGCCGCGGGCCTGCTCCGGGGTGTCGTTGACCCCGGCGATCAGGGTCCACTCCAGGGAGAGGCGCCGGCCCTTCTGCGCCGCGTAGTGGCGGGCGGCTGCGATCACGTCGTCGATGGGGTAGCGGCTGTTCAGGGGCACGAGAGCGGCCCGCGTGTCGTCGTCGGCGGCGTGGAGGCTGAGGGCCAGGGTCACCGGCCAGGGCTCCTCGGCGAGGCGGGCCATGCCGGGCACCACCCCCACGGTGGACACGGTGATCGCCCGTCCCGGCACGCCCATCTCCTCGATCAAGCGGCGCAGCGCCTCGCGCAGGTTCTCGTAGTTGGCCAGGGGCTCGCCCATCCCCATGAAGACCACGTTGCCCAGGCGCTCCGGAGCGTCGGGCAGGGGCCGGGCGCGCAGCCGGGCGGCCGCATAGGCCGCCTGGGCCACCATCTCCCCGGCCTGCAGGTGGCGCTCGAACCCGAACTGGCCGGTGGCGCAGAAGGTGCACCCCATGGCGCACCCCGCCTGGCTGGAGAGGCACAGGGTGGTTCGTCGCGGGTAGGCCATGAGCACCGCCTCGTATGAGGCGCCGTCGGGGGCCCTCATGAGCCACTTCACCGTGCGGCCGCTGTCGCCCTCCTGCTCAGCTTCCACTGTGAACGGCCACAGCGGCTCGAGACCGGAGCGCACGGCCGCGGGCAGGTTGGTCATGGCGGCGGCATTGAGCACCGGGGAGCGATAGAGCCACTTGCGCAACTGGCGCACCCGGTAGGAGGGTTCGCCGGGCAGCAGCGCCGCCAGGTCGTCGGGACCGGTGAGGTAGGGCACCGGGCGGTCAGGGGGAACCGAGGTCGGCGGCCCGGGCGATCCAGTCGGCGGCGCGCTCCGGGGGGACTCCGGTGGCGGCCACTACCGCGGCCGGGTCGGCGGAAGCCAGGGCGGCGAAGGTGGTGATACCCGTCTCGGCCAGGCGGCTGTGGTAGACGGGGCCAATGCCCCGCACCGCGGTCAGGTCGTCGCCGGGGGGAGCGGCGGCCGGGACGGGCGCGGCATCCCCGGTCTCGGGCGCGGGGTGGCCCAGGGGCACCGGGGTGGCCAGGCGCTCGCGCACCCGGGCGGCCACCGCGGCCAAGCCGGCGACGGCGCCGAGGAAGAAGCCGAGGAAGAACAGGAAGCGGAGCAAGCGTTTCATAGGGGCCTCCAGTGCCGAGTCTACCGGGATCCGCCCGCCGATCCGGCCCGGAGACAGGGCCGGTACCATGAAACCCCCTCTGCCGGAGACCGACATGCGCAGACTGGCCCTCCTCCTCGTCGCCCTCGCCCTCGCCTTCACACCGACTCCCGCTGCCGGCGCCCAGGAAGAGGGTGGCTGTGCGGCCGTCTTCCCCGGCACCACCTTCGACAGCAGCGCCCGCACCGGCCCGGTGGTAGTGCGCGGCTTCGGCGTGAGGCCCGAGGTGACCGAGCGCTTCGCCGGTGAGTTCTCACAGGTGGTGGAGTGGCTCGAGGCCGACATCACCTCGCTCAACGGGGTGGAGGTGTGCCTCTTCGCCGATGAACTGGCGATCGATGCCGATGCCCTCGGCTGGTACCCCGGACTTCCGCTGCGGGCCGCCGCATTCGGGGAGGAGGGGGTCGTGGCCCTCTCCGCCTGGCTGCCCCGCTACGTGCGGGAGGCGGGCGTGGTCGGCCTAGTCCACCTCGCCCTGTGGCGGACGAGCGAGGGCGCCTATCCGCAGCCCTTCGCCGACGACGTCACCGGCTGGTACCTGGGGCGGCTCGCCGGGACCACCGGGGCGATCCACAACATCTACCTTCGTCAACAGATCGGCATGCGCGAGCCCTGGCCGCCCTTGCCGTGGACCGTCAGCACGCTCGCCGATCCCATCCTGTGGAAGCCGGAGTACGGCTACGGCGGGGCGGGGGACTTCACCGCCTATGTGGCCGGCGCGGAGGGGACGGGCTACCTCGCCTCTCCTGACCCCGACCACCTGGCCGGGCTCGACGAGGGTTGGCGCCAGGCTCTCTTCGACGAGTCGGGGGCGATCCCGGGGGGTTCGAAAGGGTGGATCGTCGGGGTGATCGCCACCGCCGTGCTGCTGGCGTTGGCCATCGGGTTCGCCTGGCTGGGGCGGGTGTCGCGGCTGCGGGCCGAGGAGGCGCTGCGCCAACTGGCCTTGGCCCCGGTGGCTCCGGGCCCGGTGGCCCCCGCCGCGGCGGTACGGCCCTCAGTGGGTGGCGGCCTGCGCCGTCGCCACTCGCGGGTCGGCGGCGGCGGTGCGGGTGCCGTCGGCCGCGACGGCGACGACGGAGACCGGGCCCCAGTCGGCGGCGAGGGGGGGCCCCGGGGCCACCGTGTGGCCAAGGCGCCGAAGCCCGGCGACGAGATCTTCCGGCATCCGGGACTCCGCGACGAAGACTGAGCTGTTTCCTGCGGCATCGTCCTCCATGTGCCAGCGCGGCTGCGCCTGGGCCGCCTCGGGCCCCAGTCCGGCCACGAAGAGCAGGGCCGCCGCCTGCAGGAGGTACTGCGGCTGCTGGTAGCCGCCGCGGGTGCCCAGGAGCAGGGCGAGGCGGCCTTCCCGGGTCCACAGGGTGGGGGAGAGGGTGTGGCGGGGCCGCTTACCCGGAGCAGCCTCGTTGGGATGGCCGGGCTGCAACGAGAAGCACGCTCCCCGATTGTGCAGCCAGACCCCGGTGCCGCCGGCAGACAGGCCGCTGCCGATGCCGGTGAAATTCGACTGGATCAAAGAGACCCCCATACCGGCGGCGTCGAGCACGGCCAGGTAGGCGGTACCCCCCGGCTCCGGGCGGGCCGGCGAGCGGGGGACCACCCGGTCGGGGCGGAGCGTGCCGACCAGGGGGCGGAGGCGCTCGGGGTCCAGGAGGCGCCCGGCGGGGAGGGGGAGGTGCCCGGGGTCGGCTACCAGAGCGTCGCCCTCCCCGGCTATGGCCCGGTAGCACTCGACGACGGCGTGGTGGAAGGCGGGCGAAGTGGGGTCGCCGGGCGGGGCCCACTGCTCCAGCAGCCAGGCGGCCGCCCCCGTCAGATAGCCCTGGCTGTTGGGGGGGATGGTCCACAGGCGGTGGGAGAACACGTCGATCCCGATGGGCTCCACCCACTCGGCGTGCTCCCGGGACAGGTTGGCCGCGGTGAGGATCCCGCCGGTAGCCTCGGTGATGGCCTCACCGGCTGCCCCGGCGTAGAGGGCCTCGCGTCCCTCGGCGGCGATGGCTCGCAGCGTGGCGGCGAGGCGAGGGCGCCGGAGCATTTCGCCTGCCCGGGGAGGCCGCCCCTCCGGGTACAACTCGACCGCGGAGGCCTGGCCGGTGACCACTCCGTGGAGTCGCTCCAGGGCTTCGGCCAGGTCCGCCGACACCGGGAAGCCCTCCTCGCCCAGGTGGATGGCCGGGGCCAGCAGGGCGGTCAGAGAACGGGTGCCGTAGCGATGGGCGAGCGCCAGCCAGCCGTCCACGCACCCCGGGGCAGTCACCGCCGCGGGGCAGCGCCGGGGCAGGCGGTCGTGTCCGGCGGAGCGAAGCGCCGCCGCATCGAGGCCGGAGCCGCCTCGGCCCGAGGCGTTGAGGGCTTCCGGGGCGTCGAAGCCGGGGCGATGCACCAGGGCGAATAGGTCGCCGCCCGGCCCGCAGGTGCTGGGATCCACCATTCCCTGCACCGCGTTGGCGGCCACGGCGGCGTCGGCGGCATTCCCCCCGGCGGCGAGGATCTTGAGGGCGGCCGCGGTGGCCAGGTGGTGGGGGGTCACCGCCACCGCCCCGGTGGTGGCGACCGCCGAGACCAGGGGAGGGGAAGAGGACGGATCGTGCGCCGGCATCGTCGGCGCACCCTAGCGAACCTCAGTCGGGACGGCCGATGCGCCGGTTGAGGGCGTCGAGCACCGCCCGCACCGTCGCCTCGGCGTCGTCACCCTGGCTGAGGGCGGACCCCACGGCCACCGCTTCGCCGCGCGGGCCGGTGCTGAGGACCACCACCACCATGACCCGGCGCATGCCCACCGCCGGGGCGCCGACGGCGTCGAGGGCCAGGGCTTCGTCGCCCACAATGCGCTCGACGGCGCGTAGGGCGGCCTCTCCCACCAGGCGCAGCCGGGCCGAGGCGGCGGCCGGCCCGGTGGCGGTGCCGGTGTACTCCTCGCCGTGCCAGCGCAGGTTCACCGCCACGGTCGTGCGGGAGCCTTCGGGGATCTCGTGGACCCCGAGGATGGCCGGGCGGTCCTCCTCGGGGCGGATGCGGTCGGGGCCGATCTGCACCACCGAGATGATCCGGCGGTCGAGGTCGATGCCGAAGCGTGCCAGAGCCAGGGTCTGCACGTCGCGCACGACTTGCTTGGCCGCCTTGTCGGGCGCGGCGAGCACGTGGACCTCGCGCACCCGGTCGCGGTCGCCGGTGACTCGCACCGCGTTGACCGAAGGCAGGCGGGCGAGGGTCTCCTCGAGTTCCCGATAGTCCATGCCTCCGCCTTCCCCCGACACAACCCCACCACATAGCGTAGTCGGGCCGGCGACGTTCTGTCGTCCTCCGGGGAGAGCCCGGAGGACGGGCCGGGCAAGACGCCCCATCGGGGGTACAGTGGCGGCGGCCGGCCCGTGCCGGCCGGGTAGCAGGAGCGGCGTTCGTGAGAGCGGTGAAGGTCGGCAGGGAACCTGCCGATGAGGTCACCACCACGGCAGGCCGTTCCGGAGACGGGCCACCCGGGTCAACCTACAGGCTGATACCACATCGACGAGCGAAGCGGAGCGCCGCCACCGGATTAGCGCCGGTGTCGAGCCCCGAAGAAGGGGGTCGGTAGGTGAACCGGAAGGTCGACCGTGCAAGCGACGAGAGGCCGAACAGACGCCTGCCGGTGCTCCGGTGAACTGGAGGATCGGCTAGGCCGGGACCCGGGTGCCCGCTACCCAGTATGAAACCAAGAGCACGGGACCGGACCACCCTTCCCGCGGTGGTGTTGGGCGCCGCCGGCGTGGCGGCGCTGGCCCTGCTCGCCGTCCTCCAATCCCTGCCCCGTCCCCTGTGGGTGTGGGCCGTCCTCGCCGCGACCTACGTCGCACTGGAGTTCGCCGCCGTGGAGGTGAGCGACCGGTTGCTGATCAGTTCCGCAGTCGCGGTGGCCTTCGGCACGGTGGTGGTCGTAGGGCCGAAGAGCGGGGTGCTGGCCGTGGCGGTGATGGCCGCCCTGGCCGTGGCTCACCCCTCCTACTTCGCCCGGCGGCGCTGGACGCTGCCGGTGGCCAACTTCGGCCAGCTGGTGCTCTCCTCGACCCTGGGCCTGGGCTTGCTGGCCATTCTGCTGCCCGAGGGCCCGATCACCCGGGGCGACATCCCGCGCGTCCTGGCCGCCGCCGTCCCGGCGGCCCTGGTCTACGACTGGGTCAACTTCCGCCTCGTGGCCGCCATGACCCGGCGCCTCTACCCGCAGCGCCCCCTCCAGTCCTGGTCGGCGATGCTCTCGAACCACGTGGCGATGACGGTGCTCGCCGTTCTCGGCAGCCTGGCAGGAGTGGCCTACCTGTTGGGGGGGCCGGTGGTGCTCCCCCTCGTGGGCCTGACCTTCGTGGCCGGGCACGCCGGGTTTGCCTCTTACGCCCGGCGGCGACGGGCCCACCTGGACACGGTGCACGGCTTCGTGAAGGCGATCGAGGCCCTCGACCCGTACACCCGGGGCCACACCGACCGGGTGGCGCACTTCGTGGCGGTCGTCGCCCAGGAGCTGAGGCTGGGGCCGGAGAGAACGGAGCGGCTGCACTCCGCCGCCCTCCTGCACGACGCCGGCAAGCTGGCCGTCCCGTCTCTGCTGTTGCGCAAGCCGGAGCCGCTGACCCCCGAGGAGGAGGCCACCCTGGTGCGGCACATGCGGGTGGTGGAGGGCCTGCTCGCCGAAATCGAAGTGCTCACCCCGGTGGTAGGCCTCCTCGAGGAGGTGCATCGGGTGGTCGCCGGGGGCCGCGGGGGGCGCGACGCCCGGGTGCTGGCCGCCGCCGACGCCTTCGATGCCATGACCAGCACCCGCTCCTATCGCGCCGCGGTCACCCAAGCGGAGGCCTTCGCCCACTTGCGGGCCCGCTCCGACGTCCTGGGTGCGGAAGTGGTCGAGGCCCTGGTCGCCGGGATCACCCGCCGAGGCGAGGTCTACGGGTCGCCCGATGACGTCAGCTCCGCCGAGGTGGCCCGTCTGGTGAAGGAGCGCGCCATCCGTGCCTGATCGCTTCCTGTTGCGGGTGGCCCTCCCGGCGGCCCTGGCCGCCGGCGGGCTCGGCATGGCCCTCCTGCGCCATGAAGTCGTCCCCAGCCTGCTGCTGGCCGCCGCCTTTGCCCTGGGCCACCTGGTTCCGCTGCGCTCGGATGGGGGGCGTCTGCAGCCGATGAGCCCTGCGGTGGTGGCGGCGGCGGTGCTGGCCCACCTCGCGGCGCCGGCGGCTTGGGGAGCCGCCCTGGGCTTGCCCCTGGGGTGGCTGGCGGCGCGGCTGCGCTTCGGGGAGCGGCCCTCGGCCGATGTGTTCCCGGGGGAGGCCGCCGGAGTGGCCGCCTTCCTGGGCGTGTTCAGCGGATTGGACGCCCTCCTGGCGAGCCACGGCGACTCCTGGGGCCACCTGGCGATCCTGTTCCCGCCCACCGTTGCCTACTACCTGGCCTCGGCGGCGGCGCGGACCTGGTGGACCGAGACCCGGCGCCGGGTTGCGGGCGGCCTGCTGTGGCGGGCGGCGCTGCGGGAGTGGCCGGTCTTCCTGGTGCTGGCCGCCACCGGCAGCCTCTATGGGTTCACCGCCACCACCCTGGGCCCCTGGGCGGTCCTCCTCGCCGGCCTGCCCTACGGGTTTGTCCACCTCGCCTTCAATCGCCTGGCGACGGCCTCGGCCACCAACCGCCAGACGATCCGGGCCCTCGGCCGGGTGCCCGAAGCCGGCGGTTTCTCGCTGCCCGGGCACGCCGAGCGCTCCGCCGACCTGGCGGTAGCCCTGGGCGGGGAACTGGGACTGTCGCCTCGTGTCACCCGCCTCGTGGAGGACGCCACCCTCCTCGCCGACATCGGGCGGGTGGTGCTGGGCGGCACGGCCCTGGCAGGGGGCGGTAACTTCACCACGGCCGATCTGGCCGAGTGGAGTGCCACCATCATCGCCGAGGCGCCCACCCTGCAGCCGGTGGCGGCGCTGGTAGCCGAGGCCCCTCGTCCCTACCGCCGTTCCGGAGAGGCCCGTGACCCCAGCCTGCCGCCCGCCGCCCAGGTGGTGAAAGTGGCCACCGCCTACGACTACGCCGTGGGGGGCGGCATGGAGCCGGTCGACGCCCTCGAGATGCTGCATCGGGGGGTGGCCTACGACTACGACCCGGAAGTCCTGGCCGCGTTGCGCCGGGTACTGCAGCGGCGCAACTGCCCTGGGGTGTGAGGGGCCGTGCTACCCGGCCAGGTAGCGGGCCACCAACTCCTCGATGTCCTGCGGCTCCAGCCCGCCGTACACCGCCCCGATCAGGGTGCCGTCGGCACCGATGAGGAAGGTGGCCGGCAGCCCGGGCGAGGGGAAGGCAGCATCCACCGTCCCGTCGAGGTCGGCGCCGAGCGGATAGGCGACTCCCAGTTCGTGGGCGGCGGTGGCCGCGGTAGCCGCATCGTCCTCCACCGCGACCCCAAGGAACAGCACCTGGGGATGGCGGCGGGCGGCGTCGTCGAGGTAGGGCATCTCCTCGAGGCAGGGCGGGCACGACGAGGCCCACAGGTTCAGCAGCACCGGGCGCCCGTCTCGGCTGAGGTGCTCGCCCAGATCGAAGTCGCCGCCGTCGAACAGCGCGACCCGGAGATCGGGAGCGCGTATCCGCTCCCCGACGGTGCTGGAGGAAGAGGACGGGCCGGTGGGAGAAGTGAGCTTCGGGGGGGCCGTGCCGCAGGCGGCGAAGGCCAGCGCGGCGGCACCGACGAGGAGAGCCAGGCGCCCGGAGCAGGGGGCGGGGCGGGCCTGGTTCCGGGGCATGGCCCCGGAACCCTAGGGCGTCCGCTGGACGGGTTGAGGTGACAGTGGAGGTCTTCTGGGTGGGTGGTCACGGTAGGCGGTTTTGTGCTGCGGTGAGGACTTGGAGGGGGCTGCGGCCACGCATGTAGTCGGAGCGGTTGCGGCGCCGCGTGTTGTAGTGGGCGACCCAGGTTTGAAGTCGTCGGTCGAGACGGTCGATGCTGGTGAAGAACTCCCGGTGGAACGCCACTCGGAAGAACTCGTGGAGGACCGTGCCGTGGAATCGTTCGCAGACCGCGTTGTGGTTGGGTGAGCGGGGTGGGGTCTTGGTGTGGGGGATCCCCAGGGCGGCGGCATGACGGGTGAAGTCGCTGCCCCCGAATTCGGGTCCCCGGTCGGTGAGGATCCCTCGGGTGGTGATCCCCGCCTGGGCGAGCCGCTCGATGGTGAGATCCAAGAACACGGCGGCGGCCTGAGCGGTGTGGTCACCGGCGACGAGGTCCACCACGGCCCAGCGGGTGTGGGTATCGACGGC
>JBDROA010000150.1:0-19906 GCA_043810615.1 Actinomycetota bacterium | reverse complement strand
CCCACCCTTGCCCTCCCCCACCGCCATGGGGGAGGGAGCAACACCCTGGGGCCAGCGTGCGGGAATGTCATTTGAGGAAGGGCGGGTGGGCCAAGGGCTCCGACGGCTTCTGGGGGATCGGGGTACGCTGAGCCCTGAATCGATTAGCCCTGGGGGTCGATGATGTGGCGCTATTCGGTCCGCGCCGTCTGGGTGGGGATAGCGGTGTCGACGGTCTGTGTCGCGGTGATGGCGGTCGGCTGCGTGGGTGAGTCGGCCACAACGACGGCGGAGGAGACGAGCACCATCGTCGACGGGGGCTCCACGACGACCCCGGGTTGGACCGCGGAAGATCAGGGGGAACTGCAGGCTCGCGCTATGCGCCGGGCGTGGGATGACCACTCCCGAGTTGGGCCAGTGTGTGTCAGTACCGACACTCCCGCCGAAGTGCAAGCCGCCCTTGAGGACGTGTTCGGCGACCAGGTCGAGTACTTCGAAGCGCCGGATCCGTATGCTGAGTGGCCCTGCAATCTGCTCGTGGTCGAACAGGTTGAGAGGTTGTCTGCCGATGTGGCGCGCATCAGCGCCGGAGTCGTTTGGGGGCCCACCAGCGGGCAGGGTCTCTGGTACTACTTCCGCTGGGACGGGACGGCTTGGGTAGATGGCGAGCCCGACCCTGGAGACATAACCGGACAGACGGGCTGGGCAGCCTGACTGGGAGGGGATGTGGGGGTGGCTGCTTGACTTGATTATGCAACGAAATCCGTCACGGTGCCGGGGGGTCGGGGGGTCCGGCGGAGGGCGGGGTGAGTGACATGGGGGTAGTTACATGGGTGTTGCGCTTTCCGGGATGGTGACGTAGAGTTATCCACAGTCTGAGTCGAATTGTCGGCGGGCCCGTTACCGGATTGGCGGTGCGGGCTTTTGTGGTTTGAGGGGGGCAGAAGCAATGACAATTCATCGCCACGTGCATCAGGGTGGCTGGCGGCTGGCCTTGTACCCGGAGGCGGGTGAGGCTGGCGGCTCGTTCCAGGGCCTGGACCGGCCAAGGCCGGGGTCGGGTGGGCTGTGGATGCCGGAGCCTGACCGGGCAGTAGAGGAGGCGGTGCGCCGGGCCCGGGGGAAGGTGCGTCGTTATTGCGCTGGGAACCTGCTGAACCGGTTCGGGACACTGACCTATCGGGGGGAGGGTTGCCATGATGCCCGGCAGGTGCGGGTGGACCTGGCGGGGTTCTTCCGCCGTCTGCGCCGGGACCTGGGGGGCGAGCCGTTCCCTTACCTGTGGGTGCCTGAACTGCATCCGGGCGGCCACGGGTTCCATCTGCACTTCGCTGTGGGACGGTTCGTGCCTCGGGGTCTGATCGCCGAGGCGTGGGGGCTGGGGTTCATCAAGATCCGCCTGCATGGGGACCTGCCGGGGGGGTCGGGGGTGCGGGTGGAGGCCCGCCGTTCGGCCCGGTACTTGTCGAAGTATCTGGGGAAGGGCTTCTCAGCCGGGGGCCTGAACCGCTATGACGTGGCGAGAGGGTTTCAGCCGAAGGCCGAGCCGATCACCGGCCCCAGCGAAGCCGGGGTGATCGGCGAGGCGGCCGAGAGGATGGGGGGACCTCCTGCCTATGTGTGGCGGTCGGTGAACGAGCCGGGGTGGCGTGCGCCGCAGGCGGTGTGGATGTCATGGCGGTGAAGGCCGACCCCGGGTTGGTGCGCCGCTGGGTGGAGCGATCCTGCCGGGCGCAGGGCCTCGAAGTGGCGGTGTCTGATGGGGAGGCGGTGGGGCGGGCGGGGACCCTCCTTCAGGAGGGGCGACGCCCGCCCCCCGCCCCCGTCAGTGCCGCCAGACAGGCGTGAACCGGTCGGGCTGGAAGCCCCGGCCCGGCCGGGCGGGGTGGACCTGGACGTGGTCCAAGATGACCCGGATCACTGCTTGTTGGCGGGACAGGGGCAGCCCGGCCCAGGCGGAGCGCAGCAGGTCGGCGTGGCCGGCGTAGTCGTCCACGGCGGTGGTCGGGGACAGGCGGGAGAGACGGCGGCGGTTCTGGTCGATACGGGCCTGGATCGACTCACGGGCCGCCAGCCACTCCGCCCGGGTGATGCGGTGGTCGGTGTAGTCGGCGATCAACTCCTCCAACATGGCCTGATCGGCAGCCACCCGGTCATGCAACTCGGCCAACTCGGCCTGCTGGGCGTGGGATTCGGCGAGGGCGGCAGCCATCTCGGGGGTGTCCAAGCGCAACAGCACCGCCTCGGAAACAAGGTGTTCTATCGGTTCGGCGTTAGCGGCGATCCGGCCGCAGCCTCCCTGGCCGGGGCCTTTAGCACAGACGTAGCGGCGCACCCGCTGGGCGGTGGGCCGGGCCACCATCGGCGCCCCGCACCGCCCGCAGCGCAACAGGCCCCCGGTAAGCAGATAGCGGCGGGGCGCACGGCCACTACTGCGGGTGCGGGAGCCCAACAGACGCCGCAGGCGGTCGGACTGCTCCGGGGGGATGATCTGCGCCCAGACAGCAGGGAAGAACTCGCCCCCGTACTCCCGGCGCCCCGAGATACGGGCCGACATGAGCAGGCGCTTGAGACCGGAGGGTTCCCATTCGTTGCCCTGGGAGGTGCGCACCCCCCGAGAGCCCAGGTCCACACAAACGGACCGCAGGGAGTCACCGGCGAGCACCCGGACGGCGATCTCCCGCACCACCGCTGCCTCCCCCGGGCGCAGGGTCACCCGGTCGTCTTCGAAGCCGAACGGGCGGGGACCACCCCCCGCCAGACGACCCCGGGCGGCCAACTCGGCGTGCTTGCGCCGCAGCCGCAGGCTCTTGTCGTCGGACTCTTTGCGTGCCACCGCCCCCACGATACGGGCCATCAGCCGCCCCTCCCCAGTCGAAAGGTCATACTCCCCGGTCACCGTCGCCAGGTTCTCGGCGATCCCCGCCGCCGCCACCACGTCGAAGAACTCCTCCAACTCCCGGGGATGGCGGTGCAAACAGTCCAACTGCCACACCAGCACCCCATCCACCAGCCGATCCTTGATGTCCTCCAACAGACGCCGGTACTCCGGGCGATAGCGGCCCGACCAGGCCGACGTGTCGTTGTCCACGTACTGCCCGACCAGCGGCCAGCCCTTGCGGGCCGCCAGGGCCTCACAGTCGGCGATCTGACGCTCCACCCCCAAACGAGTCCCGGTCGGATCGGAGGAGATACGGGCGTAGATCGCAGCAGCCCTCACAACCATAGGATGACATTAGCAGGAGCCACCCTGGGGTGACCTGCCCTCACCCCCCTCCCAAACCGATCACCACGTCTCCCTCCCTATCGGTGCGGCGGACGGTGGCTCCGGCTCTCTCGAGAACGGCGATCACCTCCGGCGCCGGGTGTTCGAAGTCGTTGGGGCCCACGCTGATCACCGCCACACCAGCGGCCGAAGCGGCCAGCCACTCCGGGTCGCTCGTGGCCGCCCCCTGGTGGGGCACCTTGAGCACATCGGCGGGCAGCGGCCCCAGGTCGCCTTGGGCGATGACCTCCACATCGCCGGGGAGCAGCACGATGAACCCTCCCGCCGTCACCCGGAGCACCAGCGACCCATCGTTGGGTGAGGCGTAGCGCCGCACCGGGCCGAGCACTTCGAGGCGGAAGGCCCCGATCTCTGCCTCCCATCCCACCGCCGGGACCTCGACCGGCACCGCGGCGGCGCGCATCTCCTGGACCAGTGCTGCCGGCGTCTCCCCCTCCTGGCCGCTGTGCCACAACCTCCCCACCGCGGCCCATTCCGTGATCCCCTCCAGTCCGGCGACATGGTCGGCGTGGGCGTGGGTAGCTACCAGCAGGTCGATGCGCCGCACCCCGCGGCCGAGGAGGGCCCGCCGCAGCACCGCCGGGTCGGGACCCCCGTCCACCAGGATCACCTCCCCCGCCGGGCCCCGCAGCAGCACGGCATCGCCCTGGCCCACGTCGAGGAACACGACCTCGGGCCGATCGGGAGGCCCCCCGAAGGGCAGGGTCAGGGCCGCCACCGCCAGCATCCCGCTCAGGGCCACCAGTGGCCGCAGCCGGGGCCGCAGGGCGAGTCCGGCGGCACACCCGGCGAGAGCCACGCCGCCCCAGCCCAGTTGCGGCAGGTCGCGCCCGAAGCGGGCCACCGCCAGGACGCCGTCCGCCGCCAGGAGGGCCACCCCGGTGAGGGGGGTGGCGCCGGCGACCACTCCCACTCCGCCCGCGGCCGTGGCCGCGGCCACCAGGGGCGCCGCCACCACGTTGGCCAGAGGGGCGAACAGAGGCATCGACCCGAAGTGGATCAAGAGCAGCGGGGCCACCGCCGCCTGGGCGGAAACGGTGGCGCCCAGCGCCGTCCAGGCCCAGCGAGGGCGGCGGCCCTGCCACAGCCTTCCCCCGGCGAGCACGCCCGCCGTGGCCGCCACCGACAACTGGAAGCCGGCGTCGCCGGCCAGGTCCCCCGAGATCAGGAGCAGCAGGGCGACCGACCCACCCAGGGCCGTCCACCCGTCCACCGGCCTCCCGGCGAGGCGGCCGCCGAGCACCAGAGCCGCCATGGTGGCCGCTCGCACCACCGAGGGCTCCCACCGGGTCACCACGACGAACACGGCAAGGCCCGCCAGGCCGAGCAGCGCCCGTCGTCGCGGCCCCCACCCCAGCGGCCCCGAGGCCAGCCACCAGGCGGTGAGGAAAAGGGCCACATTGCTGCCCGAGACCGCCACGAAGTGGCTCAACCCGGCCAAGCGCAAGGCCTCGGCATCGGCATCGGGGAGGCTGCTCGTGTCGCCGATCAGGAACCCGAGCAGGAGGGCGGCGGCCGGCCGGTCGGCGAAGCCTGCCACCCCGGACAGCACCCGCCGCCGCAAGAAGTTGCCGGTCGCAAACAGGGGGTCCTCTGCAGGGCCGAGGCGCTGCACCACCCGGGCCTCGATCTTTCCCGCCACCGGCCCGGACCCGGTGTGGAACGAGGCGCCGGCCAGAGTGCCGGCGGCCAGAACCCTCTCCCCGGCGGCTACCCCCGCCACCGGCCCGGCCACCGCCAGACGGGGGCCGGCCCACGGTCGCCAGCCCTCGGCCCCGGCGAGGTGACTGGGGCGCAGTGTGAAGCGCTCCCCCTCACGCCCGGGCACGGCGTCGTCGGCGGCCACTCCCGCCACCACCACCCGTCCGGTGGGTATGCCGGCCGCCAGCGTGGCCCGCTCCCGGCCGGCGGCCAGGGCCCCGGACATCCCGCCAGCGGCCAACAACGCCACCACCACCGGCAGGGTGCGCCGCCGGGCCGCCAGCGCCACCGCGCCTGCTACCACGCCCAGCGCCAGGGACAGGGCCCACGATCGGCTCCCCGCCGCCGCGCCGCTCCAGGCGAGTACGGCGGCCCCGCAAGCAGCGGCCCCGGGGCCCGCCGGCAGGCGCAGGCGGGAGCGCAGGCCCCCGGGCGAGCTCGCCGGGCCCAGGGGCGACCCGGCCGGCGGAGCGCTCAGGGGACGAGCACCACCTCTCGGAGGGAAGCCAGCTTCCCCTCGCCGATGCCCGGCACGTCGAGCAGATCCTCCACCACGGCGAAGGGCCCGTGCTCTTCTCGGTAGGCGAAGATCCGCCCGGCCAACACCGGGCCGACCCCGGGAAGGGCCTCCAGTTCCTGCACGCCGGCCACGTTGAGGCGCACCCGCCCGTCGTCGGTCACCGCTCCTCCCTGCCCGCCCGCGGACACCGTGGGCACCGACAGTTGCTGCCCGTCGGCCAGGGGCGCCGCCAGGTTGACCCGGCCCAGGTCGGCGTCGCCCCGGGCCCCGCCGGCGGCGGCGATGGCCTCCCCTACACGTGCCCCGGCGACCACCCGCACCACCCCCGGCGACAGCACCGCTCCGGCGACGTGCACGGTGATGGTGCGGCCCCCGCCGCTCCCCGGGTCGACCGCCAGCGGCGGCGGCGCCGGGGACCGCCCGGCGTACCAGACGCCGACGATGGCGGCTGCCACCACCACGAGAGCGGCGGTAATCCACTGGGGACGGTCCAGGGCGATCTCCGGGGGCGGGGCAATCCCCACCTACCACGCCGCGGCCGCCTGGGGAAGCCCTTCGCTATCTCCCTCAGGAGGCCAACAGGGCCAGCACCCCCAGCAGGTTGAAGCCCAGGTGGGTGAAGACCGCCGGGCTCAGCCGTCCGCTGCGCTGCACCTGGACGGCCAGGACCAGGCCCATCACAAACAGGGCCGGCACCGCCACCGCGGCGTCCGGGTCGAGCGCCAGGTGCGCCAGCCCGAAAGCGGCCGCGGTGGTGAAGAGGGTCACCCGGGCGGAGAAGCGATGCTGCAGGGCCCGCAACAGCACTCCCCGGAAGACGAGTTCCTCGGCCACCGGGGCCAGGAGCACCGTCACCACCACCATCGCCACCCGGGCGGCAGTGCTCCGAGCCTCGTCGGCCACCAGCACCACGCTCTGCACCGGGGCTTCACCCTTGAACACCAGTTGCACCACCAGGTAGGTGGCCCAGGAGACGGCCACCGCCAGCGCCGCCCCCAGGAACACCAGGGCGGTATCGGAGGCGGCCGGGCGCAGACCCAGCGGCTCGCGCCCGGGGGTGCGGCCCAACCAGGCGACGGCGGCGATGGTGACCAGGGTCTGGGTGGCGCCCACCACAGCAAAGGTCTCGAACACCGTGACGCCGCCCGGCCACACCGCCGCTGAAGCCGCCACGGAGGCCAGCACCCCCGCGCCGAAAGCGGCCACGGCGTGGCTCACCCGCCAGCGCCCGGCGCCCCCCCGGTCGCTCGCCTCGTCGCAAGATGCCGTCACGGCACCACGATGTTGACCAGGCCGGGTGGCCGGGCCACCACCCGAAGCGGCGCCCCGCCGGCCAGGTAGGGGGCCACCTTCTCGGAAGCCAGGGCCAGGGCCCGCGCCTCCTCCTCGCCGATGCCGGCGGGGACGGTGATGCGGTCGCGTACCTTGCCGTTCACCTGCACCACCATGGTCACCGTGTCCTCGGCCGCCAGGGCCGGGTCGAACTCGGGCCAGGAGGCGAAAGCTACCGAGTCCGAATGCCCCAGACGCTGCCAGAGTTCCTCGCACAGGTGCGGGGCGAAGGGGGCGAGCAATCGCACGAAGGCCTCGGCGACCCCGCGGGGCACCCGCTCCCGGCCCACCAGGGCATTGTTCAACTCGAAGAAGCGAGCCACCGCGGTGTTGAAGCGGAGCCCCTCCATGTCGGCGGTGACCGCAGCAATGGTGCGGTGGGTGAGGGCCGCCAACTTCGGGTCGGCCTCGGCCTCGCTCACCAGCAGTGCGCCGGTCTCCGAGTCCACCAGGGCGCGCCACAAGCGCAGGACGAAGCGGTGCACGCCGACGATGTCCCGCGTGGTCCAGGGCTTCGAGGCGTCGAGGGGCCCCATGAACATCTCGTACAGGCGCAGCGTGTCCACGCCGTACTCGCTGAGGATCTCGTCGGGGCTCACCGAGTTCTTCAGCGACTTGCCCATCTTCCCGTGGCTGCGGGTGACCGGCCGCGCCTCGTGGAAGAAGTGCCCTTCGCTCTCTTCCACCTCGGCGGCGGGGACGTAGACGCCGCGCTCGTCCTGGAAGGCATCGGCCAGGATGTATCCCTGGTTGTAGAGGCGCCCGAAGGGCTCCGGCGTGGAGATGCGGCCCAGGTCGTAGAGCACCTTGTGCCAGAAGCGGGCGTAGAGCAGGTGGAGGACGGCGTGCTCCACGCCTCCCACGTACAGGTCCACTCCCTGCTCCCCCATCCAGTAGCGTTCGGCCTCCGCCCCCACCAGGGCCGATTCGTTGTGCGGGTCGCAGAAGCGCAGGTAATACCAGCACGACCCGGCCCACTGCGGCATCGTGTTCAACTCGCGCCGGTAGACCACCCCGTCCACCACGACGCACTTCCACTCCTCCGGGGCCCGCCCCAGGGCGGGCTCGGGCTCGGTGTCGTCGGCCAGGTCGGGGCGGGGCCGGTAGTCCTCGACCTCGGGGAGCACCAGCGGCAGTTCCCCGTCGTCGAGAGGGCGCAACTCCCCGCCGGGGCCGTGGAGGATGGGGATGGGTTCCCCCCAGTAGCGCTGGCGGCTGAACAGCCAGTCGCGCAGCTTGTAGGTGATGGCGCCGGCGCCGTAGCCGCGCTCCTCGAGCCAGGCGGTCATGCGAGGCTTGGCCTCGGCCACCCGCAGCCCGTCCAGGAACCCGCTGTTGACGGCCGGCCCGTCCTCGACGAAGGCCTTCCCCTCCCAGCCCTCCGGCGGCTGCACCGTGCGGATGATGGGGAGGCCGAACCCCTCGGCGAACTCCCAGTCGCGCTCGTCCTCGCCGGGGACCGCCATGATCGCCCCGGTGCCGTACCCCATGAGCACGTAGTCGGCGAGGAAGACCGGGATCCGCTCGCCGTTCACCGGGTTGATCGCGTGGCGGCCCACGAAGACGCCGGTCTTCTCGCGAGTCTCCGCCTGCCGCTCCAGTTCGGAGCGGCCCGAGGCCCGCCGCTGGTAGTCGGCCACCGCCTGCCGGGGGCTCGCCGCTCCCCCGGTCCACGCCGCCGGGGTGCCCTGGGGCCAGGCGTCGGGGACGAGGGCCCCCACCAGAGGGTGCTCGGGGGCCAGCACCATGTAGGTGGCCCCGAAGAGGGTGTCGGGCCGGGTGGTGAACACCTCGATGACCTCGGCGCTCCCCGCCACCGGGAAGAGCACCCGCGCTCCCTCGCTGCGGCCGATCCAGTTGCGCTGCATCGCCTTGATCGACTCCGGCCAGTCCACCAGGTCGAGACCGGCGAGGAGGCGCTCGGCGTAGACGGTGATGCGCAGCATCCACTGGCGCAGCGGCCGGCGGTACACGGGGAAGCCCCCCCGCTCGGAGCGGCCCTCGCTGGTCACCTCCTCGTTGGCAAGCACCGTCCCCAGGCCGGGGCACCAGTTGACCGGCACCTCGTCGATGTAGGCCAGGCGCCGGTCGTTCAGGTAGGCGTCGCGTTCGGCGGCGGTGAGCTCTCCCCACGGCCGGTCGCCGGCGAACCGCTGCCCTCTCTCGAGCTCGCCGACCAGTTCGGTGATCGGCCGCGCCTTGCCCTGCTCCGGGTCGAACCAGGAGTGGAAGAGGCGGAGGAAGATCCACTGGGTCCAGCGGTAGTAGCCGGGGTCGGTGGTGGCCAGGGCGCGGTCCCAGTCGTAGGAGAGGCCGAAGGCGCGCAGCTGGCGGGTGAAGTTGCCCACGTTGCGCTCGGTGGTGAGGCGGGGGTGGACCCCGGTCTCGACGGCGTATTGCTCGGCGGGGAGCCCGAAGGCGTCGAAGCCCATGGGGTGCAGCACGTGGCGGCCCTGCATGCGCTGGTAGCGGGAGTAGATGTCGGTGGCGATATACCCCAGGGGGTGCCCCACGTGGAGGCCCTCCCCCGAGGGGTAGGGAAACATATCGAGGACGTAGAGCTTGGGCCGGGAGGGGTCGAAGCCCGGCTCGCCGGGGTTCGGCACCCGGAAGGTGCCCTCTTCGGCCCAACGGCGCTGCCACCTGGCCTCGATGCTGTGATGGTCGTAGGCGGTCACATCGGCTCTTGTGACGGGGAGCGGCAGCGTACCACCGGTCTGCCGGGCCTCCCGGCGGGGTCCCGGAGGGGGCCCTTTCCCGCCTGGTAGCATCCGCTCCCCTCCCGGCGGGCCGTGCCGCGGCTGCCGCTGGGAAGAGTGGCGCGCTGCCCCTGGAGGACGCCCGGCCCCCGGAGGGAGGAACCGGTGGCATCGAACAAGATCACGATCACCGACGTGGCTCGGGAGGCGGGCGTCTCCATCGCCACCGTGTCCCGGGTCATGCAGGGCAAGACGACGGTCTCCCCGGACCTGGCCCGGCGCGTACAGGAAGTCGCCCGCCACCTCGCGTACCGGCCGAGCCCCATGGCCCGCGGCCTGGCGACCGGAACCACCGGCATGGTGGGCATCCTGGTGCCGCAGCTGTCGAATCCCTACTTCCACGAGGTCATCAAGGCCATCGGTGCCGGGGCGGAGCAGGACGGTTTCCGCATGCTGGTCCTGGAATCCAACGAGCGCGTCGCCGACGAGCCCGATCTGGCCGCCTCCCTCTACGCCCACACCGACGGGGTCATCCTCTGCTCCCCTCGCATGCCGGATGAGGAGCTGGCCCGGTTCGCCGCCGACCGCCCCCGGCTGCTCTGCGTCCACCGCATCCCTCCGGGGGGCCACCCGCCCGCCGTGACCTGCGACATGTTCTCGCCCATGCTCGAGATCTGCCGGCACCTCGCCGGCCTCGGGCACCGCCGGGTGGTGTACTTGGCCGGAGCCCCCCTCTCGTGGGTAAACGCGGAGCGATGGCGGGCGGTGCAGCACGCCGCCACCCTGGGCCTGGAGACCTGGCGGGTCCAGGCCGGGCCCTCCATCGACGCCGGCTACGCCGCCACCGACGCCGCGCTCGCCCTCGAACCGACGGCTCTGATCGCCGCCAACGACTTGTGCGCGGTGGGGGCGCTGGCCCGACTGCGGGACCTGGGCCGGAGGGTGCCAGAGGACATCTCACTCACCGGGTTCGACGACATCCCGTTCGCCCGGTACACCCAGCCGGCGCTGACCACGGCGCTCATCCCCCGGGCCGAGATGGGGGCCGAGGTCTGGACCCTGATGCGCTCGGTGTTGGCCGACAAACCTCTCCCCAGCCGCATTCTCACCACAGCCGAGATTCGGGTCAGGGACAGCACCGGGCCGGCACCGGGTGGCGACCCGTCACCCGGACCGGGCTCGGGCTGAGGGACCGCCGGCCGCGGCCTGGTGCGGGTATCGTCGCCCCCGGGAAGACACCAGGACGGCAAAGGGGGTATCCCATGGGGGCACCGATCGAGGGCAGCCCAGGACCCATCCGCACGGGCGAGGAATACATCGCCAGCCTGCGGGGCCGTCACCTGTCCGTCTACCTATTCGGGGAGCGGGTAGAAGAGCCGGTGGACCATCCCGTGATCCGCCCCTCCATCAACGCCATGGCGGCCACCTACGACGCCGCCCCCGAGGACCTCGAGTTGGCCACCGCAGAGTCGGCCCAGACCGGCGAGCGGGTCAATCGCTTTCTCCACGTGACCCGGAGCGCCGCCGACCTGGTCGCTCAGGGAAGGATGCAACGGCGGCTCGGCCAGGTGACCGGCACCTGCTTCCAACGCTGCGTGGGGATGGACGCCATCAACGCCCTCTTCTCCCTTGCCTGGGACGTCGATGCCGCCCGGGGCACCACCTACCACCAGCGGTTCCTGAAGTGGCTCGCCGGCGTGCAGCGGGGCAACCTGGTGGTGGGGGGGGCCATGACGGACGTCAAAGGCGACCGGAGCAAGAGACCGGCGCAGCAGGCCGACCCGGACCTCTTCGTGCGAGTGGTGGAACGCCGCCCCGACGGGATTGTGATCCGCGGGGCCAAGGCCCACCAGACAGGGGCCATCAACTCGCACTGGCTACTGGTCATGCCCGGCCAGCGCCTGGGCCCCGACGAGAGCGCCTACGCCGTGGCCTGCGCTATCCCGGTCACCGCCCCGGGCCTCACCTTCGTGTACGGGCGTCAGGCCGCCGACTCGCGCAGCATCGAGGGGAGTCTCGACGTGGGCAACGCCCGCTTCGCCGGTCAGGAGGCCCTGGTCATCTTCGAAGACGTGTTCGTCCCCCACGAGCACGTCTTCCTCGAAGGGGAAGCCGAGTTCGCCGCCGAGGCGGTGGAGCGCTTCACCGCCTACCACCGCCGCTCCTACGTGTGCAAGGCCGGGGTGGGCGACGTGCTCATCGGCGCCGCCGCCCTGATCGCCGACTACAACGGGGTGCCCCGGGCTTCCCACGTGCGAGACAAACTCGTCGAGATGGCTCACCTCAACGAGACCATCTACGCCGCCGGCATCGCCGCCTCCCACGAAGGGCACCGCACCGCCGCGGGCAACTGGGAACCGGATCACCTGCTGGCCAACGTGTGCAAGCACAACGTGACCCGGTTTCCCTACGAGATCGCTCGCCTGGCCCAGGACCTGGCCGGGGGGGCGGTGGCGACCCTGCCGTCGGAGCAGGATCTGCGCCATCCGGAAGTGGGGCCACTGCTCGACAAGTACCTGCGGGGCCGCGCCGACGTCCCCACCGAGCACCGCATCCGGGCGCTGCGCCTCATCGAGAACCTGACGCTGGGCCGCAACGCCGTGGGCTACCTGACCGAGTCGCTGCACGGCGCCGGATCACCCCAGGCCCAGCGGGTGGTCATCCGGCGGCAGGTGGACCTGGAGGCCCGCCGGGCCATGGCGCGGCGCCTGGCCGGGATCCCCCCGGAAGCACCGGCCGGTTAGCCCCCGGTCGCCGGGACCTCAGCCGCCGTCGAGGGCCTTCTCGAACCCCAGGGCCAACTTGCCCGGCGAGTACCCCAGCGCCCGGTAGAACGCGTGGGTGTCCTCGCGGGTCGCCCCCGTACGCAGCCGAATCGTCAGCGCCCCACGGCTGCAGGACCAGTCCTCGGCGGCGGCCATGAGGGCTCGCCCCACTCCCTGCCGTCGGGCGTCGGGCCCTACCACCAGGCCCTCGACAAGGGTCGACGGCGGGTCGATGAGCAGGAGGCGGGAGCACACGTGCACCCAACCGAGCAGAGACCCGTCCTCCGCCTCCGCCCCGAAGACGGTGTGGCCGGGGTCGGCCAGCACGGTGGCCAGGCGGATCTCCATCGCGGCCTGGTCGGCGGGGTAGCCCAGGTCGCCGCTGAGAGCGGCCACGACGGGTGCGTCGCTATCGGCCAGGGGGCGGATGGTGATCGCTGCCGGCACCGGGCCTCTCTCCTCGCCCGCGAGACGAATGCGCCCCGACGGCGGCGGCGCCCCGGTGGAGCTGAGGGGATTTGAACCCCTGGCCTCTTGCATGCCATGCAAGCGCTCTGCCAACTGAGCTACAGCCCCCGGTGCGGGCGGCATTGTATCAGCCGGCGCGGCCGGAGCACCCGGTGAGACGGGCCCACCACGACCCGCTCAGGTTCCCCATCCCGGGGCCGATGGGATCTCGATGGACACTGCGACCACGGTCCCGACCGTCGTCCGCCGGGTGGTGGACGACGCCCTTGCCGCCGCCTGGGACGATCTCGCCGACCGGGCCGGGGCGCCGCCGTTCGCCCGGCCCGGATGGGTCCTGCCCTGGGCCGAAGCCGCCGGCCTCCGCCTCGAGGCACTCACCGCCTGGTGCGGCCCCCGGCTGGCCGGACTCCTGCCCGTGGTGGGGGAACGGGGGCGGGTCCGCACCCCGGCCGACTGGCACACTCCCTGGGTGGAGGCCGTGGCCGAGAACGGGTCGGCCCTCGAGACACTGGTCGCGGCGCTGGCCCAGACCGGCCGTCGCCGGGTAACCGTCGACTTCGTGCTGGCGGGCGAACCCACCGCCGAGAGCGCCGTCGCCGCCCTGGCGGCGGCCGGCTACCGCCTCGCCTCCCGGGCCCGGTTGGAGTCCCCCTACGTAATGCTCCAGGGACCCTGGGAGGACTACCTGGCCTCGCTCTCCACCCACCGGCGCAGCGAGTTGCGCCGCCGGTCCCGGCGCCTCGAAACGGCCGGAGCCGTGACCCACGAGGTGTTCGATGGACCCGACCGGCTGATGCCCTTGCTCGAGGAGGCCTTCGCCGTCGAAGCCGCCGGCTGGAAGGGACGGGCGGGGACGGCCATAGCCTCCGACCCGGCCGTGGCCGGCTTCTACCGCCGGGTGGCCGCCTGGGGGGCAGAGCGAGGCTGGCTGCGCCTGGCCTTCCTGCGCCTCGACGGCCGGGCCCTGGCCTTCGACCTGGCGTTCGAGGCCGGGGGACGCCACTTCCTGCTCAAGACCGGCTACGACCCCGCCTTCACCGGCCTCTCCCCCGGGCTGCTGCTGCGCCTCCACATGCTGGAGCGGGCCTTCGCGACGGGCCTGCGGTCCTACGAGTTCTGCGGCGCCGCCGAACCCTGGAAGCTGGAGTGGGCCCCGGCGACCCGGCCGGTCCTGGTGATCGAGGCCTTCGCCCCCGGCGCGGCGGGCTCCATGGCCCAGACGGCCACCCGGCTCTCCCGGTTCGCCCGGGTGACGGCGCGGCGCCTGGGGCGACGACAGTGACGGAGCGGCAGGAGGGCGCTCAGGCCCGGACGGCGGCCGGGTCGAAGTCGGTGCGCGGCGCATCCATCCAGAGCCGCTCCAGGTCGTAGAACCGCCGGGTGAGCTCGTCGAAGACGTGGACCACGAAATCCCCGTAGTCGAGGAGCGCCCAGGTGGCGTCCACCAGGCCCTCGGTCCGCAACGGGCGGCGCCCCAGGCTCTTGAGCTGCGCCTCGACCTCCTCTGCCAGGGTGACGACGTGGCGTCGCGAGGTCCCCGAGGCGATAACGAAGATGTCGGTGATGACCAGCAGGGCCGACACGTCGAGCAGGACGATCCCGAGGCCCTTCTTGTCGTCGATGGCGGCGGCAGCCAATTGAGCTGCGGTCGTCGTTTCGGGATGCAGGGCCTACGCCTCCCCGGCCGGGATGTCCAAGCCCACGATGATACTGACTTCGACCACCAGAGACGGAGCGGCTTCCTCCAGGTACACCGCCGCCGCCCCCACGATTCCCGCTACCTCCCATGCCGCCTCCCGCGCCTCATCCCCCTGGGCGATCACCAGAGTGGTGGCGTAGTCGAAGCGATCGGCGTTGTCGGTGCGCACCACCCGGAAGCCGCGGCGTACCACGGCCTCGGCCACCACCCGCGTGGCCCCGATGCGCCCGTTGCCGTTGAGCACCTCGACCCGGGGGCGCTCCCCGGCCCGCAGCAGCAGGTGGCCGAGGCGGGCGGGCACGAACTCCGTGGCCGCCCCGGCCGATAGGGCGAGGGCCTCACCGGTGACGGTGGTGACCCTGTCCACCGGAAGCGCCCCCAGGAGCAGGTCCTCGGCAGTCGCCGCCGCCAGCAGCAGGTCGGCCACCGCGGTGCCCCCGGAGACGAGCGGGGCGGCGATGCGGTCGGCCACGGCCGGGTCGGCTGCCACGACGGCCAGGATCCCGCGCCACGCCGCCGCCTGCCGCTGCAGCCATTCGAAGGGGTCTCCGGCCCCGGCACTGACCAGCAGCATCTCGACGCCGGACGGCGCGAGCTGCTGCGGCCCCGACCCCAGGATCTGCACCAGGCCCCCGTCCTCGGCGGCGAACAAGGGCGCGGGCAGGTCCAGGGCCACGGCGCCGGGCAGAGACTCCGCCAGGGCCCCGGGGGGCAGCGGGAGCACGTGGTCGATGCGCACCCCGAGCTCGTTCGTGACCGCCAGCGCCGCCAGGTCCGGCCCCTCGAACGCCAGCGCCTCGGCCAGGGTGAACTCGCCGTAACCGGGCACCACCCCGAGAAGGGTCGGCGGCAGCAGGGTGAGGGTGGGCGGCCCTTCGGGCGAGACCGCCAGGAGGGCAAAGGCGCAGTCGCCCGGCCCCCGGCCCAGCACGATCAGGGCGGAGCGCGAGCCGGGAACGTCGGTGCGCTCCTCGATCTCCGCTTCCGGCACGGTGGCGGCGATCTCCCGGAGCCGGGTCGTCCAGCCCTCGACGACCCCGGTGGCCTCCTGCACCCGGGCGGAAGCCCAGCCGGCAGCCTCTTCGAGCGGGCCCCGCGCCGCCCAGCCGCCCGCGGCCAGCGCCGCCGCCGCCAGCATCCCCGCCGCCCACCACCAGCGGTGCCTGCTAGGCGGGGGCATACAACCCGGCAGACTCGACGTAGGCCAGGACCGGGTCGGGCACCAGGAAGCGCAGGCTGAGCCCGGCCCGCCGCCGGGACCGCAGCATGGTGCCGCTGATCCCCAGCAGCGGGGTGTGCAGCCACTGCACCGGCCCCACCGCCGCCTCCACTGCCGCCCGATCCACCCCGGGGCGCTCCATGACCGCCAGCCGCACCCTCCCCAGCACGGACTCGGGCGAATGCCAGGTGGGGAGACCGGCCGCGGCGTCGGCCCCCAGGATCAGGACCAGTTCCTCGTGATCCGGGAAAGTGGCCAGCGTGTCGGCGGTGTAGGTCCAGCCGTCGCGCCTCACCTCGCGATCGTCGGCCTCGAAGTAGCCCGCCCCCGCCACCCCCCGCCGGGTCATCTCCCAGCGGTGGCCGGCGGGGCTCACCCCGAGATCGGCCTTCTGCCACGGGCGGCCGGCGGGGAGGAAGGTGACCACGTCGAGGCTCAGCTCGCGAAACGCCGCCTCGCCGGCCACCAGGTGGGCGAGGTGCGGAGGATCGAACGTGCCGCCCAGGATGCCGCGACGCACGGTGCGAAGCATAGGGGGTGGGGGCGGGAGCGAGGTGCCCGGCGGCTCCCGGCGGGGCCAGGCGGCACTCCAGCCACCGCAGCGGGTCCACGTAGCCCTGCCCCACCCGCAGCGACAAGTGCAGCGCCTCGATCCCGTGGTCGATCCCGGATGCCCCCAGCGCGGTTCCTGCTGCCACTGCCTGCCCGCCGACGACGGACACCGACGAGAGGTAGGAGTACGAGGTACGCACCCCGCCCCCGTGGTGCACGGTTACGCTGAGACGCCCGGCCACGGATCCGGCGAAGGTCACGGCCCCGGCCGCCACGACCACCACCGGCGTGCCCTCCTCGGCCTTCAGGTCGACCCCCCAGTGGCCGGCGTACGGCCCCTGAGGGGCGAAGGGGCGGACCACTACCCCCGGCACCGGGGGTGCCGCCGGACAGGCGGGCGCCGGGGGCAGATGGGCGAGGGCGAGGGCGAGGGCGAGCACGAACACCATGTCGGGCGCCGCGCTCTGCGCTCAAGGTAGCGCGTGGTCCCGACACAGAATAGGGACGAGCCCTCGGGTGAGGCAAGACCTGCGGAGAGGGCACGAGGTGCTCCCCCGCGGCCAAGATCCGGCTCCCGGTCGATGCGAGCTCCGACGAGCCGCGCCCTGCGACGCGCTCCCTCAGGCCGGGCCGACACCGGCTTCGACGCCACGCAGCAGGCCGAGGGCGACACGGCGCAGATCCTCGGGCCGGAAGGGCTTGGTGACGAGGGCATCCGCCCCGCCCCGCCCGGCGCGTTCCCGGGTCTCCTCCTGGGCGTGCGCCGTCAAAACGAGCACCTTCAAGTACCGGGTGCGGGAGTCGGAGCGGAGGCGGTCCAGCACCTCCCACCCATCCATCTGGGGCAGGCCCACGTCCAGGATCAACAAGTCGGGAGGCGAACCGAGCGCCGCCTCGAGGCCCGCCGGGCCGTCTGTCCGGCTTTCGATCTCCACCCCGGCCGGCCGCAGGCAGACCGCGATGAGACGCTGAATGACCGCCGAGTCCTCCACGACCAGTACTCGCTCCACCGAAACGCTCCTGCTCTATTCCGGGGCGGCCCGCCCTGCCGTCCCACTGCCGTACACCCCTTCATCGTCAGGGTTCACCCACCTCTTGAGGACGGACCGATCAGTCGCCCCCGGTGCACGCCCGACCCGGCCCAGGGAACGGCCGTTTCAGGCCGGCCGGCGCACGGGACGGGCCGTGGGGAGCGCCACCTGCTCGACGAAGGCGGCCAACTGGCGCAAGGTGCGCACCTCGTAGACCCCGTCACAGACGGGCCGGTAGGTCCCGAGCACCGAATCCCCCGAATCCCAGGCCCCGCGCCGCTCGGGGTTCAGCCAGAACAGGGCCCGGCTGCTGCGGGCGATCCGGTCGAGGGCCGCCGGGTTGGAGTCTCGGTAGTTGGCGCGGGCGTCGCCGGTGACGATGACCGTGGTGCGCGGTCCGAGCCGTCCCAGGTGCTCGGCGGCGAACCGGCCGAACACCCGCCCGTAGTCCGAGTGCCCGTCGAAGTACACCACCCGGGCCTCGTCGCCCATGCGGCGCACTCCGGTGGCGAAGTCAGTCCCGGGCCCGAAGTAGCCGGTGACCTCGTCGAGGGCGTCCACGAAGGCGAACGACTGCACCCGGGTGAACTGGCTCGCCAGGGCGTACACCATCTGGAGCGTGAACCGGGCGAAAGTGGCCACCGACCCGCTCACGTCGCACAGGAGGAGTATCTCCGGCTTGCTGGGGTGCGGGCGGCGGAAGCGCGGGTCCGCCGGGACTCCCCCGGAGGACAACGCAGCTCGCATCGTTCGCCGCACGTCGAGCCGCCCGATGCCTCCGCGGCGGCGTCGCGAGAGGCGTACCGCCAGGCGCCGGGCCAGGGGCTGAAGGGCCCGTTCGATCTCCGCCAGTTCGGCGGCGGTGGCCGAAGTCAGGTCGGCGTCCTCCAGCAAGGGACGGCGGAGCGCCCGGGCCACCGCCGGGGCCCCGCGGTCGGCCACCAGCAAGCGGCGGATCTCCCCCTCGAGCGCCCTCCGGAACTCCTCAAAGCGCTCCTCCAGGTCCTCCTCCCCCAGCCGTCGCCGCAACGGGTCGGGCTCGCCCGCGGCCGCCTCCCGCAGGCGCCGTCGCAACCCGGTGGCGTCGAGGCCCCGCAGCACCCGGTACAGGTAGTAGGCCGCCCCCAGCGGGCGCCCGGGCTCGATGCCCGCCAGGAGACGGACCGCCTGCCGCGCCAGGGCGGCCAACAGATCGCGGTCCCCGGAGAGGAGCGCCTGCACCAGGGCTTGCCCCAGCCCGGCGGCCGCGGCGTCGCCGCCGGCCGCTCCCCCCAGAGCGGCGGCCACCAGCGCCGCATCGGCGGCCTCCCGCGTCCTGGCGTCTTCCGTGCCCGGCTCCGGGGCGCGCCGGCCGAAGTAGGCCTCGAAGGCGGTATCGAAGGCGGCGAGGTAGCGGGCGCTCTTCACCAGCGTGGCGGCGAGGGAGGCCCGCACCGCCGGGCGATCGCTCATGTTCGTGTGACAGAGGGCGGAGGCGGCGTCGATGGCCTCGACGGTGGACACCGGAAGCCCCGCCGCCCGCAGTTCCCCGATGAAGCCGGTGAGCAGGTCGAGCACCGGCTCAGCCCCCTCCCGGAGGCTCCAGGTCGGCGGCCGCCTTCTCGATGTCGGGTTGGTGCTTGAGCACCACGTGCAGTGTGTCCACCGCGGCGCGGGTGTCGAGTCGCTCCACGCCGAGCGCCAGCAGGGTCTGCGCCCAGTCGATGGCCTCGCTCACCGAGGGCGCCTTGCGCAGCGGCAGACGTCGCAGGCTCCGCACCAGGCCGGCCACCTGCTCGGCCAGGGCGGCGGGCAGCCCGGGTACCCGCTGCAGCAGGATCTCTCTCTCGCGCTCCACAGTCGGGTAGCCGAGGTGGAGGAACAGGCAGCGGCGCTTCAGGGCCTCCGACAGCTCCCGGGTGTTGTTCGAGGTGAGCACGACTGCCGGGCGGGAGGCGGAGCCGATGGTGCCCAGCTCGGGGATCGACACCTGCCACTCGGCGAGGACCTCCAGGAGCAGCGCCTCGGTCTCCACCTCGACCCGGTCCACTTCGTCTATCAGCAGCACCACCGGCTCCGGGGAGCGGATGGCCTCCAGCAGCGGGCGGGTGAGCAGGAACTCCTCGGTGAAGATGTCCCCCTCCACCTCCTCCCAGGCCCGCCCCCGGTCGGCCTGGAGGCGCAGCAGTTGCTTGCGGTAGTTCCACTCGTAGAGGGCCCTGGCCTCATCGAGGCCCTCGTAGCACTGGAGGCGGATGAGCCGCCGGCCCAGGGCGCCAGCCAGGGCCTTGCCCAGCTCCGTCTTGCCCACCCCGGCGGGGCCCTCCACCAGGATCGGCTTGGCCAGACGGGTGGCGAGGAAGACCACCTGGGCGGTGTGATCGTCTGCCAGGTAGCCGCCGCGGCGGAGTGCGGCGGCCACTGCGGCCGGATCGGGGAAGGGGTGCTCCATGGGCCGAGTCTACGGAGCAGGAGGCGGGCGGGGAGCGGCGCGGAGAAGGGCTAGGGGGTTGACCTCAGGACATCGTTCACCCGTCGGTTCCTCGGCGAACTGGAGGCGGTGTTGGCGGAGTACTTCGGGTCGGAGATGGAGCGTCGTCGGTGGGCGGTGCTGCTGGTGAGCGGGCGTGGGGGCGATGTGAGGGGAGCGGCGCAGCAGGCGGATCGGAGCGAGCG
>JBDROA010000149.1:0-10713 GCA_043810615.1 Actinomycetota bacterium | reverse complement strand
CGGCACCGACCTCGCTGGCATCGACCCTGCCCACGCCGACCACGTCGCCGGCATCATCAACAGCCAACGCCGCCGCAGCCTCAACTACCACAGCCCCACCAGCCTCCACGCTGCTGCCATCGTGCAGTGACCACTAGAACTGGCCGACGCCCCTCCGGGAGATCCTGGAGGGGGCGGAGACCCGGGAGGGCGCCACCCGGGTCCGCCTGACCGCGGCCGACGGGCACGCGCTCGAGATCGACCTCACCGCGGGGGCCCTCGAGACCGTCTTCCCGGCCTACGAACTACAGGGAGAGACCCTGCCGGCGCGGCGCGGCTTCCCGGTGCGCTTCGTGTGGCCCCGCCACGACGGGTTCTACCGGGTCAAGTGGCTGGTAGGGATCGAGGTGCGCCGACCCGGCCCGGCCGGGCGGCGCTTGCTGGGGGTGCCTCTGACGTGTCCCACCCGCCCCGTAAGGTGCCGACATGCCAGAAACCGACGGCCTCTGCCGGGAGGCGCTCGACCTCCTCCGCCGGGCAGTGGGCCCGGCTGCCCGGTTCCGGCCGGGGCAGCGGGAGGCGATCCGGGCCATCGTGGAACAGCGGCGCCGGCTCCTGGTGGTGCAGCGGACGGGCTGGGGCAAGAGCGCGGTCTACTTCATCGCCACCCGACTGCTGCGCGACCGGGGGAGTGGCCCCACCGTCATCGTCTCCCCGCTCATCGCGCTGATGCGCAACCAGGTCGAGATGGCAGATCGGCTCGGCCTCATCAGCCGCACGGTCAACAGCACCAATCGGGAGGAATGGGGCCCGGTCTTCGAGGGCATCCGTGATGGGGCCATCGACCTGGTGCTCATATCCCCGGAGAGGCTGAACAACCCCCGGTTCCGCAGCGACGTGCTGCCCGACCTGCTCCGCAACCTCGGGCTCCTGGTGGTCGACGAGGTGCACTGCATCTCAGACTGGGGGCACGACTTCCGTCCCGACTACCGCCGTCTGGCGCGCATCGTCGAGTCCCTGCCGCCCAGCATCCCGGTGGTGGGCACCACCGCCACCGCCAACGACCGGGTAGTGGCGGATGTCGCGGACCAGTTGGGGGAGAACCTGCTCACCCTGCGGGGACCGCTCGATCGCGAGAGCCTCCTCCTCCAGGTCGTCCGGCTTCCCGATCGGGCGCAGCGAATGGCATGGCTGGCGGCCACGATCCCGGGCCTCCCCGGGTCGGGGATCGTCTACTGCCTGACCGTCCGGGACGCCGAGCGCCTCGGGTCGTGGCTCCGGAGCCGGGGGATCGACGCTGCCTCCTACACCGGCGAATCGCCGGATGCCGAGCGAGTGCGCACCGAGGAACGGCTCAGTTCGGGCGAGCTGAAGGTGGTGGTAGCCACCTCGGCCCTCGGCATGGGGTACGACAACCCCCACATCCACTTCGTCATCCACTTCCAGTCCCCCGGGTCGCCCATCGCCTACTACCAGCAGGTGGGCCGGGCCGGCCGGGCCGTGGACCGGGCCCATGGCGTGCTGCTCGCCGGCGCCGAGGACCGGGAGATCCAGGACTACTTCATTCGCACCGCCTTCCCCGATCCCCGCGACGTCGCCGCGGTCCTGACGGCCCTCGCCCAATCCGACGGCCTCACCCCGGCACAGCTGGAAGGGGCGGTGAACCTGCCGCGCGGCCGCCTCGAGGCCATGCTGAAGGTCCTCGAGGTCGAAGGCGCCGTCTACCGGCAGGGGCGGCGCTGGTACCGCTCGGCACAGCGGTGGCAGTATCCGCACCAGCGGGTCGAAGGCGTCACCCGGCAACGCCGCCGCGAGCAGCAGGCCATGGCCGAGTACGTCACCACCGACCGGTGCCTGCTGCACTTCCTCCGCGCCCAACTCGACGACCCCGAGGCCGGCCCGTGCGGCCGCTGCGCCAACTGCGCCGACCCGGCCCTGCCTGCCGAGGAAGACGGCGCCCTGGTCCAGGCGGCCATCGCCTTCCTGCGGCGGCGACATCTGTCCATCGAGCCGCGTTGGCTGTGGCCGGCGGGACTGCCCGGCCCCTCCCTACGCGAGTTCGGGGTCCGGGAAGGCCGGGCGCTGGTGCGGTGGGGCGACCCGGGGCTTGCCGAGTTGGTGCGGGTCGGCAAGCACCGGGAGGCGCGCTTCGGCGATGAGCTCGTGGTTGCCCTCGCCGCGATGATCCGAGACCGGCGGCCCGATCCCGAGCCCGCCTGGCTCACCTTCGTGCCCGCCCACGGCGGCGGCGGCCCGGTGGCCGACCTCGCCGCCCGCCTGGCCGCCCGTCTCGGGGTCCCTTGTGTCGCTGCGGTTACCAAGCTGCGCCCCACTCGCCCGCAGAAGTCCATGCAAAACAGCCACCAGCAGGTGGCCAACCTGCAGGGCGCCTTCTCCGTGGACGAGGTGCGCCCCGAGCCGGTGCTTCTCATCGACGACATGGTCGATTCGCGTTGGACCTTCACCGTCGTGGGCAGTCTGCTCCGTGAGGCCGGAGCCGGGCCGGTCTACCCTGTAGCCCTGGCCGATACCTCCCGAGGCGATCAGTGACTCTCAGCGACGACGCCAAAGCGGTACTGGTGCTCACCACCCGCCTCGGCGATCGGAACCGGCCCTCGTTGGCGCCCGGCGCGTGGCATCGGCTGGAGCAGGGGCTGAGCGACGCCGGCCTCTCACCGGCGAACGTCTTCGACTCCGACTTCGATGCGGCCCGCTTCGTCTGCCTCGATGCGCCGGACGTGCGAAGGCTGCTGGCCGATACCGTTTCGGTGTTCGTGGAACTCGACCTCCTGGCCTCCAAGGGGATCTGGGTGCTGACCAGCGCGGACGGCGGGTACCCCGGCCGGCTCCGGGGGCTCGGCGATGCCGCGCCTCCTTGCCTCTTCGGGGTCGGCGAGGCCGCGCTGCTGGGCGCGGGTGGGGTGGCGGTGGTGGGCTCGCGCAACGTCGAACCCGACGGGGCAGCCATCGCGCAGGCGATGGCCCGCCTCGCCGCCGGGCACGGATTGGCCCTCGTCTCCGGGGGAGCCAGGGGTGTCGACCAGCTGGCGATGAATGCCGCTCACCGGGCGGGCGGCGCGGTGGTCGGGGTGCTCGGCGACAGCCTCGAGCAGCGCATCCGCAAAGCCGACACCGTCTCCGCCCTCGACGAGGGCCGCACCTGCCTCGTCGTTCAGCAGCATCCGGCGGCGGGTTTCACCGCGGCTGCGGCCATGGCCCGCAACAAGCTCGTGTACGCCCTGGCCGACCTGGCGGTGGTCGTTGCCGCCGACAGTGGAAGCGGCGGAACCTGGAGCGGGGCCGAGGAAGCGCTGCGCAAGCGCTACGGCCGCGTCGCCGTGTGGCGGGGAGCAGGGGAAGGGCCGGGCAACGCCACGCTCGAGCGGATGGGTGCGACCGCGTTGCGCTCCCCCGACGATCTGGCGGCGATCCTGCAGCAGCCCCAGCCCCGGCCCGCTCCGCAGCAACTCACGATGCTGTGAGCGGCGGCGCCGCGGCAGGGGCTCGGCACCGGTTCTGCGAGGTGATGCGGGAGACGCCCGGTGCGATTTATCGGTTCCTCGCTCGCATCCGTGTCCAACTGGTCGGAGACTTGGCGGGCGGGCTCCGAGGCCGAGTCGCCGGCCCGTGCGTCGTGTCGGCAGCCGGAACGGGCGTGATCTGATCGGAGGTGAGTCGATGCCCGCAAGGGGGGAAGAAGAAGAAGACGGCAGCCCGGTACGGCAGTCCCGCGTCGCCCTGATGCCCCGGCTCACCCCCACCGTCCTCAAAAGTCGGCCGCCGCTGTGCTCCGGAGGACCTCCAGGTGGTGGTGGCCGACGTGAAGCGGGATGCCGAGCACGCCCTGGCGACCGTCGCCGGCGCCCACTTCATCCCGGCTCTCGCCGGGGCGGTGACTCCCGCCGTCCTGCAGGCGGGGCGCGGCCGGGTGCTGCTCATCCAACTCCTCAGCGCCGGCTACGACGAGATGGACGCCGCCCTCGCCCGGGAGTACGGCCTCCGGGTGGCCACCAACGGAGGGGCCAACGCGCCGTCCGTGGCCGAGCACATCATCCTGCTGATCCTCGCCTCGTACCGGCACCTGGTCGAAGTGGCCGCCATGGTGCGCCGCGGCGCCTGGGAGTCGTCGTTCACCACCTCCCGGATGAGTTATGAGATCGGCGGCCGGACCATCGGCCTGGTGGGCCTGGGCAACATCGGCCGCGCCCCGGCGCAGCGGTTGCAGGGGTTCGGGCCCACGCTGCTGTACCACGAGGTGCGCCGGTTGAGCGAGGCGGACGAGCAGGCTCTCGGCCTCACCCACTGCGACCTGCCCACCCTGCTCTCCCGCTCGGATATCGTCAGCCTGCACGTCCCCCTTCTCCCGGAGACCCGCCACCTGATCGGGGAGGCCGAACTGGCCCTGATGAAGCCCACCGCTCTGCTGGTGAACACGGCCCGCGGCGAGGTGATCGATGAAGCCGCCCTGTCCCGGGCCCTCACCGGGCGGACGATCCTGGGTGCCGCCCTGGATGTGCTGTCCCAGGAGCCGCCGCCGCCCGGCCATCCCCTGCTCGATCGGGACAACTGCCTGATCACCTCACACTGCGCCGGCCCCACCTTCGACAGCTGGCCGCGACGCTTCCAGAACGGGTTCGCCAGCATCGCCCGGGTGCTGCAGGGGATCGAACCGGAGTGGTTGGTCCCGTGAAGATCTGCGGCCCAATAGGGTTCAGCGGGTTTGTGAAGGCCTGCTCGATGCCGATTCGACGAAAGCGTCGCGATTCTCCCGCTGCACCTCTCCTACCAGCGATCAGGCCTCTCTGGCGGTCCGGTGGCCGTGGACAGACGCCCGTATTGCGCCGCGAGTCTTAAGGGGCTCAGCCCGAAGAGGGGACCACTGGAGGCGGCGGCCCTACAGGTACTGCCCCGGGCGGAACTCGGTGTCGGGCACCGGGTCGGGCAGGGCGAAGTCGTCGGCGACCAGCTCGCAGAGCCGCTCTTTGGAGATGGTCGTCTCGCTGCTGAGGCGCAGCGCCTGGCGCCCCAGGATGTGGTGGAAGACGTTGCGCACCAGCCGGGCGTTCCCGAACCCGCGGTTGCGCGGCCACTTGCCCAGGTACTGCTCCAGCCTGGCCACCAGCTCGGGGTGGGGTTCCACCTGGTTGGTGGAGCACATCAGGTGGAAGATGGCCACCAGCTCCCCGCCGTCGTAGTCGGGGAAGGGGATGACCCGGCCGAAGCGGCTGTTCAGCCCGGGGTTGGCCGAGAGGAACCGGTCCATCTCTGCCGGGTACCCGGCGGCGATCACGACCAGGTCCCGGCGGTGCTCCTCCATGAGGGCCACGATGGTGTCGATGGCCTCGATGCCGAAGTCGTTGCCCGACTCGTAGCGCGACAGGGCGTAGGCCTCGTCGATGAGCAAGACCCCGCCGATGGCCTTCTGGATCACTTCGCGGGTCTTCAGCGCCGTCTGGCCCACGTACCCCCCGACCAGGTCGGCGCGCGTCGCCTCCACCAGTCCGCCCTCCGGCAGCACCTCGAGGGCGGCGTAGATGCGGCCCAGCAGACGGGCGACGGGGGTTTGGCCCGTCCCCGGGGTGCCGACGAACACCAGGTGGGAGGGCTCGTCGAGTGGCGGGAGGTTGTGTTGACGGCGCAGCGCCGCCACCCGCTTGACCTGAGCGATCTCCCGGACCTGTTCTTTCACCGGGAGGAGCCCGATGAGCCGGTCGAGTTCGGCGAGCAGGCCGTTGAGGTCCTCCCGCTCGGTGTGGGTCTTGGGGGGTGTCTCGCCGCCCGTTTCGGCCGCCGATCGGTCGGCCGTCAGCCGGTCGCGTCCCTGGAAGGCGTCGGTCTCCGAGCCCTCGGCCGACTCCTCGTCGGCTTTCTCCCCCTCGCCGGCCTTCTTCTCCGGGCCGGGCCCGGCGGCGGCCAGCCTCTCGCGCAGGATCGTCACCAGCGACCGGATCGTCCCGTCTGCGGCGGCCGCGGCCTCGAGGGCCTCCTCGGCGGCGTCGGTGAGCGTCGGGGTGACGAACTCCTCCCGGTTCGGCCCCAGGTGCCGCTCGAGGGCCTCGGCGGCATCCTTGCCGAGCAGTTCGAGAACCACCATCTCCTCGACGCGCAGGGCGGCGACCCCCAGGTGGGCGAGGTCCACCGTCCCGTGCCCGCGCCGTTTCGCTTCTCCGACGGCGACGTCGTGCAGGTAGGCCAGGCGGTCGGGCAGTTCCACGGGGCTAACTCCTCAGCTTGTCCTCGAGCCGGGAGCCCCCGAAGCGGGGGCGCCACTCGTCGTCGAGATCGTCGGCGGTCCGGGACACCGCCGACAGGGACCACAGCAGTTCCTCTTCGTCCAGGGTGTCGCCCAGCAGGACGTGCTTGAAGAAGATGTTCCCCATTCCCCCGGCGTCCTCTTCGAGCACCAGGGAGCCGACCCAGTACTTGTCGGTTTGCTGCGCCAGTTCTTTGAACAGCTCTGCAGTCAGCTTGACCCCCAGCAGCACGGCAGCCGATAGGACCACGAGCGTCCTGCCCTTCTCCCACTCCTCTACCTGGATCTGGCAGCCGGTCGACCCGCAGCGGACCATGACCCGGTCTTCGACCGTCTCCACCTTGCCGGCCTTCTGCAGGTAGTGCTGGACTCTCCGTCTGGTGTCGATGATGCTCAACGCGGGCCCTCCTCGTCTGCGGCGCGGCCGGGGTCGGGCCGACGCCCGGGGGGCGGTGCCATCAGCGGGCCGCCCGATCCTCGAGCCGTCGGCCTCCGAAGCGAGGACGGAACTCGTCGTCCAGGCGGTCGGCGGTGGTGACGATGGCCACCAGGGGGAACATCAGCTCGTCCTCGTCGAGGGTGTCGCCGATCAGGGCGCCTTCGAAGAAGAGGTTCCCTTTCCCTTTCTCCTCGCGCAGGCAGATGCTGCCGAAACGGAACTTGCCGGTGCGACGGGCCACCTCCTCGTACAGCGCCGGGGTCAGGGGCACCTCGAAGAGGATCGGTGACGAGAGGTTGACCAGGTTGACCCGGTCCACCTCGTGGAAGGTCAAGCGGCACCCGGTCGAGCCGTGCCGGACGAAGAAGTCGTCGCCCTGGGTCTTGACGTTCCCGAGCTTGTTCTGCAGGATCCGTCGGACCTTGGCCCGCACTTCGTCTGTGGAAGCCACCGCTTCCTCCTCGGTCGGCTGAGGCATCCTACCCCAGGGTGAGGACGGCTCGACCGGGGGCCGCAAAGGCAAGTGGCGGGCTCCCGGGACCACCAAGCCGGAGACCCGCGGGGTCTGCAGGACGCAGGTTTCGCAGGCGGTTTTGGTCTCCAGCGGACTGCTCGTCGCGCCGGCGAGGGCCGGAATCTGGGGCCGCCCGCTGGTTGAGCGAGAGGGTCTTTCCCCACTCCGCGGCGCCTCCGACCGGGCGGGGGTGGAGGGCCCCATCACCCCCGCCCGCGGGCAGAAGGGGAGACGCCTACCCGACCCCCAATCGCTCCGCTTCGTCGGGGGCCTGCTGGCGGAGGAGGTCGAAGTTGGCGTACTGGCCGATGATGTTGAAGGCGGCTATCAGGTTGGCCACCTCGGTCTCCCCGCTGTAGTCGGAGTAGGCCTGCTGGTAAGCCTCGTAGGTGGCCCTGGGGAGTCGGTCGAGCGCCGCGGTGATGCGGGCATCGACGGCGGCCCGGCCGGCGGCGGGGAGGGCTTCGCGCTGCCGTCCCAGGCCGACCATCTCCTGGACGTATTTCTCTTTGAGGTCGGCGAGGTCGGCGGCGAGGTCGGCAGCGGCGGGGCGGTCGGCGAGCAGGGCGATGAGGTCGTCGTAAGCGGCGAGGTACACCTCCCCGATCTGGTCGCCCAGCCCGGCAGGGGTCAAGGCGGGAGCGGCGGTGGTGATGGCCGCCGTGGTCGGGGGTGCCGCCGTGGTCGCCTCCCCGGTCGTCGATGGTGCCGCGGCGTCGCCGCCGCAGGCTCCCAGGTCGATCATGCCCATGACCAGCAGGACTACTGCCATCCGTGTCATGCCCGCCTCCCGGTGGTGTCGTGGCGCATGCCGAGGCTACCGGGCAACCGGCGGGGCGGGAGGACCCGGCTCCCGGGCCCCTTGCGAACATCTGTTCGTGCGGTGTATGGTCGTCTCCCCCGATGGACCGCACCTCCGACCCCTCCGGCGTCTCCGAACTGGCTGCCATCACCCATTGGCGGCGGTCGTTCGATGCCGGCGAAGACCCCGGCCCACCGCCCGTCCCCCTGCCCGGGCTGCTGCGCCTGGAACGGGCCCGGCGGCTCGCCCGTCACCTGGAGCAGAGCCTCGGTTTCGACGACCCGCCGATCACCCCGCCGCTGCAGTTCCCCCTCTCGGTCCTGCTGTCCTCCCGGCCGGCGGCGCCCACCATGGCAGGGCGCGGCCCCCCGCCCCCGGGATCACCCCCGAGCGCCCGGCCCCGAGCGGTGCCGCCGGGGTTGTGGTCGGCCACCCCGGTGTTCGCCTATCGGGCCTGGGGAATCGTCAAGAACCGGCTGCGGGGGGTGAGGGTTGCCTGGCCGGTGCCTACGGTAGAGGCGAGGTGCCTCGACTACGGCCGCCGGGCCGGCGCCGACGCCGCCGAAGTGCCCCACACCGACGGGTCGTGCGGGCCGCCGCCCTGCGGCATCTACGCCACCAAGACGGCGGCGGCCGCCCTGGACGCCATCGAACACGACGGCCCGCTGGCGCTGGGGGTGGCAGCGCTGTCGGGCAAGGTCGTCGAGCACGAGCACGGCTATCGCGCCGCGGTCGCCACTGCGGTGGGGATGCTCGTGGTGTCGCACGGCGAGGTGATGCGCTTCGACGGCATCGAGGTCGACGAACTGTTCCTGGTGCCCGATCCGACGGTCGCCGCCGCACGGAACCGGGCCCTGCGCCTGCCGGACCCGGGCCCCGTCCGCAACGCAGTGGTGGCGGAGCAACTCGAGGAGATCATGGCGACGTTCACCGGCGGCACCGCGCCGGGATGATCGCCGCTACGACGGCGCGGCCCGCGGCATCGGCTCTCTCTGAGTTCCGGCCGCCTTCTCGGACGATCACCGGACCGGGGCGGCCTGGGAGATCCTCAGCAACCTGCCGGGCTCGAGTGGGCTCCCGGGTCCCACCACCGGTCGATGTCGGCCGAGCGCAGTGGGTCGGCCTGGGCGATCACCTCGCGCAGGCCCTCCCGGGGAGGTGAGAAGCAGTCGATCAGGCGGCAGGCCTGCTCGTCGGTGCGCCCGGAGTGCGGCACGTCCGACGGGAACACGATCACGTCGCCGGGCACCACCCGCCGGGTGATGTCGCCCACGGTGATCTCCATCTCTCCCTCGCGCACGATGCTGATCTGCTCCTCGGGGTGGGCGTGGGTGGGGAAGCCGCTGTGCGGGGGGAAGACCACGAAGTTCAGCGAGAGGTTGCGGCCGAACACCGGGCAGAACACGACTCCCTCGGCGATCTCGTAGCGGGGGTAGTCGTCGATGTTGACGATGGAGGCCCCGGAGGGGTCGTAGGTCCCCGCCTTCGGCTCCGCCAGCCGGAAGTACGGCACGGCCGTGCCCTGGTCCACCCCCGGCTGGTCGCTGCTCCCTGAGGTCACCTTCGCCTCCTCGTCTGCGGCCGGGCCGCGCCGCGCGTGTGGAGAGGACGCTAGACGGCGCCGGCGGCAGCAGGCAAAGGGGGCGGGCGCAGCCGGGGATCACCTCTACGATCCTCCCCGTCGTCGGGTAGGGGAGGCTCGTCCATGAGATGGGGGCTGCTCCGAGGTTCGTTCCTGGGGCTCACCGCGCTGATCGCTGCCGCGTCTTGCACCGTTTCCGACGGGGGCGGCACTTCGACCGCCGCGCCGAACGCCTCCACGACCAGTTCGAGTGGCCCGGCCCCGACCACGACCGTGGTGCCGGGCCCCGACGGCCCCTACGCCCCCGAACCCGACCTCCCGGTGGGCCCGCCGCCGTCGTTCAATGAGTCGGCCGGTTGCGGTGTGGCGCAAGGGGTCCGGGGCCCCTACTCCACCGTCGCCGGCGACCTTCCCGACACCGAGGCGGTGCTCGGCCCGTGGGGCGGCTTCTACGGCCGGGACTTCGGCGAGATCCGGGATCACCTGGTCGAGGTGGCCCTGCCCATGACCGGCGACCGAGAGGTCACCGTCTGGGTCCATGAGGCGGTGCTCCCCGCCCTGCAGCGGGTGATCGCCAACCTGGAACGGGAGGAGGCGGCGGGCAACTACTACGAGATCCGTTCCGGCGAAGTCTCCAGCTTCCGCCCCGCCACCGTCACCCCGAAGCGCTACCTGTCGTTCCACGCCATGGGCGCCGCCATCGATGTCAACACCACCACCAACCCCTACCGGGGCGACAACGAACTGGTCACCGACATGCCGGAGTGGTTCGTGAAGGCCTGGACCGACGCCGGGTGGTGCTGGGGAGGCGACTGGCAGACCATCAAGGACCCGATGCACTTCTCCTGGCAGGGCCCCCTCGACACCCCGGGCTACCCCGCGACGGCCCCGGCAACCCCCCGGACCAGGGCCGGCACCTTCCGCCGCTCGCTCACCTTCCCCACGGTGCTCGGCCCGGCCCCCGACGGGTCCGCGTGGTTCTTGGCCGACGTGGACCGCGACGGCGCCCCGGACGCGGTGCGGGTGCATCCCTGGACTGCGGCGGGGAACCTGGGGGTGGAGATCGCCCAGGCCCTGTACGAGTTCCGCGCCGGGTGCACCCCGCTGGTGACCTCCCTGGCGGCGGCGGGGGCCACCCTGCTCC
>JBDROA010000148.1:0-36962 GCA_043810615.1 Actinomycetota bacterium | reverse complement strand
GATCGGCAAGACCCACATCGCCCAGGCACTCGCCCACCAAGCCTGCCGACACGGCTACACCGCGGCGTTCACCAAAACCAGCCGACTCCTCGCCGACCTAGGAGACTGTTGAACAAGCCGTTTGGGGCATGGTGGTTGCCGGTGGGTGGGGCTGGTTGTTGGCCGGGTGGGGGTGCGGCCGCGGTGGGGGTCGGCCTGGTGTGGTTCGGGACGGGACCGGGGTGCTATGTGCCGAGTATCCAGGCTTCCCGGTGGTTGAGCCCGAGGTTGATGAGCCGGCGTAGGTTGATGGCGGCGGCCCGGTGGGATAGCCAGAGCCGGTTGCGGGGGGCGCCGCGGTAGGGGACGCGGCGATGCTGGTTGGCGACGAGCCAGGCGATGGATCGTTCCACCATGGGTCGCCATCGTCGGTAGTCGGCGCTGAACTCACCGTCGCGCCAAGCCTGCCGGGCGTGGCGGAGCTCATCATCGTGGGGGTGGATGTGCAGGGTTCTGCCGTCCCGGGAGGTGGTGCACCGGGCCCGGAGGGGGCAGTTCCGGCAGCGGATGCCGAAGGTGGCGTGGCTTCGGGCGGTGATGGTGACGGTGTGCCCGGCGGGGCAGGTGACAGTGCGGGCTTCGTGGTCGACCCGAAAGTCGTCGCGGTCCAAACCGCCGGGCACCGCCCGGGGCAGCGGAATCGGTTTGATCGCCTGGGTGTGTTTGGCTTGGGTGAGGGCGGCCCGGGTCTGACCCGACCCGTAGGCGGAGTCGGCGAGGATCTGAAGGCCGGGGGGTTCGCCGGCGAGGAGCTTGACCCCGGTGGGACCGTCGGCTGTGTCGGCGGGGGTCAAGTCGGTGGCGGTGACGATCCCGGTCTCGGGCTCCACCACCACATGAGCCTTGTATCCGTCCTGGTAGGAGGAGCGGCTCTTGTGAGCGTGACGGGACTCGGGATCCACCGTGGAGATAACCCGGCCCGGGGCCACCCGCCGGGCGATACGCCAGGTGCCCTCCACCTCGCCGGGTTCCACATCCTGGCCGGCGACCAGGGCCAGCAGGCCCACCGCCTCGAACCCGGCGGCATCCGAGGGCACCCCGGCCACAGCTTCGATCACCGTCAGGGCGTCGCTCACCAGGGCGCTCACCAACTGCTGGCGGGCCACCGGATCATCCCAGGCGATCACCGGCTTAGCGCCACCCTCATAGTCGTAGGCCCCCAGCGCCACCCCCCCAGCGGCGGGGACCACCCGACGCACCCGGCGGATCGCCGAGATCAGCTGAGTCACCGTGTCCTGAGTCGCCACCGCGTCGTCCAACACAGTGGAATCCAACACCCGGCGCGTCTTGCCCTTAAGCACACCGGTGGCATCGACCACCGCCCGAACCGCATCGAAGATCCGCTCCGGGGAGGCCGACCCCCGCAGCCTGGCCCGCCAGTAGGTGAGCACAGTGAAATCGAAGCCCTCATCGTCCAAAGCCAGACCACAAGCCACCTTCCAGGAGATGCGATCCCGCAAAGCCCGCGCCGCATCCCGATCCGACAAGCCCTCCAAGGCCTGCAACACCATCACCGAAGCGACCACATCCGCCGGGATCGACGGCCGCCCCCGGCCCGACGGGAACAGGTCGGCGAACATGGCGTCGGGGAACAGAACCCGACGGTGATCAGCCAAGAAGGCTTCGACACTCCCCTCAGACACCAGGCCGCGGCACAAGGCCGCAGCATCCAACAGTCGACGCTTCGGATCGGCACAACCCTGCATGCCCCCAGTCTGAACGACGCGCCGACAGAACGCGAATACCCCACAGCCGATTGTTCAACAGTCTCCTAGCGGGACGTCAGGTCGTCGAGGTGGCGTTGCGGATCATCGACGCTCTGGGTGCCGAAGCCGACGGGTGACGGACCGAACTCAAAGCCTTCGCCCGGCGTCAACCGGGATGCCGAGCCTTGACGGACGAGCTATTCGGGGTGGGTGAACTCACCGCGGCGATCATCTGGGCTGAGATGGGCGACACTCGGCGGTTCTCGTCGTCGGATCAGGCGGTCCGTCACACCGGGCTCGATATCACCGTGTGGTCCTCCGACGGGAAACGCTCACCCGGGCGTCTCTCCCGACAAGGGCCGGCAGCATTGCGGTGGGCGCTGTTCGAGGCGGCGCTCCCCGCTGCCCGCGAGTCCTCTCCTGACCACCGCTACTTCCTCGACGTCAGTGAGCGCGTCGGGACGAAACGGGCCTGCTTGTCGGTGGCCCGCAAACTCGCTCGCCGGGTCCACCACATCTTGCGCGGACTCGGCGACACCGCTTTCGAAGAGGTCACCTGACCGATGCCGTGGCGCGCGGACACCCAAGTTCAACCGATGTCGTGCAGCCGGCTCCCGCAACCCCATGTCACCCCGGACACTGCGCCGGTGGCCCTGGACAGATCGAGCGGCTGCACCGCCTGCAGCGGGACATACCCCATCCATCATCACGTCGCCGAACCAAGAAAGGTTCGAGCACCCAGATAAGGCAGGGCACCCGTGCTCCACACCCATCGGAACCAACCAAGGACCATCCCCATGAGATAACCAGCCCCAGCGCCGATCCAACCCTGCCGACCCCTCGGCACGCCGATCGCGCCCACCAACAACCACTTGCACCCGGGGGACCCACACAGATAAGGGGTGCCGAGGGCCTGATGCGGTGACAGAGCCCCGGGCTACTGCTCACCAAGTACCCCCCAGCGCCCGTGTGCTCGGAGGTGCCGACAGCGGACTAGGGAAGGTAGTGCTCGGTCACCTGGACAACGACCCCGTCGTCGATGGTGAGCCAGTAGGGAAGGTACCCGTCGCCGTACCACCACCAGCCGACCAGGTCGTAGTCCACCTCCGGGTCGGCCATGAGATCCGCCCAGGTCTGGGCGTCCACGGCCTCCCGAGTGAGACACGGCAAAGGCATCTCGTAGCAGGCCCAAAGCACGATGACAGGGTTGTCTGCCAGCGTGACGACCTGTGTCGAAGGATCGAGGTTCCGGATGTAGAAGCCCTCCTCCTCGGGCTGTTGGGGCGGGAGGGCGCCGTCCTCACGGGCCGCCTGCGTGGCCTCGTCGCCGGTGAACCATTCGGCGTAGTCGGCGACCACCGAGCCGCCAATGATGTAGAGGTAGGCGAACTGCTCCTCCAGGCTCGGGTCCACTATCACCGTCAGGAACTGCGTTGTCCGGGTGCCGGTACTGCGGTCGGCCGCCGTGACGGCGATGACGTGCACTCCTGGGTCCAGCGCCAAGTCGGCTGAGAAGATAGTGGGTCCGGCTTCAACCGGGGAGACGGTGGCGGCGACCCCGCCAATCATGACATCCACCCGACGGTCGGAGCGGCCCTCAACGTGCACAGACCCGGTGGCCGAGTACATGACACTGGAACCAGCCAGGTGTATCACCGGGGCATCCGCAAGCGTCGTGGAGGTGGACGTGGTCGACGTCGTCGGAACGACCGTCGTCGCAGGGGTTGAGGTGGTCGGGCTTGTGGTGGCAGTCGTGGAAGGAGTCGTGCTCGTCGTGGTGAGGTCCACGGCCCGGCCGGTGGTCGTAGGAGCATCCTCCTCGCTCACGCATCCCACCGCTCCCAACAAGAGGGCACAAAGCGCTGCCAAGAGAGCCTTCCGCATGCCCGCACCTCCGGCCGAAGAGACTGTAGGCCACTCCGAGGAATCCGTCCGGGGGCTCTCGTTCCCCCCGGGGGGTGATGCGCTGTCAGCTGGGAACTCGACAGGAGGGCCGTGGCAGATCCAGCGAGAACTCGACCCTGGTGAGGTCTTCGAGGGGGTCCCGAGGGGAACCAATGACAGCGCAGGAGGCTGGGGTGCAATATGCACACCCTCTCTGGGCCGGCCTGGCTGGGGTACGTTGACCCGAAGGCGGAGGGCCGGGGTATAGCCGGCGGTCCGTCACCGCCAGCCCGATGGATGAAGTTGAGGAGCGGTCAGGATCAGCGGAAGGTGGTGTCGAGAATCCACTCGCCTGTAATGGCGTCAATGAGCATGACGGTCTCGTGATGGACCGTCGTGGGACCGGTTCCCCCGTAGGGCCCGATGGGGGGTAGGTCCAACCCGTCGAACACGAAGACGTAGACCAGGCGGTCCTGGGTGCCCACCTCCTGGGTGACCGTAGACGAGTACAGGGCCAACGCCACGAACGCCGGCGTCAGGGGGGAGGAGAACTGGGCCTGGGCCGCAGCCAGGGCCTCCGGGATCCCCACCTTCGCCAGGGCCAAAGCATCGGCCGGGGCAGGTTCCAACAAACCCCCGGCAGATGCCATGCCCGCCGCCACATCGTCGGGCACCGCCAACGCAACATCGCCGGGTGTGGAGGAAGGTGCCACCGAGGCGTCGGCCTGGGTACTCGAAGAACCTTGATCCTCGGGCTGGGAGCAGGCTGCCGCCAGGACGAGAACGACTACGGCCAACCCGAGCCAATGGCGTTTGGCCCTGAACGTGCCGAACCCCCTGGAGTGTGGGGCCTGGGTGCCCCTGTTGACTTGATTATGCAACGAAGCTCGCACTTGCGAACGGTCAGCGCATCCTGGCAAGCGGGGACAGCTCCAGCACGAACTTCACTCTGGTGATGTTTTCGAGGGGGTCCCGAGGGATCCGGTGGCCTGCCTTTGTGCTGCGCGACCGCGACTCCCGTTCGGAAGGCTACTCAGGAGCGTGCTGGCGTGATAGCATGACGGTATGTCCAGACGGATCACCACGGTGCGGATGCCCGAGGAGCTGGCCGAGGCGGCGGAGATGGTCGCTCGCGGGCGCGGCCTGAGCGTGAATGCCCTCATGCTGGAAGCGCTGGAGGCTGAGATCGAGCGCGTCAAGGCCGACGAGGAGTTTGTGAGCAAGCTCCGGGCTCTAGTCGAGCGCGATCGGCAGATCCTGGACCGTCTCGCCGAGTGAGGTACGTGACGCTGTCCGAGGCGCTGACTGTCGCCGAGGCAGTGACTGGGATCGAAGCGCCTACTCTTGTACGGGCTACCCAGTTGGGGCTGCTCGACTCTGCGCTGCACGCTCCCCAAGCTGGCTTGGCGAGGTCGAGTTCTACCCGGCGTTTGCCGACAAGGCCGCGCTCTTGGTGGTGCGCCTGACGCGCAACCACCCGCTGCCCGACGGCAACAAACGGTTGGGTTGGCAGGCGCTGACGATGTTCTGCGCGCTCAACGGCCATCGGCTTGAGGTACCTGCCGAGGAGGCGGTCGACACGATGCTGGCTATCGCCGCCGGCGAACTCGGCGAGGTGGCAGTGGCCGCGTGGCTCTCAAGACGGCTCGGCCTTCCTGCCGCCTAGACCCGGCGAGCGTCCCGCTGGGTGAAGCCGGAGCAGGAACTCCACCCTGGTGGTGTTTCCGAGGGGGTCCCGAGGGGCGCCCGCGTCTCTGTTGGGTGTTGTCACACCTGGTTGATAGGGTCGGGTGTGAGCGTCGAAGCCGTCTCCTTGTCCCCCCGGGCGGGTGCAGCCAGTGTGCGGGACCTGCCGGTGGGGGCACTGTCTGATCCCGAGGTTTCCGCCGAGTTGCGCCGCCTGCGCCGTCTGGGCGCTCGGGTGGAGGCCCGCTGCGCCGACCTGGTCGCTGAGGCCGACCGGCGGGGTATCCCGGAGGGGGAGGGGTTCGGGTCGACGACGGCGTGGCTGATCGGCCTGACGGGGGATCCGCCGGCGGTGTGCCGTTCGCGGGTGCGGGTGGCGTTGGCATTGCGGCACATGCCGGTCACCTTCGAGGCTTTCTCGGCGGGTGAGGTGTCCGAGCCCCGGGTGAGGCTGCTGGTCGACTGCCGGGACGCCGTCCCGGAGTTGTTCTGCCGGGATGAAGCCTTGCTGGCGGACCACGCGCGCAGCCTTTCTGCCCGGGTGTTCCCTTTGGCCGTTTCCCACTGGCGGAGGCTGGCGGACCCCGACGGGGCGCGGGGGCAGGCGGAGCGGCTGTTCGAACGACGCCGGCTGCATGTGTCCTCCACCTGGGAGGGCCTGGTCCGCCTGGACGGGGATCTGGATCCCGAAGGGGGCACCTTCTTGCTCCGCGCCCTGGAGTCCCTGAGTGGCCTGCGGCCCTGTGGTTCGGATGACGCTCGCACTGCGGAGCAGCGGCGGGCGGATGCTCTGGTGGAGGTCTGCCGCCGCCACTTGGATTCGGGGGAGAGCCCCACCCAGGGTGGGGAGAAGCCGCATCTGATCATCACCGTCGGCTGGGACGCTCTGCAGCAGGATGGTCTGGTGGATCTCGAAGCCGGGCCGATCACCACCGAGGCACTTCGGCGTCTGGCCTGCGACGCCGACCTGACCCGCATCATCATCGACGGTGATCTGCAGCCTCTGGGAGCGGGAAGGCGGACCCGGATCATCCCGTCTGCTCTCCGCAGGGCGCTGGCGCTGCGCGATCAGGGCTGCACCCATCCGGGATGCGACATCCCGGCCCGCTGGTGCGACGCCCACCACAACCGTCACTGGGCGAACGGAGGCAGAACGGATCTGGCCAACCTCCGCCTGCTCTGCAGACGCCACCATCGCACCGCCCACCACCACAATCCCTACCCGAGACGGGAATGAGGGAAGCCGGGCAACTCGATCCCGCCAGGGACCGATACGAGCCGGCATGCCCGACGACCTCGTGTACGCGCCGGTCGGCGGCGACCGTCTGGGGTTCAGGCGATCGCCGGAACCTGTCGGGCGGAGAGGCTTCGCGTCGAGTTGCCCACCGCAGATAACTCAGGCGTCGACCCGGTCGTCGGGATCGTGCAGGGGCATCGGCTGCTGGTCGCAACCTGTGATGCTGATCGGGTCCGGGCGATCGAGAACCGCCTGGCCGGGTAACTCCGAAACCGTCAGGGCACAGTCCCCGGGGGCACGATCCACTCCGTCGGCTGTCCGGTGACGCCGGCGATGAGGTCGAAGGCGTGGTCGTAGTGGAGGACGACGAGGCCCTCGCTCTCCGCCGCGGCCGCGACGAGAAGGTCGGCGATCCGGGCGCCTCGCTGCTGGCTGTGAGCGGCGAGTGCGTCCTGGACCGCGACGGCCCGATCGAGCACCGACTGGCCCATCGGGACGAACGGCCACGTCGACCGCAGCTCCCGCATGGCGCGGTGTGCGGCCGGGTTGGGGGAGGAGACCCCGGCTTCGAGGTCGGTCGGTGTGCAGCGCGCCACCAACCCGCTTTCGAGCAGCGGGCGGAGTCGGGCCGCCACTCGAGGCTGGGCGAGCCGGGCCAGTGCCGAGGCGTCGCCCAGGTAGTGGGGGGTCAGCCCCACGTCGCTCGGCGGGCGTCGCGGTCGGCCAGGTCGGCCGGCCCTACGGCGTGCTCGGCCAGCAGGGCCCTGCGCCGCCGATCGAGGGCGAGCACTTCCTCGAGGGCGGCGGCGATCGTCGCTTTCAGAGTCGTGGTGCCCAGAAGAGTTCGCACAGCGGCGAGCGTTTCATCGTCCACGTCGATCAGGCGCTTGGTCACGAGGCTAGGATATCCGAATCGGCCCAAGAAGATAGCCCTTTGACGCTGGATCGGCAGCGGGAGGTTGGGCGGTGCGCCGGCGATGCATTCTCTCGTGTCGCGGCTTCCTCAACACGGATCGTGAGGCAGGGTGCTCCGCGCCGCCCGCAGGAAGGCGTACGGGGTCTCGAAGAGGAAGTTGGATACCCGCGAGGTGTAGACGTCGGCGTAGCGCTCCACCTGGCGGGCGAACAGACTCTTGTCGTAGCCGGAGCGCATCAGCGGCCCCCACCAGGGGTTGCGGATCTCCCCGGCGGCCCGGGCCAGCGGGCCGATGCGGTCGTCGAGAGCCACCAGGGCTTCCTGCAGGCGGGTGATCTCGGCTTCGGAAGCGTCGGACACGGGTGCGGAAGGCGGGGCGTAGCCGTGGCGGGCCCGCTGGCGGTCGAGGCGGGCCTGGGCCAGGCGGCGCTCCAGGTCCTCCTTCTCGGCCATCATCCCGCGCAAGGCGTCCTCGGTGGGACGGAAGGCCTCGAGGTCGTCGATCTCCAGTTCCAGTTCTCGCAGGATCAGCGCGGTGCGCCAGCGCAGCAACGCCTTGCTGACGTGGACGTCGGCGTACAGGTGGTCGCCCGCGTACAGGATCTCGTCGCCGGAGAGCCCCAGGTGCTCCTCGACCTGGGCGGCGCAGCCCCCGAAGTAGATGCTGCCCGGCTCCAGATCGCCGTGGTGGGGGCGCATCAGGCCCTGCTCCTCGTCGGCGATGCGGTACAGGGGGCGGGACTCGCTGAAGAACCCCGGCTTGTCGGCCCCCACGATGACCAGGTCGAACAGGTCCCGCCACTTCATCCCCTCCGGCAGCCGAGGGTCGAAAACGATGGCCATCAGGCGTCGCGCATAGTCCCAGTCGGAGTTGGTGATCAGCATCAGGCGCTTGCCGGCGTAGCGCTGGTCGAGCAGGGCGGTGGCCGTCTCCGGGTCGGGTTCGAGGAAGCGGCCGGTGTCGGCGAGGATCTCCTCCTTCAGGGTGCCCGGGAGGTGCGCCTCGTCGACCGTGGCCCGCAGCACCCGGTACAGGTCGGCATACGACATCACCCCACCCAGTTTCCCGGCGTCGAGCAGGTCCACGAGTTGGGCGTACAGGGTGGCTTCGGAGAGGGCGAAGAGGGTGTTGAGGAACACGAAGCGGGGGTCGCCCAGGTCTACCACGGTGCCGGCGTAGGCGGTGCGCTGCTCCTCGAACTCCAGGAAGCGAGTGCCGTGGGCGGCGCGGATCACGTAGCCGAAGCGGGTGGGTTTGATGAGGTTGCCCAACTCGAGGTCGATGATGAGGCCGCGGATCACCCGGCCCGGGTCGAACTCGAGGCCATCCACCGGCCAGTCGCGACGAGAGAGGAGGCGCCGGGTGTGGTGGTAGGCGCGCCGCTCCCATTGCTCCATGCGGTAGTGGACCAGGGTGTAGTCCATGTCGTAGCCCACCGCCCGGATGCGGCGCAGGTTGAGGGTGCGGTTGCCGAAGAGGCGCCGGCGAAGGGGGGTCTGGGTGGCCATGTTGGGGGAATGGTACGGCGACGGCGTCGCGATTGGCGCAGCGGTGCCCTGTTCGATGGCCGGTGGTAGATCTGACAGATATGAACAGACACGAAACGGCTTGACTCATAGCCATGTCTGTCGTATGATTCGATGTAGATCGAACAACACAGGAGCGATCGAACATGACGATCAGCGGGCCAAGGGTGCGGGACTACACCGACAAGAAGCGCCGGCTCACCGTGGACGTGGCGTCCGGGCCGGCCTTCGAGCTGCTCGCCGGCATGTTCGTCTTCACCCTCGGCCCGACCGAGATCCAGGAGTACGAGGTCGGCCCGGAGTGGTACGAGAAGGCCCACGCCGCGGCCTCCCCGGAGTTGCTCGCCGGCCTCGAGCAGGTCGGCTGGGGGGATTTGTGGCTTGGCCTCATCGGGCGGGCCTACGCCGTCCCCGAGCCCCGCCGGGTGGACCGCTTCCTGGACCATCTCGCCGCCAGCGACCCCACCGAGATCCTGCGGGAAATGGTGGCGATGCAGGTCCACCGCACCGACGCCACGGCCGATCTCATCGACCGTGCCGCCGCCGGAGACGCCCAGGCGCTGGCCGCCTTGGCGGCCCTCTGCGACCCGGAATGCGCCGAAGGCCTGAAGAAGCTCACCGGGGTTCCGGCGGCCAAGACACTCGAAACCGTGGTCGAGGTGCTGCGCCGCTTCGACGCCGAGGTGTTCCACGGGGGCGAGGAGACCGCCGCCGCGCTGGCCCGGGACGCCGAGGAGAAGCAGGCCCTGGCCGCCACGCTGCCCCCCGAGCGCCTGGTGGAGACGGCCACCAACGGGGTCACCTTCAAGCTCCAGCCCGAAGTCAGCGGGGTGGTGCTGGTACCTTCGGCGGTGGTGCGGCCCTGGGTGGCCATCACCGAGCTCGGCAGCCTGCGCATCTTCGTGTACCCGGTATCGGCGGAGTCGCTGAGCGCCGACCCCGACGCCCCGTCGCCCTGGATGGTGAGCTTCTACAAGGCTCTCGCCGACGAGCGGCGGCTGCGGATCTTGAACATGCTGGCCACCGGCCCGGCCTCGCTGAGTGAGGTGGCGGAGCGGATCGGCCTGGCCAAGTCCACGGTGATCCACCACATGCGGGCCCTGCGAACCGCCGGCCTGGTGTTGATCACCGTGGGTGATGAGAAGGAATACAGCCTGCGCCCGCAGGCCATCCCCGAGGCAGGGAGGCTGCTCCAGGCCTACCTGTCCGGCCCGGTGGCGGCGGGGAGCCCGCCGAAAGCGGAAAGGACCAAGCGATGACCATCGGCATGCACACCTTGCAGCTGGCCTCGGCCCTCGTGGTCGAGAAGCGCCTCGAAGCCGACCGTCTTCGACGGTGGCGGATCGCCCCCGCCGCCGGCATATCCGCCCGGGCCACCCCGGAGCGGGAGCGCCCCGGCCTCCGGGGCGGCCTGGTAGAACGGCAGCTTCGCCAGGCCTGACCACTGGAGGAAGGCCGCGCAGAGACGAGCGCTTCCTCGGATCGCCGGAGCCGGCCCCGCAGGGCCGGCTCCGGTTTGTGGGCCCGTCAGCCCGCGGCCGCCTCCGAACCCTCTGTCGCGCCGGTGTCGGCTGGGGAGCGCAGCCATACGGTGCGCTGCGGGAAGGGGATCTCGATGCCGGCGCGGTCCAGGGCGTCCTTGATGCGCCGCCGTGCCAGGCGGGCGGTGGCCCACTGCTCCCCGGGTTCCACCTTCAGCACCAGGCGGAGGGTGACCGCCGAGTCGTCCAGGGCCTCCACCCCCAGGACCCGGGGTTCCTCGAGGACGGTGGCGTCCTCGGATGACTCGAGCCAGATGGAGTCGGCCGCTTCTTTGATGACCCGGGTGGCCAGGTCGAGGTCGGTGTCGTAGGCCACCGGGATGTCGAGCACCGCCCGGGCCCAGCGCTGCGACTTGTTGCCCACCCGGCGGATCTCCCCGTTGGGGACGAACCACACGGTGCCGTTGACATCGCGCAGGCGGGTGGTGCGCAAGCGGATCTCCTCCACCTCGCCGGAGGCCTCACCCAGGTCCACCACATCGCCCACCCCGTACTGGTCCTCGGCGAGCATGAAGACCCCGCTGAGGAAGTCGCGCACCAGGGACTGGGCGCCGAAGCCCAGGGCGATACCGGCTATGCCCGCGCCGGCGATCAGCGGCCCGAGGTTCACCCCGAACTCCCCGAGCACGATGAGGATGGCCAGGCTGTAGATGACCGCCGAGGCCAGGCTGCGCAGCACCGTGCCCAGCGCCTGGGCCCGTTGCTGGCCCCGTTCGGCCTGCTCGGCGAGGCGGCGGGCGCGGGCCAGGGCTCGCTCCCGTCGTGAAGCCGACCGCCCGGAGACGGCCTCCTCCTGCTGCACCCGGGCCTCCTCCTCGCGCTGGGCGACGAGGCGCTCCACCAGGTGGCGGATGCCACGGCGCAGCAGGCGGTTGAGCACGAAGGCCACGACCAGCACCAGCAGCACCTTGAGCGGCTTGGCCACCAACCACTCCACCACCCGGGCGGCGGTCTCGTTGCCGGTGACGTCGTAGACCAGGCGGCAGAGCACCCCCGGGGCGTCCCCGCAGGCGTCGGTGAGGCCCGGGTCGGGAGCGGCCTGCGCCAGGATCGGGGGGGCGAAGAGCGGGCTCATGGGTTCCTCCCGTGCGGTGTGCCCGCGGAAACCTAGCGCCTGCGGCCGCCGCCGTCCCGAGGTCGCCCGGACCGCACTAGCGTGAGGCGGCCGTGCCCCTCGACGAAGCCCGCCGCGCCAACCGGAGCAATTGGGACGACCGGGTGCCCATCCACTGGGCGTCCCCGGTGTACGACGTCGCCGGTTTCATCGCCGACCCGACCCGTCTCAGCGATGTGGTGGCCTTCGACGCTCCCCTGGTGGGGGAGGTGCGGGGCCGCCGCCTGCTGCACCTGCAGTGCCACATGGGCAAGGACACCCTATCGTGGGCTCGCCTGGGGGCCGAGGTGACCGGGGTGGACTTCTCGGAACGCGCCGTCGCCGCTGCCCACCGGCTCAGCGCCGACAGCGGCACCCCGGGGCGCTTCGTGGTGGCAGAGCTGTACGACGCCCCCCGGGTCCTGCCCGAGACTTTCGACGTGGTGTATACCGGGGTGGGGGCTCTCAACTGGCTGCCCGACATCGGGCGCTGGGCCGAGGTGGTGGCCGGGTTCCTGACGCCGGGGGGCTTGTTCTACATCCGGGAAGGCCACCCGATGCTCTGGAGCCTCGACTGGCGCGACGACGCCGCACTGGTGGTGCGTTACCCCTACTTCGAGACGGCGGACTCCATCGTGGACGACGACCCGGGGACCTACGCCGGGCCGGGCACGGTGGCCCACGCCCGCACCTACGAGTGGAACCACGGCCTGGGCGAGGTGGTCGCTGCCCTGCTCGAAGCCGGCCTGGTGGTTACCGGCCTGCGGGAGCATCGGGACCTGGAGTGGCAAGGCCTGCCGCAGATGACCGAGGGCGAGGATCGCCGGTGGCGCCTGCCCGAGGCGCAGCGGGACCTGGTGCCGCTGATGTACTCCCTGTGGGCCCGGAAGGAGGGGTGAGGCGGCCCCATCCCACCCCATCTCCCCATCCTCGGCATAATCCCCTCATGAGATTGCTCGTGGTGGAGGACGAGGTCCGGCTCGCGCAGGCCCTGGAGCGGGGCCTGGAAGCCGAGGGCTTCGAAGTTGATGTGGCTCACGACGGCCTGACCGGCTTCGCGTTGGCCCAGGAGGGCCACTACGACGCCATGGTGCTCGACATCCTCCTGCCCGGCATGAACGGCTTCAAGGTGTGCGCCGAGATGCGGGCGGCGGGCAACTGGACCCCCATCCTGATGCTCACCGCCAAGTCGGGGGAGTACGACGAGGCCGAGGCCCTCGACACCGGGGCCGACGACTTCCTGTCCAAGCCGTTCTCCTACGTGGTGCTGGTGGCCCGCCTGCGGGCCCTGGTGCGGCGGGGCAGCGGGGCTCGCCCGGTGCCCTGCCAGGTGGGGGACCTGCGTCTCGACCCCGCCACCCGCACCTGCGACCGGGGCGGGGTGCCCATCCACCTCACCCCCCGCGAGGTGGACCTGCTCGAGGCGCTGATGACCCGGCCCGGCGAAGTGGTGTCCAAGCAGGATCTGCTCGATCGGGTGTGGGGCCTCGACTCGGGCCTCGACCCCAACGTGGTCGAGGTGTACCTGGGCTACTTGCGGCGCAAGATCGACCGGCCCTTCGACCGGGACACCCTGCAGACGGTACGCGGCGTGGGGTATGTGCTGGCGGAGGACTGATGCCGGTGTTCCGCTCGGTCCGGTCCCGCCTCACCGTGGTCACCACCCTCATCGTTGGAGCCGCCCTGGTGGCCGGGGGAGTGGGCCTGCTGCTCATCACCCGGCGGGCCCTGATCAGCGACGTGCGTGACACGCTCACCCGCAGTCTGGTCGACACCCGGCGCGAACTCGACCGCGGGGTGGTCACCGAACTCGCCCTGCTTTCCCTGGGGGTGGCGGTAGATCCCTTCGAGGTGACGGCCCAGACCCTCGACCGCACCTGCTCCCCTGTGCTCTCCATGGCCTACGGCCAGCGGCCGCGCCGCTTCAGCGACTTCTTCTACCGCAGCGGGGTCGATGAGGGGGTCATCCTTGCCTACGAGACCTGCACCCGGCGCGCCAGCCCGCTGTTCTCGGCGACCGGGCAATGCGAGCAGACGGCCATCGGCGCCATCGGCAACCCGGTGGTCACCTTCTCCCAGTTCGAGGAGATTGCCGCCTCCGACGAGTTCCTCAACGCCTTCAACGAGTGCCTCACCGGCGAGGTGCTGGTGGAGGAACGGGTGGCAGCGGCGGTGAGCCTGTGCGACCGGGTGATCTCCACCGCCTTCGACGGCGTGGACGTGCTCGACCGCCGGGCGGTGGAGGCGCGTCTGCAGGATGTGCTGTTCACCTACGCCGCCTGCATGCGCTCCAACGGGGTGCCCAACTACCCCGACCTCACTCTGGCCGGGTTGGGGGAGGGCGGGGGCCTCTCGGTGCTCACCGGGGTGGTGGGGCGCTCGGTGGTGCTGCCCTCGCTGGAGACGGTGAAGGCGGACGTGGAGCGGTTCGGCCGGACGATCGCCATCGGCGTGCCGCTGCTGGTGGTGGTGGTGGCCGTGGTGACCTGGCTGGTCGTGGGCCGGGCACTGCACCCGGTGGAGGCGATCCGCACCCGGGTGGCGCAGATCGGGGCCGGCGACCTGCACCAGCGGGTGCCCGACCCGGGCACCGGGGATGAGGTGGGGCGTCTGGCGGCCACCATGAACCGCATGCTCGACCGCCTGCAGCGCTCCTCCGACCGCCAGCGCCGCTTCATCAGCGATGCCTCCCACGAACTGCGCAGTCCCCTGGCCTCGCTGCGCACGCAGCTGGAGGTGAGCCTGGTCCACCCCGAGGGAGCCGACTGGCCGGGGGTGGCCTCGGGGGTGCTGGAAGAAGGGGTGCGCATGGAGCGCCTGGTGGACGACCTGCTTGCCCTGGCCCGGGCCGACGAGGGGGTGGTGCTGGCCCACACCGAGGAACTGGACCTGGGGGAGATCGTGGCCGAGGAGGCGGGGCGTGTTGAGGGTCTGGCCGTGGACTCAGCCGAGGTCGGCGAGGGCCGACTTCGTGGTGACCCCCTCGCCCTGCGCCGCGTGGTGCGCAACCTGCTCGACAACGCCCGGCGCCACGCCGCGACCCGCATCGTGCTGCGCGTGGCACTGGAGGGCGGCGAGGTTCTGGCCGTGGTGGAGGACGACGGAGCGGGCATCCCCGAGGCCGAACGGGAGCAGGTGTTCGAGCGCTTCGCTCGCCTCGGCGAGGCTCGCGACCGCGATGCCGGCGGCACCGGCCTGGGCCTGGCCGTGGTGCGGGAGGTCGTAGAGGCCCACGGGGGCACGGTGGTGGCCGAGCAGGGCGACGAGGGCGGCGCCCGTCTGGTGGTGCGCCTGCCGACCCGCGAGTTGGAGTAAGGCCGGCGGTGGTCGCTCCTTCCCGGATGGCGCCGCCCGACCGTGATTGCCGCCCGGCCTGCCGGGCATCCCTCCTGGGTCGAAGCGGGTTCCGGCAGGCCGGGGAAGGACGGGGAACACCCAGAGGGGCCTTGCCGTCCTGGCCCCGGCCGCGGGGAGCGCCCTGCCCGCGGCGACCGCAGCCGGCAGCGCCACCCGCATCGTCGGCGGCCACGAGGTGGACCCTCCCGGGGCCTTCCCCGTCGTGGCGGCCCGGGTCTTCCCCGGATGGGACGCCTATGCCGGGATGCTCTGCGGCGGATCAGGGAGTGCCCCGGAGTGGGTGTTGACCGCGGCCCACTGCGTGGCCGGCGACTCGCTCTCTGAGGTGGACGTGGTCGTCGCACGCCACGACCTGCGGACCGGCCGCGGCGAGCGGATTCCGGCGGGCGCCTTCGCGGTCCATCCCGGCTGCGAGTCCAGGAGGCCCACCAAGCACGCCGTCCCGGTCCGCCTGTCCCGGCCGGTGGCCTATGCCCCTGCGGTCCTGCTTGCGGACGTGACATGGGACCCGCCCGGCCGGTGGCTCACGGTGGCCGTATGGGGAGACACGCAGAGCCGGCAGCGGCACCCGCACGCCCGCTAGGGTGGCCGGGCGATGCGGGCCCTGATCGTCGTCGGCTACCTGGTCGGAGCCTTCCTGGTCGGCTCCGTCCCCTTCTCCTACCTCATGGCCCGCGCCGTCTCCGGTGTGGACCTGAGGCGGGTGGGCACCGGCACGGTGTCGGGAACGGGAGTGGAAGCCACCTCGGGATTCTGGCCCATGGCGGTTGCCGGCGTGCTCGACGTCGGCAAGGGGGCGGCGGCGGTTTTCCTGATGGCCGGCTCGCACCCCCTGCTGGCGGCTTTCGGGGCCGGGGCGGCGGCGGTGGGCCACAACTGGTCGCCGTTCCTCGGTGGGGCCGGCGGCCGGGCCATCTCCGTGGCCGGCGGGGCTTGCGGGTCGATGGCCTGGCCGGGGGTGGTGGTGCTCTCGCTGGGCCTGGCGTTGGGGCGTCTCGGCCGCCAGACCGGCCTCGGCTCGTTCGTGGCCCAGGCGGCGCTGCCGGCGGCGCTGGCCCTCACCGCAGGGTGGCCCTCGACGGTGGCCGATCAGGTGGTCGGCGCCACCCTGGGCGCGGCGCTGGTGGCGCCCATGTGGGCCAAGCGCCTGCTGGGCAACGGCCGGCCGCACCGGCAGCGGCCGGCGGTGTACCTGAGCCGCCTCCTCTTCGACAACGACACGGGGTGGCCCGCCGGCACCGGGGATGCCGACTGAGGTAGGGTCGTCCGTGGAAGTGGCCAGCGCATGATGGTCCGGGTCATCACCGACAGCACGGCCGCCCTCGACGCCGCCACCGCGGCCGCCCGGGGCGTCACCATCGTGCCCACCCGGTTCGTCCTGGGCGGCGTCGGCTACCAGGACGGCGATCTGCCCCTGGCAGAGTTGCTCTCCCGCTTCGACGAGGGGGTGAGCACCGCCGGTCCCACGCCCGGGTCCTTCGGCGCCGCCTTGGAGGGAGCCGGCGGCGGGGCGGTGATACTTACCGTGGCTTCCCACCTCTCCTCCAGCTACAAGGCGGCCGTGGTTGCCGCGGAACTGTTCCCCGACCGGAAGGTTCGGGTAATCGACAGCCGCACCGCCGCCGGGGCGCAGGCGCTGGCCGCCCTCCACGCCGCCGGGGTGGCCGCCCGGGGCGGCTCCCTGGACGAGGTGGAGGCGGCGGCCCGCCATGCCCTGGGGCGGGCCCGACTCTACGGGGCCCTGGAGACCTTCGAGTACCTGGTGCGCGGGGGACGGCTCAACAGCGTGGTGGGGCGACTGGCGGCCGGTTTGCGAGTCCACCCCCTCTTCGAGTTGCGCGAGGGCAACATCCGCAGCCTGCGCCCGGCCTTCAGCCGGGGGGCCAGCATCGCCCGCCTGCTGCGGCTGTGGCGCCGCTCCCGGGTGAAGGGGGCGCGCCTGCACGTCATCGCCTTGCACGCCCTGGCTCCCGAGGCGGCGCAGCACCTGCTCGCCGAGGTACGCCGCGAGATGGAGCCGGAGACCGCTCTGGTGGCCGAGTTCGGGGCGGTGATGGTGGTCCACACCGGCCCCGGCCTGCTGGGCCTCTCCTGGTGGTGGGAGGAGGGCTGAGCCCTCCGATGCCCCGCTACCGCGTCCTGTCCCACACCGCCGACATCGGGATCGTGGCTGCCGGGACCACCGTGGAGGAGGTGTTCGAGAACGCTGCCTTCGGCATGTTCGACCTCGTGTTCGACCTCTCGGGGGTGCCGGCGACGGAGGCAGTCGAGGTGGAGGTGGCAGGGGAGACCCCGGGGGAACTGCTGGTGGCCTGGTTGTCGGCCCTGCTCGCCGAGGCGGAGATCCGGGGCCTGGCCCTCTGCCGCTTCCGGGCGGAGATGCTGCCCGGCGGGCGCCTGCGGGGGAGTGCGGCCGGGGCGGCCGCGTCCGCCCCGGAACTGCGCGGGCCGCCGGTGAAGGCGGTCACCTACCACGACCTGGCGGTGGAGGAGGTGCCGGGAGGATGGGAGGCCCGGGTCATCTTCGACGTGTGAACCGGTGCTTCCCCAACGGCCCGCGCCTTCGTACAGTGACCCCATGGCCTTCAGGCGGATCGGCGAGGTCACCTGGGAACTGGCAGCCGAGGGGGGCATGCGGGTGCCGGGGCGGGTGTTCGCCTCGCCGTCTCTGTTCGCCAAGGCCGAGGCCGACCGGGCCTTGCAGCAGGTAGCCAACGTGGCCCACCTGCCCGGCATCGTCGGAGCCTCCTTCGCCATGCCCGACATCCATTGGGGTTACGGGTTCCCCATCGGAGGGGTGGCCGCCACCGACGTGGCCGCGGGCGGGGTGGTCTCCCCCGGTGGTGTGGGGTTCGATATCTGCTGCGGGGTGCGCCTACTGGCGTCCGCCCTGACCGAGGGGGAGTTCCGGCGGCACCGGTTCGAGATCATGGGGGAGCTCGATGCCCGCATCCCCCGCGGGCTGGGAAAAGGGGCGGTGGCGGCGAAAGGCCTTCTCGACGATGTGCTCGAGCGCGGGGCGGTGGCGGCGGTCGAAGCCGGCTTCGGGTTCCCCGCCGACCTGGGCCGTTGCGAGGAGCGCGGCACCTCCCGGGGAGGTGGTCCGGGAGCGATATCGGCCCGGGCGCTGGAGCGCGGGGGAGGGCAACTCGGGTCGCTGGGGGCCGGCAACCACTTCCTGGAGATCCAGGTGGTGGACCGGGTAGTGGACCCTGGGGCGGCGACGGCCTTCGGCCTGTCCCCGGGCATGGTGACGCTGATGATCCACTGCGGGAGCCGCGGCCTGGGCCACCAGGTGTGCACCGACTACCTGGCCGACATGGGCCGGGCGATGAGCCGCCACGGCATCTCGGTGCCCGACCGGCAACTGGCCTGCGTGCCGGTTCGCTCCAAGGAGGGGGAGGACTACCTGGCGGCGATGGCGACTGCGGCCAACTTCGCCTGGGCCAACCGCCACCTCCTCGCCCACACCGCCCGCGAGGCGGTGGCCGCCGCCCTGGGGACCAGCGTGGCGAAGACCGGCATGGACCTGGTCTTCGACGTGGCCCACAACCTGGCCAATGTGGAGGAGCACCTGGTGGACAAGCACTCCCGTCGACTGTGCGTGCACCGCAAGGGGGCCACCCGGGCCTTCGGCCCGGGGCATCCCGCTCTGCCGCCGGACTTGCGCCTGGTAGGGCAGCCGGTGCTGGTCCCCGGGTCCATGGGCACGGCCTCGTGGGTGCTGCGGGGCGTCGCCGACAGTCCGGCGTTCGCCTCCGCCGCCCACGGCGCCGGGCGGCTGATGAGCCGCAGCGCCGCCAAGAAGGCGCGGGGCGGCCGGGAGGTCATGCGCGACCTGGAGGCCGCGGGCATCGCGGTGCGCCCCGGTTCGGTGTCGCTGCTGGCAGAGGAAGCTCCGTTCGCCTACAAGTCGGTCGATGAGGTTGTCCGTGTGTGCGACCTTGCGGGGCTGGCGGCGCCGGTGGCGCGGCTGCGGCCGATTGGGGTGGTGAAGGGGTAGGTCCCCGGGCTCACTCGATTGGCAGGCCGGTGACCGAGAGGGTGGCGCCGTCCACCGCCACCGGGGGGCCGGCGGCAGTGCGCACCTCCCTTCGGCCACGGCGATGCGCTTGCCCGTGCGCACCACCCGGCCGGTGGCCATCAGGTCCTGGTCGTGGGAGGGCTCCAGGAGCCGGGCCTGCAGTTCCGCGGTGGTGGTCCACGAGGGGTAGTGCGCCGCCGCGGCGCTCCAGGCGGCGGCGTCGACCAGGGTGGCGGGAACCCCGCCGTGGACCCCGCCAGGGGCATTGTCGAGGTTGGGATGATGGGGAGGTCACGACGGGGCCGAACCAGTGGTCGTAGTGAATGGCGATCCCCAGGTAGGCTCCGAGGTGGGACCGGGGGAAAGTGGCCTCGAGGGCGCGAGTCCGGGCGACCAGGGCTTCGGTGGGCACGAGACCAAGTCCAAGGAGGGCTCGGGGCGTCTCCCACGCGACGGCCGGCCCGGCTTCCCCTCTATCGTGGCCCCATGGCCGAGATCACCGTCGTCGGAAGCCTCAACCTGGATGCCACCGTCCGTGTGCCGCGTCTGCCACTGCCCGGGGAGACCGTCATGGGGAGGGGCCATGCTCACGACACCGGGGGCAAGGGCGCCAACCAGGCGGTGGCGGCGGCCCGCCTGGGCCGCGCCGTCGAGATGGTCGGGATGGTGGGCCGGGACGACGCCGGCAACCGCCTACTGGCCGCCCTGGACGCCGCCGGGGTGGGCACCGCCACGGTGCGGCGCAGCCCTTCCCTCGCCACGGGCCTGGCCCTGATCATGGTGGACGACGCCGCCGAGAACACGATCGTGGTGATCCCCGCCGCCAACGGGGCGCTGGCCCCGGCCGACCTGGACACCGCGGTCATAGGCGGTGCTTCGCTGGTCTTGCTCCAGTTGGAGATCCCCCTCGAGACGGTGGAGGCGGCGGTGGCCCTCGCCCGGGGGACGGTGGTGCTGAACCCGGCCCCGGCGCACCCCCTGTCCGCCGGTCTGCTCTCCGAAGTGGACGTGCTTGTGCCCAACCGGACCGAACTGGCCCTGCTGACCGGGGCGGAACCTCCGGCGACGGTGGAGGCGGCGGCGGCTCTGGCGCGTTCGTTGGAGGGCCCCCGGGGGGTGGTGGTGACGCTGGGGGCCGACGGGGCTCTGGTCGTGGCCGCGGGGCAGAGCACCCACGTGCCCGCGCCCCGGGTGAACGCGGTGGACCCGACCGGTGCCGGTGACGCCTTCTGCGCCGGCCTGGCCGACGCCCTGGTGGGCGGCGCCGACCTGGTGGCCGCCACCCGCTGGGCGGTGCGCTGCGGGGCCGCCGCCGTTACACGGCGGGGGGCGCAGGCTTCGCTCCCCACCCGGGCGGAGGTCGACGCGCTGGAGGGGCGGAGTTGAGCGGGCGGCCCATCGTCATCGACACCGACCCCGGCCAGGACGACGCCGTCGCCCTCCTGCTGGCGCTGGCCTCGCCTGAACTGGAGGTGCGGGGCATCACCACGGTGGCGGGGAACGTCCCGCTGGCGCTGACCTCGCGCAACGCCCGCATCGTGTGCGAACTCGCCCGGCGGCCCGAGGTGGCGGTGTATGCCGGCGCCGACCGGCCCCTGGTGCGGCCCCTGGTCACCGCCGAGTACGTCCACGGGCGCACCGGCCTCGACGGGGCCGACCTGCCCGAGCCCACCATGCCGCTGCAGGAAGAGCACGCCGTGGACTTCCTGGTGCGGGCCCTGGCGGAGGCCGCACCGGGCACCCTGACCCTGTGCGCGCTGGGCCCTCTCACCAACGTCGCCCTGGCCATGCAGCGCGCCCCGGACATCGTCTCGCGCCTCCGGGAGATCGTGTTGATGGGCGGGGGTTTCTTCGAGGGAGGCAATGCCACCCCGGCGGCCGAGTTCAACATCTACGTCGACCCCCAGGCCGCCGCGGTGGTCTTCGGCAGCGGTGTGCCGCTCACCATGCTGCCCCTCGACGTCACCCACCAGGCGCTGATCAAGCGGCGCCACCTGGAGCGCCTGCGCGCCCTGGGTACCCGGGCGGGTGACGCGGTGGCCGGCTGGCTGGAGTTCTTCGAGCGCTATGACGTGGAGAAGTACGGCATGGAAGGCGGGCCGCTCCACGACCCGTGCGTGATCGCCTACCTGCTCCACCCCGAGCTCTTCAGTGGGCGACGGTGCAACGTGCGCATCGAGACCACCAGTGAGCTCACCATGGGGATGACGGTGGTGGATTGGTGGGGGGTCACCGGCCTCGAGCCGAACTGCACGGTCGTCCGCCGCCTCGACGCCGAGGCCTTCTTCGACCTGATGATCGAGCGGATCGCCCGGCTGTAGCCGACGCCGCAGCTAGGCCATCGGCCCCGGCTCCAGGATCGAGAAGTGGGCCCCGTCGGCGCTGCGCAACACGGCGACGCGCCCCACGTTGGGGATGGGCATGATCGGCACCACGACGTCGCCTCCGGCTACGGTCGCGGTGGCTGCGGTGGCGTCGGCGTCGTCCACCTGGAAGTAGATCGACCAGTTGGGAGGAACCTCGCCCATGGCCGGCGTGATCGCCATCAGCCCGGCTTGCTGCGCCTCCCCGTCCTTGAACAGGCCGTAGGGGCCGCCGGGCATGTCCGCCGTCTCTCGGGACCAGCCGAACACCCTGGTGTAGAAGGCGCCCGCCGCCTCGACGTCGCGGGTCTGCAGCTCGCACCACACCACGGTGCCGTGCTCGCCCTCCAGGCCGAACCCTTGGTGACCGCGCGGCTGCCAGATCCCGCACATGGCTCCGGTGGGGTCGGAGAAGGCGCCGGCCCGGCCGTGGATCGGCACCTCGAAGACGGGTCCCATAGGGCTGGCTCCCCCGGCAATCGCCCGCCCCATGAGGGCGTCGGCGTCGGTCACCGCCACGTAGGCCAGCCACCAGGGGATGGCTCCCATGCGGAGCATCTCCTCGCTGAGGCCGTAGAGACCGGCCACCGGCTTGCCTTCTTTGAGGCACATCAGGTACCCGGAGTCGTCGCCGGCTGGGGCGTACTCCCATCCGAAGACCGCGGCATAGAAGGCCCTGGCCGTTTCCAGGTCGTTGGTCCCGCTGTCCACCCAGCAGAAGGTGCCGGGGGAGCGATCGGTGATCTCGGGCATGGTCCTGCCTCTTGGGTGGGGAAGAGGGACTCTAAAGGGGGAGGCCGCGCTGTGCGGGGGTCGCCGCCGCCTGCTCTCGCACTCCGAGCAGCAGCACCAGTGCGAGCGCCCCGGCCACCGCCGACGCCGTGGAGTTGGCCGCGAAACCGCCCCGGGAGAAGAGGGCCGGGCCCACCGCGCCGGCCAGGGCGCGCGAGGCGGACAGGGCCACCACCAGCAGCGCCAGGAAGCGGGCGCGCGCCTCGGGCGCCACCTCCGTGGCGAGGGGCAGGGCGGAGACGATGGCGAACTCGAAGCCGAAGAAGGCCACGACCATCACGGCCAGCCCGCCGCCCAGGCTCCCCGATGCCGGGCCCAGCGCGGCGAAGGCGGCGATGCACAGCACCAGGCCGATCGACACGCTGCGCCGGGGGCCGAGGCGGTCGGTGAGGGCGAAGGAAGCTCCTTCCCCGGCGAGCTCGGCCACGGCAATGGCGGTGGCGGCGCCGCCCAGGGCCACCAGGGAGAGGCCGAAGCGGTCCTCGAGCCAGGCGCCGAACACCACGAACGACACCTCGGCGGCGAACATCAGGGCGAAGACCGCGGCCACGATCAGCGCGGCCGAGCGGCTGAGGCGGAGGCGGGGCACCGGCATCCCCACCGGTCGCGGGGCGTCGCGGTCCATGGCCCAGGGCAGGGCGGCCAGGGCGACGAGGGCCAGGGCGGCCACCGCCCAGAAGGGGGCCCGCCAGCCGAGGTGGGCGATCAGCCACCCCGCCGCCGGAGCCCCGGCCAGCAGGGCCAGGGCCCAGGTGGTCTCGAAGAGGGCGATGTAGCGCCCGCGCCTGCGGTACGGCGTCCGGTCGGCGATGAAGGCCTGCCCCGAGATGTCGAACAGCGGCTTGGCCAGGCCGAACAGGGCGAAACCGGTGAGGGCCCCGGCGTACACCCCGGAGGCGGCGGTGACCGCCGCGCCGATCACGAACAGGGCCAGGCCCACCGCCACGGTGCGCCGCCGCCGCTCCCCCCGGCCCGCGGTGGCCACCAGCAGGGGAGTGGCCAGGCCGGCGACGGCCCGCGCCGAGAGCAGCAGGCCGCCCTGCTCCAGCGTGACCCCCAGGCCGCGACTGATGGCGGGGAGGAAGGGGTAGGCGAAGCGGTGGGCGGTGTTGAGCACCAGGCGGGCGGCGATGAGGTACGTGAGGGAGGCCCGCAGGGAACGAGGCGGTCGAGCGACCGGAGGGGGTTGGTCGGTGGTCACAGCAGGGGGAAGCGGCCGTCGGCGAACAGGCGAGGCGCCAGCATCCACAGCAGGGTGCAGGACCCCGGGCCGAGGTCCTCCCAGGAGGGCACCTCGAGACAGGCGGCGGTGCCGGTGGCCATGCGGAGGCTACCGCCGCCGAGCAGGACGCCGGCAGTCTGCGACCAGGCCGGTTCGTGGCCGACGACCATGACCCGCCGGGCCTCTCCGGCGCGCTCTTGCACCGCGGCGATGACGGCGGCGGGCGACCCCGGGCTGAGGCGGGGGTCGGTCACCACCGGCGCTTCCCAGGCACCGGCCCGGGCCGCCAGATCGACGGTGTCCCGGGCTCGGAGCGCCGGGGAGGTCAGCACCAGGTCGGGTGCCCGGCCGGCCAGGGTGAGCACCCGTCCCATGACCTCGGCCGCCTCCCGGCCGCGACGGTTGAGGGGCCGCGCGGCATCCTCGGTGAACGACGCCCCCCAGTCGGACTTGGCGTGACGGAGCAGGATCAGTTCTCTCACTGCCAGCCCACCGAGAGAGCGAAGGAGAGTTGCGCCCCGTAGTAGAGGGGCAGGCCCCAGATGCGATTGCCGAACCCCGGGGCGACGAAGCGGTCGCGGGCCACCGAGACGTCGGAGAGGTAGAAGGCCACGGCAGCGACCATGACTGCCGCCTTCCAGACCCACCCCGGCAGCGGCTCGCCGGCGGCGAGAGCGGCCAAGGCGGGGAGCGCCGGCCCCATGCCGGCCACGGCGCCGGCCGCCGCGGCGACCATGGCCGTGATCACCGCGATGTAGGCCACCACCGGTCCGCGCATGTCGGCCCCCAGGTGGGGCCACAGCCAGCGGGCCACGAAGGCGGCGGGCAACAGCAGTGCCGCCGCCACCACGAGGGCCACGATGGCGTGCGGCTGCACGGTGGCGAAGGCCCCGATGTACGTGAGGTGGGAGAGGAGGAAGGCCCCCAGGCCGGCGAGGAACCAGACCCGCCGCGCCGACACCAGGGCGATGTCGCCCACCCAGCCCAGGCAAAGGGCCGCCAGGATCCAGGCGCCGTAAGCAGTATCGGCGGCCCCGGCTGCCGCTGCGGTGGCGATGAACCCGGAAGAGGCGGCGGCCTTGGCCCACCCGCGCCACGGGGCGTCCCGCCGCTCCCCGACGAGCAGCAGGCCCACCAGCGGGAGGGTGGCGGCGGCGAGGATGTAGGCGAGAGTCATGCTGTCCTCCCGTGGGGGAAAGGGGGCGGGCTGAGACGCTCTTTGCCCCTAACCTATCCGCTCCGGGACCGGCAGAGAGGGAGCGCCATGGCCAGCGGGGTTTCGCAGCGCCTGGAAGCGATCGTGGAGTCGGCCACTCTGGCGATCGCCGCCCGGGCCAAGGAGCTGAGCGCCCGGGGGGAGAAGGTGGCGGACTTCGGCGTGGGCGAGCCCGACTTCCCCACCCCCGCCCACATCGTGGAAGCCGCCGCGGCCGCTGCCCGGGAGTACCGCTACCACCGCTACCGCGCCACCGGCGGCCTGCCCGAACTGCGCCGGGCCGTGGTCGCCAAGACCCGGCGCGACTCCGGATACGCGGTGGAGCCCGGGCAGGTGCTGGTCACCAACGGGGCCAAAGGGGCGGTGTACACCGCCTGCCAGGCCTTGCTCGACCCCGGCGACGAAGTGCTGCTCCCCGCCCCCTACTGGGTGACCTACCCCGAGGTGGTGGCGCTGGCCGGAGGTGTCACCCGGCCCGTCCCCACCACAGTGGCGGACGGGTTCCGGGTGACCGTCGAGCAACTGGAGGACGCCCGCACCCCCCGCACCAAGATGCTTATCTTCGTCTCGCCATCCAACCCCACCGGGGCGGTTTACCCGGCGGAGGAGGTGGCGGCCATCGGCCGCTGGGCGGCACGGCACGGCGTCTGGGTGCTGACCGACGAGATCTACGAGCACCTGGTCTACGGGAAGGCCCGTTTCGCCTCGCTGCCGGTGGCGGCCCCGGAGGCGGCGGAGCGCTGCGTGGTGGTGAACGGGCCATCCAAGACCTACGCCATGACCGGTTGGCGCGTAGGGTGGATGATCGCCCCGGTGGCGGTCACCCAGGCGGCGATCCGCTTCCAGTCGCACACCGCCTCGAACGTGGCCAACGTTGGCCAGGCCGCTACGGTCGCCGCTCTCGAGGGGCCCATGGCCACGGTGGAGGAGATGCGGGCCGCCTTCGACCGGCGTCGCCGCGAGATGCACCGCCTGCTCTCCACCCTGCCCGGGGTAGAGGTGGCCGAGCCCGAGGGTGCCTTCTACGCCTTCCCCGCGGTGGCCGGCTTGCTCGGCCGGGATCTGGGCGGCGGCGACCGGGCCGAGTCGGACACCGAACTGGCGACGCTGCTCCTGGACCGGGCGAAGATCGCCGTCGTGCCGGGCGAGGCTTTCGGGGCCCCCGGCTACCTGCGGTTCTCCTTCGCCCTGGCCGACGCCGACCTCAGGGAAGGGCTGGGGCGCGCCGCCGCCTATCTGGGCGCGGCCTGACCTTTCTGCCCCGCCAGCCACTCCAGCGCCTCGCGGTACCCATCGGGGCCGTGCCCGGTGATGGTGGCGGCACAGGCGGGCGACACCACCGACCGGGAGCGCCACTCTTCGCGGGCGTGGATGTCCGAGAGGTGGACTTCCACCACCGGCAGGGCGATGGCCTCGACGGCGTCGTGGAGGGCGTAGGAGTAGTGGGTGAGCGCCCCGGGGTTGAGCACCACCCCGTCGCAGCGGCCCAGGGCGTCGTGGAGACGGTCGATGATCGCCCCCTCGTGGTTCGACCGGAAGGTCTCCACCTCTATCCCCAGGGCCGCTCCCCAGGCTCGGCAGCGCTCCTCCAGTTCTTCCAGGGTGACGGTGCCGTACACCTCGGGGCGGCGCACGCCCAGCAGGTTGAGGTTGGGACCATTGACGACGAGGACGCGCATGGCTCCAGGCTATCCCGACGGGGGAGTGAGGGCGGCCAGGGCCCCGGCTCGTTCGAGGACGGTGGCGGGGAGGGCGGCTTCGATCACGTCGTGGCGGCCGGCCAGGGCCGCGACGAGGGCCTCGGCCACCCCGTCCACGGTGGCGGGCATGGTGCCGGCCACGCTGCCGGTGGCGGCGGGGTCCCAGGGGAAGCCAAGGCAGTGGTACACCGGGGTGAGGGCCTGGTTCACCAGGCCGGGATCGTCTATCACCACGACCCCACCCAAGTGGGCCGCCCCGGCCACGAGGCGCTGTCCCACCCCCATCACCTTGCCGCCGCCGGCGTTGACGCTGTAGGCCCCGGGGCAGTACTCGCCCGGCACTTCGCCCACCCGGGCGCTCACCCCGAGCGAGGCCAGCGCGTCGACTACCAGAGCGGCGAGTTCCCGGAAGCGGGGGTGGATGGAGCGGCGCGGCTCGGGGTCGGGGAGGGCCCAGGCGAAGGCCAGGGTGTGCTCGTGGAAGGCGGCGGCGCGGCCCCCGGCGAGGCGTTCCACCGGGGCGAAGCCCTGCTCCCGGGCCGCGGCCGCCGCCGCCCGGTAGCCGGGGTGGGTGGCGTCGCGGGTGCCGAAGGCCAGCACCCTCCCCGGGACGAACAGGCGGAAGGTCTCCGGGCCGGCGCCGGCCGAGGCCGCCTCGAGCAGGGCGCGCGACACCGCCGTGTCGAAGGCGGGGCGGGCGGGGAAGCCCTCCCGGTACAAGTGCACGGTGCGGCCGGACATGCCGGCGGCAGGGTACCGGGCCGATGCGGCCGGACCGGTTGGAGGCACCCGGCCGGGAGGCTGTAATGGAGGCGTCTACTCGGGGCGGGGACGGGAGGAGGCAGGGATGCGGGTGATCGACCTCACCGGCGAGCATCGGGATCTGTTCGCCGTGTGCCTGGAGGACTGGTTCGCCGACGCCCGGGAGGCCGGGCCGGGGCGCGCCTGCTGGGTGGCGCGGTACCGGGAGCGGGGCCTGCGGGCCAAGCTGGCCGTCGACGACGCCGGGGTGGTGGGAGGCATGATCCAGTACCTCCCCATCGAGGAGTGGCCGGTGGTGGGGGAGGGCTTGTACTTCATCCCCTGCATCTGGGTCCACGGCCACCGGCAGGGCCGGGGCGACTTCCAGAGGAGGGGGATGGGCCGGGCCCTGCTCGCGGCGGCCGAGGCCGATGCCCGGGCTCTGGGGGCGCAGGGCATGGCGGCGTGGGGTGTGGCCCTGCCCTTCTGGATGAGGGCCTCCTGGTACCGCAAGCAGGGGTACCGCAAGGCCGACCGGCAGGGGATCGCCGTCCTGCTGTGGAAGCCCTTCACCGCCGAGGCTCACCCCCCCCCGGTGGCTGCCCCGGGGCGGGCGTCTGCCCGCCCCCGTGCCGGGGAAGGTGAACGTCGTGGTCTTCAACGCCGCCTGGTGCACCGCGCAGAACATGACCGCAGCCCGCGCCCGGCGGGCCGCTGCCGAGTTCGGCGAGCGTGTTTCTGTCCGGGAAATCGACACCTCGGAGCGTGCCGCCGCGGTGGAGTGGGGCCACACCGATGGTGTGTACATCGACGGCAAGAAGGTGCGCACCGGTCCGCCGCCCTCCTACGAGAAGGTCCGCTCTCTCATCGCCGCTCGGGAGCGGAAGCTCCCCGCGGCCTCGGGGGTGGGCCCGGCCGGGGCCTGACGCGCCTGCTTTCCCGGGCACGGGACGATAATCCCCTCGAGCCCATGACGCCCCTCTTCCCCATGAACCGCCGTATCACCATGATCCTCACCCTGGCCGCCCTGGTGGCGGCAGGCTGCGGCGACGTCTTCGAAGGCGTCGGCGACCTGTCGCGCGGCCTTGTCCACGGCGGCTCCACCACGAGCACCACGACCACCACCCTGCCCCAACCCGGCGGCGGCATGGCGCTCACCGGGCTGTCGGGGGACGTGGTGTGGGTGAACGACGAGTTCGAGGTGCCCCCCGGCGTCTCCGCCGACGCCGTGATTCGCCGGGTGTGGCAGCGCAGCGACGGGGTGGACCCCTTCGTGCAGGCGAGCCGCTTCGAGATCGCTACCGCCCTGGTCGGCATCGAGTTCCCCCGCCTGGTGCCGGAGAAGGTCACCCACATCTCCAGCCAGTTGCTCTTCGACCCGCAGACCGGGACGATCGACGTGGGCACTTCAGCGGCGTTCGGGCTGTGGACGGCGGAGCCCTACACCGTGCCCCGCACCGAGGGGCAGTTGGTGGTGCTGCGGGTGGGGCTGCGCTCCGCCCTCCCCGACCAGGGATCGGGGGACATCTCCACCTTCCAGGCGGCCGACGGGCGGGAGCTGGCCTGGGCGGCGGGCGGCTATGTGTACCAGCTGTTCTGCCGCCGGGGGATCAGCGAGGAGTCCTGCTTCGCCATGGCCGACGCCCTGAGCTCGCTGCAGTTGCTCTCCTTCCTGCCCTCCGCCGACGGGTGAGGCGGGGATCGGCCGACCGGGTGTTCCCGGCCGATAGCCTGGCGTCCGACAGGAGGTGAGCATCTTCCCCGGAGGAGGCCACGGCGGCGGCTGGTGGTCGTACCTGCAGTACGACGAGGAGCAGGATCGCCCGGCAATGGACCGGCGTCTGCTGCGCCGCGTCCTCGGCTACGCCCGGCCCTACCACCGGCTCCTCTGGGTGGTGCTCGCCACCATCGTGTTGATCACCCTGGCCGGCCTCGCCCCGCCGCTTCTGATGCGGGACCTGATCGACCGGGCTATCCCCGGCAAGAACCTGAGCCGGGTGACCCTGCTCGGCCTGGGCATGGTGGCCGTCCCCCTGGTGAGCGGGGTCATTGGGGTGGCGCAGCGCTGGGCCACGGCCCGGGCGGGGGAGGGGATCATCTTCGACCTCCGCACCTCGCTGTTCGCCCACCTGCAGCGGATGTCGCTGGCCTTCTTCACCGGCGCTCGGCCGGGCGAGTTGATGTCACGCCTGAACAACGACGTGGTGGGGGCGCAGCAGGCCATCACCGGGACTCTGGTGTCGGTGGCGTCGAATGTCTTCACCGCCGGGGCCACGCTGGTGGTGATGCTGCGCCTGGAGTGGCGCCTCACCCTGGCGGCGGTAGCCGTTCTGCCCCTCTTCATCATCCCATCGCGCCGGGTAGGCCGCGTGCTGCGGGGGGTGACCCGGGCGCAGATGGATGCCAACGCCCGCATGAACAACACGCTGAACGAGACTCTCAACCTCAGCGGCGCTCTGTTGGTGAAGTTGTTCGCCCGCACCGCCGACGAGGACCGCCGCTACGGGGCCCAGGCGGCGGCGGGGCGCGACCTGGGGGTGCGCCGAGCCCTGGTGGGCCGGTGGTTCTTCATGGCCCTGGGGGTGGTGAGCTCCCTGGGCACCGCCCTGGTGTTCTGGCTGGGGGCGGTGCTCGTGATCCGGGGGTCGCTGACGGTGGGGACGGTGGTGGCGCTTTCCGCCTACCTGGCGAGCCTTTATGGCCCCCTCACCGCTCTCACCAACGCCCGAGTGGAACTGGCTACCTCGCTGGTCTCCTTCGAGCGGGTCTTCGAGGTGCTCGACCTGCCTCGCGAGATCAACGACGTCCCCGAGGCCGTCCCACTCGAGCCCATGGTGGGGCGGGTGACGTTCGACCGGGTGGGGTTCGACTACCGGGAGGCGGCAGCCGGGGGCCTGGCCCACGTGCGCCGTTTCTCCTGGCACAACCCCACCGACTCGGCGGGCGCGGTTCCCAAGGGCCCCTCCCGCACCACGCCGGCGTTGGCCGAGGTGTCGTTCGACGTGGCGCCGGGGGAACTGATCGCCCTCGTGGGCCCCAGCGGGGCGGGCAAGACCACGGTGTCGTGGCTGATCCCCCGCCTTTACGACGCTACCTCGGGCCGGGTGCTCATCGATGGGCGCGACGTGCGTTCTGTCACCCTCGACAGCCTGGCCCGGGGCATCGGGGTGGTCACCCAGGAGACCTACCTGTTTCACGACACCCTGGCCGCCAACCTGCGCTACGCCCGGCAGGACGCCGCCGACGCTGCGCTGGAGGAGGCCTGCCGGGTGGCCAACATCCACGACTTCATCGCCGGCCTGCCCGGCGGATACCAGACGGTGGTGGGGGAGCGCGGCTACCGCCTGTCGGGCGGGGAGAAGCAGCGGGTGGCCATCGCCCGGGTCGTGCTGAAGGACCCCCGCATCCTCATCCTCGACGAGGCCACCGCCCATCTCGATGCCCAGTCCGAGGCCCTCATCCAGCAGGCGCTGGAGCGGGTGCTGGCAGGACGGACCTCGTTCGTCATCGCCCACCGACTCACCACCATTCTGGCCGCCGACCGCATCCTGGTGCTGGACGGGGGGCGCATTGTGGAGGATGGGACTCATGCCACCCTGCTGGCCCGGGGGGGCCTCTACGCCCGCCTCTACGAGACGCAGTTTCGGGCCACGGAAGTTTGAACCGACGCTTACTCTTCTCTAACAGGCCCCCTCGACGATGAGGGCACGACGAACCCAGGAGGTCGTTTTGAAGCAGACCCTCAAGTTGGGCGCCATGGTGCTGGCGGTGGCGGCGCTGGCCATGACCGGCGTCGCGCTGGCGCAATCCGACGACGAGCCCACCACCGACCAGGCGACGACCGTCGAGGAGGCGCCCCTCCGCTCGAAGATCGTCGAGTGGCTGGCCCCCCTCGTGGACGAGGGCACCATCGACCAGGATCAGGCCGAAGCCGTGGCCGACACCCTGGCCGAGGCCCTGCCTCGACCCCACCGTCCTGTGGGCCGCGGGATCGAGGCGGTGCGTGAGGCGGCCGATTTCCTGCGGCTCACCCCGCAGGAACTGGTCGAGGCAGTGCGCGACGGGCGGACGCCGGCCGAGATCGCGGTGGCGAACGGTTCCAGCGCCGATGCCCTCATCGACCACCTGGCTGGCCTGGTCGAGGAGCACCTCACCGACCTGGTGGCCGACGGCCGCATCACCGAGGAGCAGAAGGCCGAAATGCTCGAGAGGGCGACCGAGCACCTCACCGACTTGGTGAACGGCGAGATCGACCGGCCCCTCATGGGCGGCCCCGGTGTGGGGCGCGGCCGCCATGGCGGAATGGGCGGTGGCCCCTGCCTGGACGGCGACGGAAGCAGCGAAGACCTGGGCGCCTGACGCCTCCCCCGGCGCCATCGGACGGGAGGGCCCTGCGGGGCCCTCCCGGCGCGCGAGAGGGGGATCAGGCGAGCCCGCCGGTCGAAGCATCCAGGGGATAGCCGTAGCGGCGGGCGTAGTCGCCCCAGACCACCGTGATGTGCCGCCGTAAGCCTGGCGAGGCCTCGTGAGCGTTGGTGCGGTACTCCCCCAACTGGGAGAGATATCCGGCCACCATCGGTCGGAGGTGCTCGGGGCGGGCCAGGCCGAAGAGGCAGTAGATCCGTTCCAACTCCGCCGCAGGATCGGCGACCAGGTCCTCGTAACGCACGTCGACAATGCGCCCGGGGCCGAGGCAGGCTCGGTCGTCGTCGAAGCGCCGGTACAAGTGAGTACCGAGGCGGAGCAGGAAGCTCTCGAGGTCGACGCGACACCGGCCCTGGAGTCCCGCCGCCGCCGTCATGCGCCGCCACGCCACCGCGAAGGAAGGGATCATCTCGTACGGATTCCGCACGGCGTGGATGAAGGCGGCTCCCGGGAACATCTCGGCGAGGAGGCCGAGGCGGGCGGTGTGGGGTGGCGACTTGAGGGCCAACCGGCCGCCTTCGCCGAGGGTGAGGGCTCTGTAGAAGGTGAGAAGGGCCTCCTGCCACCGGCGCCGCTCCTGCTCGGAGAAGTCGCGCGGGTCGAGGCACTGTTCCCAGGCGGTGTCGCGTCGCGGGAACGCCCAGGCGTGGTACGGGGTGAGCGCCCCCAGGTTGCCGAGGGCGAACTCGTCCTCCTGGGGCAGGCCCCAGCGGAGGCGCATGGCATCCATGGGCCGATGCTCCGGGAGGAGGAACCCGAGCCGGCGGGTCACCACGCGCCGGGTCACCAGGAAGTGTGCCGGGGCCATGCACTCATAGGTGGTGGGGCAGCGGAACTACTCGTCGAGAGCGAGCAGTTCGTGGAGCAAGGTGGTGCCGGTACGCCAGTGGCCGATGATGAAGAGGGGCGGCGGGCCGACGGTGGCGCCCGCGATGGCTCGGCCGTAGCGGGCTCTCTGCAGCAGTCCGGCTGCGGAGTTGCCCAGGCTCAGGGCGCTGATGGCCAGGGCCATGGGGAGGCGGCCGGGGGAGACGGCGGCGCGGTTACAGGCCAGGAGGCGGAGCCACACCGCCGGGGTCATCCCATGCCAGGGGCGTGGGGTGCGCCGCCAGAGGCGGGCGGGCTCTCGATCGGCCATGGCGCTACTCCCGACCGCCGCAAGTCGGTGACGGTGCGGTCACAACCTAGGCCGCCCGGAGCAGCAGGGTGGGGAGTGCACCGTCTGCGGCCGTCGGGCCGGGAGCAGAGGGCCGTCCGGCCCTGGGCGTCCCTCCGGGGGTAGAGTCCCGGCGTGCTTAGGCTCGTCGTGGCTACTGCGCTGGCGCGTCTCGCCGGGCGCCTGAGCCGCCTCCTGGGGCGAGGCGGCTCGGCCCTACCCGGCCTGATCGCCGAGAAGATCGACCCCCGGACGATCGAGCGCCTGGTCGGCCCGGTGCGCCGCGGGGTCATCGTGGTGACCGGCACGAACGGCAAGACAACCACCACCAGAATGCTGGTGGGCATGCTCGAGGCCGAGGGCCTGAAGGTGGTCACGAACCCCACCGGCTCCAACCTGGCCCGGGGCATCGCCACCCGCCTCATCGAGGTGGCCTCGTGGCGGGGCCGGGTGGACGCCGACGTGGCGGTGTTCGAGGTGGACGAGGCGGCGGTGCGGCCCCTGGCCCCGCGGCTGCGGCCCCGGGTAATGGTGGTCACCAACATGGCCCGGGACCAGTTGGACCGCTTCGGGGAATTGTCTACCACCGCCTCCCACGCCGCCGCTGCGGTCCGCCACACCGGGGTGGCGGTGCTCAACGCCGACGATCCTCTGGTGGCGGAGATGGCGGTGGGGGCTGCCGCCGCCCGCTTCTTCGGGGCTGCCGAGCCGATCCGGCGGGCTATGCCCCACGACTCGTCGCTGTACGGGGTCAGTGAAGCCGAGGACCTGCGGACGACACCGGACCTGCTGCTGGAGCGGGCCGACCCCGCCGGGGACGACCAGGTCATCGAACTGGCCGCCGCCTCTGGCGAACGGGCCACGGTGCGCCTCCAGTTGCCCGGCCCCTACAACGGGTACAACGCCGCTGCCGCGGTGCTGGCCGCCGCCGAGCTCGGGGTGCCGCTGGAGAGGGCGGTGGCCGCCCTGGGGAGGACCCGGCCCGCCTTCGGGCGCGGCCAGGTGGTGGACTACCGGGGACGGCGGGTGAAGTTGCTGCTGGTGAAGAACCCGGCCGGGTTCAACCAGGCCATCCGCCTCCTCACGGCTCTGCCCCCGGGAGCCCCGGTGCTCCTCGCCATCAACGACCTCGAGGCCGACGGGCGGGACGTGTCGTGGCTGTGGGACGCCCGGGTGGAGGATCTCGCCGGGACGGGCCATCGCTTCGGCACCGCGGGCTTGCGGGCCTACGACATGGCGCTGCGCCTTAAGTACGCCGGCCTCGATGCCTGGAGCGAGACCGACTTCGCCGCCGCCCTCGAGCGGTTCGTCGAAGGCGTGGCGGAAGCGGAGACGGGCTACCTGGTCCCGACCTATACCGCCATGCTGCGCTTCTTGGACCTGCTCCGCCCCGGTACCAGCAAGCGGGAGGCCTGGTCGTGAGCGAGTTGGTGATCGCCCCCCTCTACCCCTACGAGATGAACATCTACGGGGGCACCGGCAACGTCATCGCCCTGCGCCGCCGGCTGCAATGGCGGGGCCTGGAAGCCCGGGTCGACCCGGTGCCCGTCGGGGCGGAATACGACCTGGCCGCGGCCGACATCGTGTTCGGCGGTGGCGGGCAGGACCGATCGCAGTTGGAGGTGGCGGACGACCTGCAGCGCCGCCGCGGCGCCATCCGCGAGGCGGTGGCGGCGGGCACGGTGTTCCTCACCATCTGCGGCACCTACCAGTTGTTCGGCCGCCGCTTCCTCACCCAGGACGGGCAGGAGATCCCGGGGATAGGGGTCTTTGCCATGGACACCATCGGCGGGAGCAAGCGGATGATCGGCAACGTGGTGGTGGCCACGCCGTGGGGCGACCTGGTCGGCTTCGAGAACCACTCGGGGCGCACCTTGCTCGACTCCGGCCAGGCGGCCCTCGGGCGGGTGAAGAAGGGCTACGGCAACAACGAGACCCGTCGCTACGAGGGGGCGGTGGCCGTCAACTGTTTCGGCACCTACCTGCACGGGTCCTTGCTGCCCAAGACCCCCGCCTTCGCCGACGAGTTGCTGACCCGGGCGCTGCGCCGCCGCCACGGCACGGGCTTCACCCTGGAGCCTCTGGACGACAGCCTGGAACACCTGGCGGCCCGGGCGGCCGCCCGAAGGCCCTAGCGAAGCAGGGGTCCGACCTCCTCGGCGATGCGGTGGAGCACCCCGACCTGGCGGGTCCACGGCATCCCGGGGAAGTAGGAGCGGGCCACGAACTCCACCGGGGCCCCGACCTGCTCCCGCAAGGCGAGCAGTTCGGAAGCGATGAAGTCGGGCGGTCCCACCAGGGCCAGGGAGCGCAGGCGGGCTTCGGTGGCCCTGTCGAGGGGCGGGGCGGCGGGTACCGGGCCCGGCGGGCGGCGGGCCGAAGCTTCGAGGTCGGAGTAGTTCCAGCGCATCTGGTGGACGAAGGGCCGGATCTCCTCCCCCCCCGTCGGGGTCGGCGGCCGGGTAGCAGATCCTCATGTGGGCGAAGGTGAAGGGCCCGGTGCGGCCCGCTTGCTGCCGAGCAGTTTCGATCTCGGTCACCTGGGCGGGGAAGTGAGCGGCGGGGGCGTTGGAGAGGAAGCCGTCGGCGAGGCGGCCGGCGCGGCGCAGCGCTTCCCCGGCGCCGCCGCCCACCCAGATGGGGATCGGCCGGGCGGGGGTGGGGCGCACGGCGACGCCGTCGACCCGATAGACCGTGCCATCGTGCGAGACGGGCTGACCGGACCAGGCCCGGGGGAGGAGGGTGAGGATCTCCTCCATGGCCCGTCCCCGACGCGACAGGTCGGCACCGAAGGCGGCCAACTCGGTGGCCGACCATCCCAGGCCCAGGCCCAGCACGAGGCGGCCCCGGCTGATGAGATCCACGGTGGCGGCATCCTGGGCGAGGCGCAGCGGATGGTGCAGGGGGGGCGAGGATCACCCCGGTGCCGAGGCGGATGCGGCGGGTGACCGCGGCCAGGGCGGCGGAGGTCACCAGCAGCGAGGGCAGGTAGCCGTCGTCGGCAAAGTGGTGCTCGCTGGTCCAGATCGAGGCGTAGCCCAGGCGCTCCGCCAGGGGGGGCCAGCGCCAGGGCCTCGCCGTACAGGTCCTCCCAGGTGCGGGGGTCGCCCGGGGCCAATTGGCAGGAGACCAGGCCGAACCCCAGGTCCATGGTCAGCGGGCGGCCAGGCGAGAGCGGGCGGCCTCGGGGTCGTCCACGGCGACGGCGAACTCCATGCCTTCGGCCGAGCAGCGCAGCAGGTAGAGGGCCTCGATGTTGACCCCGGCGTCGGCCAGGCCTCGGGCCATGGCAGCCACGGCCCCGGGTTCGTGGGACAGGGTGGTCACCAGCACCTCGCGCTCGTCGAAGGAGAGGCCGGCGCGGCGCAGGACGGAACGAGCGGTGGCGGCATCGTCCACCATCAGGTGCACCCGACCCTCCTCGGCGATGCCGTAAGCGGCGAGGGCTTCGAGGTTGATCCCCGCCGAGGCGATGCGCTCGGCGAGCATGGCCAACATCCCCGGGCGGTTGGTGAGGCGCACGGTGAACTCGGTCATACCCCGACTCTACGCTCTCCAGTCGGGGCGCGACTACCTTCCCGGGCCGTGCGGGGCGGCAAGGTGCCCGACGGGGGGGGCCATGGGGAGGCGGCCGGTGAGCGCAGGGCGAGTCACTATCTGGTCGGGCCGGGACTGGGTGGAGGCGCCGGCGGCCAGCATGGAAAAGGAGACGCTGGTGGTGTCCAACATCGCCGCCATCGTGCGGCGCGACGGGCCGGGAGCGGCGATCCTCCTGCAGCGCCGCGACAAGCCCGAGGTGGTGCGGGGCCTGCTCGAGATCCCTACCGGGCGCCGGCGGGCCGGGGAGACCCCGGCGCAGGCGGTGCGGCGCGAGGTGGGGGAGGAGGTCGGCCTTCAGGGGCGCTCCATTGCCCGGGAGGGCCGGCGCCACGAGGCGCATCCGAAGTGGCCGGTGTGGGCCGCAGAGCCGGTGGCGGTCGTGGTGGGGGCCGAGGGGGCGTATCCGACCCTGCTGGTCACCTTCACCCGCGTCGCCGAAGGAGAGCCCCGAGCCCTGCCCGGGGAGACCGCCGACCCCCGCGGGTACTCCCGGAAAGAGGTGCTGGCCCTGCTGCGCGACGACCCGCGGCGGTTTGCCGCCGTAGCCTACGTGGCAGCCTTCAGGACATCGTTCAGTGTTTTGGGGAGGTGTGTTACTTCAGGACATCGTTCAGTCGGGGAGGTTGTGGAACAGGCTTCTGGTGGCCGTGGGGTGGTAGGGGGTGATGGTCTTTTCGCTGATGGGGAATCGGTGGGTGGCGATGGTGTCGCCTTGGTGGCGGATGATGAGGCGACGG
>JBDROA010000147.1:0-2096 GCA_043810615.1 Actinomycetota bacterium | reverse complement strand
CTGCTCCGGAGCCAGAGCCTGCGCCTGGGCCAACAGACGCACCCGCGGTTCGGACACCACCCCGGCCGCGAACGCCGCCCGGGTCTCGGGCATCCCCCCCAGGGAGGCGGCCACCGCCACACGGCTGCGGCACACCGCCGCCGGATCCCCCCACAGGGCCATCAGCCACGCCGTCGTCGACCCGAACCCCTCCGCCCGGGCCACACCCCGCCGATCCGCTTCGGCGATCAGCTCCGCCCGCCAGGCCTCCAAACGAGAAACCTCACGCTGCACCCGGCACAGCTCCCCGGTCAGCTCCCCATCCGACAAACCACCGGCCGGCAGAACGAACACCGCCGCGGACTCCGCCCCCTCCACCACAGACAACACCCCACCGCTCATACCCACTATGTACCAGCCACCTGTGACAAACCCGGGCGCCACGACCACAGGCCCTACCCCAGCCTCCAGCGGCACCTCTCGCCGGGCAACAGGCGGAACCTCGTGTGGTCGGGCCACCCCAGGGTGACGGAACGCCACGGCATGGGCACATTCCTCGAACGGACCTACGCTCTTTGGAAGGGGTGAGCCGTGCGGCAGTCTGTGTGGGTCGTTGTCTGCGCCCTGGCGGCAGTGGGAGCAGGCTGTGTGGGTGACGGCGCCGCTACGACAACTGCGCCGATCACAGCCACGGTGACCCTGCCCCCGCTCGTCGAGAGTCACGGTCTCGGCTATGGCTTCCGGTTCGGTGCCGCCGACCAGACCGCCGGCCTGTTCGTCAGGCTCACCGACCTCAGGACGGCAGCCGAGGGGAACATCCCGGAAGTGTCGGTGCTCCCGAACAGTCGGTGGGAAGTCGAAGTGCGAATAGGAAGTGACCTCTTCGCCGACCCGTACTCGCAGCCGGTGCCTTGGGTTGATGAGGTGTGGCCGGTAGTCGCCGGAAAGATCACGATCCTGGAACGATCAGACCCCGACGGGGCATGCGGGTACGCCAAGGCGCTCCTCGAAGACTTCGAAGCCATCGCCACCGATGGCACCCGGGTTCCTCTCGGGGACTTCGAGGTCGAGAACAGGTGCTGGGGTTGCCTCGCACATTGACCCGCCTGGGCCCGTACCGCTCCGGCGCTTCGGCCGAATGGTGTACTTAGCAGGCAGCACCCCAGGCCGCAGCGACGTCAGCACCCCCTCGGGATCCCCTCGGAGAGCTCACCCGGTTGGCCTTCTCGGTGACCGCCCCCTCAAGCCATCGCCCTGGACCCGGATCCGCTTGACTTGAGGTCACATTTCGGGGCCCTGGTGCGTCCTATCACCGAGCGTCGCACATGTGGGAGAGATTGTGACTTACGCCGTACGGCGCACCGATCCCGGGGAGTGGGGCGTCATCGACGGTCTCTACCCGGCGCTCAGGAAGTTCGCCGCCGTGGCCGCACCGTTCGACCTGGAGCCGGACGACCTGCTCCAGGAGTCCCTGGTGCATGTGCTGCGCCGACATTCCCTGAGCGAGTTGGACAACCCGGCGGCCTACCTCAGGAGAGTGATGGTGAACCTCGCTGCCAGCCACTGCCGGCAGATGGGAGCCAGGCGGCGGGCGTTGCGGCGGACTGCGGCCTCGAGCAACCTGCAGGACGACCCGGCTTACCCCTCGGACCTCGATGAGCTGTCGGCCCTGCCGCCCCGGGAGCGGGCGGCCCTGTACCTGGCGGTAGTCGAGGGCTACCGATTCCAGGAGATCGGCCAGATGCTCGGTTGCAGCGAGGCGGCGGCCCGGAAGAGCGCTTCCCGGGCCCGGGCCCATCTGCGTCTCGCTCTCGCCACGGAGGACCGGCCATGAAGGATCTGCGCACCAGCCTGATTGCGATGTCCGAGCGGGGCACTCCCCTCGGGAGCCAGAAGCTGCGGGAGCGGGTGGCCCTGAAGCTCGCCGGCGGCGGCCTGGCCCCGGAACCGGACCGTGGGTGGCGCCTGCCGGGACCGGCTTTGGCAGCCGTCGTCGCGACGGCCGTTCTGGTCGGTTTCGGCGGCGCCATGTGGTTCTTGAACCGGCCGGGGGATGACTCGGCGGAGTCGACGACTCTCCCGGTGACGACGACGGTGCCGGCGGTGGGGGCGGCGGC
>JBDROA010000146.1:0-8571 GCA_043810615.1 Actinomycetota bacterium | reverse complement strand
GGTCAGCCAGATCCTGGAGGCGGGCCTCCGGCATTCCTTCGTGGGCCACTTCCACACCCGCCGCGACGTGACGGGGCTCTCCTACCCGGGCAACCCGGACCCGATCTCCTTCGCGGACCTCGATCGGCAGGGAGCGGTCGTGGCCGACTTCGACGGCGCCGGCAAGGTCACCATCGAACGGCACAGCGTGGCGGTCTCGGTGATTCACGACCTGACGCTGGACGTCACGGGATGCGACACCTTCCAGGAAGTCAGGGACCGCATGGCGTCACTCACCGCCGGGCTCGAGGGCTACGGACGCGTCACGGTGGTTGGGGAGGTGAGCCCCGGCCTTGACCTGCGCCTCGATGACCTGTGCTCCATCTCCGGAGGCCTGCGCCAGGCCGTCGTCCAGCCTGGAGCCCTCCGTGCGGGCTACGACCTCGAAGGGCTGCGCTCCGACCCGACGGTGCGGGGCGAGTTCGTGAGAATGGTCACCGACGACCCTGCTCTCGGCGAGGAGGAGCGGCGCCGCATCCTGGTCACCGGCCTGCGTGCCCTGGACGGGCGCAACGACCTCGAGGTGGTCTGATGCGATTCCGCCAGGTCGAAGCCGTGGCCTTTGGGCCCTTGGCCGATCAGCGACTCGAGTTCGCCCCCGGCATGAACGTCTTCGGCGGGCCCAATGAGTCGGGGAAGTCCTCCTGGCAGGCCGCCGTCTATGCCGCTCTCTGCGGCCGCCGCCGCGGCCGGGGCCGCGCCCCCGAAGAGGAGCAGGAGTTCGAACAGCTGCACAAGCCGTGGGACGGCAACCGGTGGGAGGTCCGCTGCCTGGTAGAGATGGACGACGGACGCCGGATCGAGCTGCGACACGAGCTCAACGAGCGGGTCAAGTGCGCCGCCATCGACACCACGACCGGCGCCGACCTGTCGGCCTCCATCATGTACGACGGCGCCCCCGACGGGTCCAGGCTCCTCGGTCTCAACCGGCAGATCATGCGGCCGACTCTCTTCGTCGGCCAGGCCGACATCCTGGCAGTCGTCGACGGCTCCGGCAGCCTCCAGGAGTGCATGCAGCGGGCCGCTTCCGCCGGAGGTGGGGATGCCACGGCCCGCAAAGCGCTGGCCGCCCTTGCCAAGTTCGAGGAGAACAGCATCGGTGGAGAGCGAGCTCGCACGAAGCCGCTGCTGATGGCTCGGCAGGCCTGTGATACCACTGCCGGAGAACTGGCCGAAGCCCGGAGGCACCACGAGGAGTACCGGCAGCGAGCCCGCGAACTGGACGAGGCGCTCGCCCGGGTAGAGGCGCTCGAGGTCGAGCGACAGCGTGTCGAGATCCAAAGGGCCAGGGCCGAGCTCGCCCAGGTCGAGGAGCGACTCGGCAAGATCCGTCCCCTGGCGGGTGACTTTGCCGCCGGGCCGCCTCCCGAACCCGCCAAGCAGAGCCGGGCAGTCGCCGCGGTCACCCAGGCTCTCGCCGAATGGAGGGCCGTTCCAGCCCCCTCCGGGGTTCTGGAGGGGCCCTCCACCCAGGAGCTTGAAGCCGAGCTGGGCGGTCTGCCCGACTTGCCGCAGGGTGACCTGACGCCGGCCGCCGAAGTCGAAGCGGCCTACCAGACACTGACCGGCGCCCGACGCGACCTGCAGGCCGTCCGGGAGGCCGAAGGCCCAGAAGTGGTCCCCGCGGTGGTGGAAGGAACGACCCCGACCGAACTGCGCGAGCTGGCCGGGGCCCTCGATCGCCAGGCAGGTGCAAGCAGATCCGCCCGGCGCAGCTCGCGGCCGGTCGGCCTCGCCGCGATCGCCGGCCTTGTCCTCGCCGTCGTGGGCGCCGTCGTCCTTGTCGTGGGCCCCGCCCTCGTCGGTGGCACCCTGATCGCCGTCGGGGCGCTGGCCGCGCTCGGCAGCGGCCTGCTGCTGCTCGTCCGCCGGGAGGTCTCCTCGCAGCTCCCGGCTGAAGCAGATGCAGAGGTGGTATTTCGGCGTCTGCGCCAGCTCGGCGTGCCCGCCGATCCCGCCGAGCTACGCCGTGTGGCGAACGAGCTGGACCGGTTCCTGGGCGCCGGTGTCGAGGGAGAGCGGCGCATCGCGCGCCTCCGCCAGCTCGAGACACAGGCGAGCACCGCGGCCGTGGCCCTGGCCGGCTTGCTCAACCAGCGAGGCGAGGCCGTGTCGGCGGAGGACCCGGACGGTTCCTACACCCGCTACCGGGAAGCCTGCCGCGAGCGGCAGTCCCGAGCCGCCCTGGCGAGTCGTCGGTCCCTGCTGGAGCGGCAGCTGGGCATGCGACGCCAGCAGGAAGAGCAGTGGACGAGCGGTCTGCAGCGCATCAGCAACGCGGAAGCCCGCCTCCGGGTCGCCGCTGCGGCAGCCGGGCTGAGCGCCGAGGGCTCCACCGACGAGTTGGCACTTCGCCTGGACGAGTGGTCGACCGTCACCGAACAGCAAGCGGCAGCCGGGCTGGCGGCCTGGAAGGGGTACCAGGAGCTGCAGGGGCTGCTCGATGGCAGATCGGCTGCGGACTGGGAGGAGCGAGCGGAGGCCATCCGGCAGCAGCTGGCCGCGGCCGGGCCGTCCCCGGAGCCCGAGCGCGGTCCGTCCCGGGCCCCGGAACAGCTCGAGAACGAATTGCAGGCGGCGCGGGCCTACGCCAACCAGTTGAAAGGCAGCCTCAACAACATGAAGGCCGGGCTGGCCGACCTGGCGGCCCTGGAGGAGGCGGCGGGTCGCGCCGAGCAGGAAGTCAAACGGGTCGAGAGCCTCGCCGCTGTGGTGCGCAAGACGGTCGGCTACCTCAGCAGGGCCGAAGAGTCGGTGCACCGCACCATCGCCCCCAAGCTGAAGGCAGCCATCGAGTCCTGGCTGCCGGCCATCACCATGGGGCGCTACCAGGAGGCGACGGTGGACCCGCAGGACCTGACGGTCAGGGTGCGGGCGCGCGGAGGCGACCTGCGCCTGGCCACCGCCCTGTCCCACGGCACAGCCGAGCAGATCTACCTGCTCCTGCGCGTGGCGCTAGCCGAGCACCTGGTGACGAACGGGGAGTCGGCGCCGCTGATCCTCGACGACGTCACGATCCAATCCGACGCTGCCCGGAGCACCGCCATCCTCGAGCTCCTGCACGAGCTCAGCCGTGACCGGCAGATCATCTTCTTCTCCCAGGAGGATGATGTTGCCCTCTGGTCCGAGGCGAACCTGTTGCCACCGAACGACCGGTTCCAGCGCCTCGAAGCCTTGGCGCCGCGCTGACCGCTCCTTTGTGCAACGCCTTGGGACCCAGGCGAGCCGACACGCTTCGACCCCGTGTCTCTTGGACGCCGGAAACGACTTCCTGGAGGGAAGGGGAGGGAATGACCGGCTTGTGGGCGGAACGGGCACCGATACCGCCAACGGTGGGACTGGCCCGACACCTGTTCAGGCGAGATCAGGACCGCCTGTGAGCTGCGGCGTTCCTTCGGGTTGCGACTCCGACGTGAGAACCCCCAGGTCAGAGGCCATTCTTGCCCATTCTCCCGGCTTCCGGCCTACCCCATGGAAGGTCGCGCGATGTCGCTGTGGAGGGGTCGATGGCGCGGCGGGTGGCTGGAAGTCATGCCCAGGGTGTTGTTGGACCATTCGCCCCGGGGGGTTGCCGACAGCATGATCCAGCCCATGTCGCACCGTCAGCGACGGCATAGGTGGACGGCATTGTCCATGCAGGCAGAGGGAAGGACGAGGGCCGGGAATGAAGGTCGGGGTGGCCATTCTCCGCATTCTCCCAGGCGCCTGATGACCGTCTATGATGTGGCTCAGAGCCCCCCGAGGGCCGATGTTCGGCATCGACCTCGAAGGGGGTTTTGTCATGGCAGGGCCACTGAGACGGATCACCGACTACGACGGGGATCGGCCCCGGCCCCGCAAGCGCCGCGGGCTCATCCGCAAACCCCGGTACTGGTTCCTCCGCAAGGAGCAGCTCCCCGAACCAGGGCAGGGCGGGGCCCATCCCGCCGACATCGCCGCACCGCCCATCGGGCAGGCGGCGCCGAAGAAGGCCCGGCAGCTCCGGCGGTGGGGTAGGCAAGCCGGCAGAGGGGAGGCGGGGTGACCGCCCGCCGCACCGTGAGTTCCAGGCGGTCCGGGTGGGGGTTGCCCACCGTCTGCGGGGTGAAGCTGGGCGACGGCCGGGAGTGCTTGAAGCGGGCCGGGCCCTTCGGCAGCTGTGAAGTCCACGCCGACCCGGCCATCCGGCCCCGGGTACCGGCGACCCTGGACCCCCTGTGCTTCGACGCGTGATACCTGGCCTGGGTTGGGGGAGCGGCGGAGAGAGCCGATCCTGCCCGGCGACCTGCAGCGGTTCGTGGGTTGGTGGCGGAGTCTGCCCACCGTGGACAAGATGCCGGTGCCCTGGTCGATGGACCTCTACCGGTTGAGGAACTGGTGGCTGTTGTCGTGCCCTCTCACCGGCCACGAGCGGCTGATCCCCTTCGACCTCACCCTTTTCTGCGAGTGGTGGAGGGTGGCACGGGGCCGCGTCCGACAAGGTGAGACTCGCCCGGCGCGGGCGCTACGACGAAACGTCGAGGATGAGCCCAAGGATTTCGCGGATCTGGGCGAGCGCAACGGTGCCGACGTTCCCTGGAACGCGCTCGATACGGCCCACCGACACAGCGCGTATGTGTTGGCACTGCGCGACCGACGTTCGCTCGAGTCCGTTGGACTCGTGGGGTTCGACCAGCACCTCTGAGCCGAAACCGCGCCGGGTGCCGGTGAGCGGGACGACCTGGACGACGTTCGGTGAGGCGTCCAGGAGCCGCTGCGCTGTGACTACCACCGCGGGGCGGTGCAGCCCTGCCTCTCGTCCCGCCGGGACTCCGAGGTCCAGTTCGACTACGTCACCCGAGTTCAGCATCGAGCCACGCAGTCTCGTGCGGGGAGAGCGAGGCGGCCAGGTCCTCGCCGATGCGCTCCTGGCGCAGCCGCCGCACCGCAAGGGCGACAGTCTCGCCGACCGTCGTGCCCAGTGACGAGGCGAGCCGCTTCAGTTCCTCGTGGGTGGCCACGTCTATGCGGACGCTCGTGCTCTGCATGCAAATCAGTATACAGGTGAGCATGCAAGTCGCCCAGGGCGAATCCGGGGATGGCACCACGCCGCCCAGTCTTGGTCGCCGTACAGGGGGGTGGGTCACCAGGTCCCGGGCAGGACCTCAGCCCCGTCCTTGTTCCACACGACGCCGCTGAGACAGGCCGGGCCGCCGAAGGCGCTGTCCTGCCCGTCCTCGGCTAGCGGCTCACTTCCCTCAGACGGATCCGGCACCAGAATCGTCGCCTCGAGCACGGGCCGATTCTGCGGCTCCTTGACCGGCCGCCGGATGGGCCTGTCCTCACGCAGCCGGACGGTCTCATCCAGGGGTTCTCGGACGAGCCGGCGGAGGAACTGGTGACTGGTGAGATCCAGCATGAGAGCGGTGTCCCGCTCATCCAGACCGAAACGGGGCTGGGGGCCGCCGAACAGGTCCCGGAACACCGCTCGCGAGTGTGCTGGACCGCCGTCTCCGGAGTGAGCAGCAGCTCGGCTCTCGCCTCCATCGCCTTGCGGTCCTCGGTCTTCTGCCGCTGCACTTCCCGGGCCAGCAGCTGCGGGTCGGGGATGGACTGTTCGCCCTTGAGCAGGCGGGGAGGAACCAGTCCTAGCAGGGTGCAGACGTGGCGGAAGGCGGCGAACCCGACGATCCACTGGCCGGCCAGGACGCCGAACCCGCCGATGCTGTTGCCGCGATGCCGAAGGAACCGGCCTCCGTCGGCAAAGGCCAGCGACTCGTGGAACGGTCCCATCACCGTCCATTGCGCGTGATGGGCGAACCCCTGAAGGTTCAGGAAGTCGCCCAGCCACTCCAGCCTGCAGGCGAACACGTTCGCGCCCAGGTCGGAGCGGCTGAAGTTCTTCGACCAGTGATCCCCCCGCACCGCCTCGGGGCCCGCCTCGAGAGCCTCCTGCCGCCGGTCGAAATCGTCGTCGTCCATGCCGTCCTCCTCACGGGAGGACACCTCCGGCTGGCCCGAAGACACGAAACGCCCGGTCGGCATGAGCCGAACCAGGCGCCGGTCGGACCATAGGTTGCCCCATCCGGGCTGTCGCCCGTCAGGACCGCATCCCCACCCTCAGGGGTGGGAAGGCACCTTGGGTGTCCGTCCCAGGTTGCCGGGCCCGGGTAGCTCCCGGGCCACTCCTGATGCCATCAACAATCTTGGCAGAGGCCCAGGACGCCGGTCGGCGCCGATGTCAGGCTTCGGGACCTTGACCCGGCAAGGCGCCCGTCGGGCGCTCTACCCAACGGGCGGACTTGCCGCCGGGGTTCAGCGCTCCTATCTGTCCTACGCCGGCGCTAATGTCTCCAAAGACAACCTGGGCATCGAGAGCGGCTCGAGGGATCTGGCCCGATGACAGCCCGGCAACCTGCCCCAAGGGGGCAAGGTGCCACCGCCAGCCGGCCACCAGGCCGGGACGATGTGGGGAGCAACACCTCTCCCTGCGGAGGGGTGTTGGTTTCTCAAGGCTGCTCTCGACCGATGGAAGGAGCAGCCCGTGATCCTCGAATCCAGCGACGACTTCACCATCTGCATTGTCTGCGCCGGTCTCGCCGGGTTTCCGAGCGGACGCAGCGACTACCCCCAGGTCTGCCGCTGCAACAAGGCAGACCAGCCGCGGTGGCCGGACCACGACTTCAACGAGTACTTCGATCTGTGCTGGTGCTGCCTGCTCGAGCCGATCTCGTCGGGCAGCAAGTGGAGCTCCTTCTACTGCGAGGGCTGTCGGCAACGCGTCCGCGGGTACAACGAGTCCATGGGCCGGGTGCTTCTGTACCTGGGCTGTCATTCGATCATGAACGGCCTCGGCCTCCGGGGCCGCGACGCCGCCGTCCCGGAGGCTGTGGCAGCCTTCGGTTCGGCGCTGGGCCGATTCGGCACCGGGCTCCTGGGGTTCTACGAAGGGATGAGCACCTGGCGGCCGGATCGGCTGCGCGTAGTGCTCCGGCTCATCGCGTTGCCCCCTGGGACCGGGCCTCAGGAGCTCGGCCTCGCTGAGTACCTGAAAGCAGCTGAGGGGCTTGTCGACCACCCCCGGTTCGGCAAGCGGGCAGCCTTCAGCGCCCTCTGCGGGTTCCTCGGGCTGCCGGCGGTGCCGGGGCAGACATGACGGAGATCCGGCGACGCTCTTCGGGCTGCCGACCCGATAGCCCGCCCTTCGGGCCTTGAACCCGACGCCGGGCCCTGGACTGCGAACCCGACGAGGAGCCGCTTGGTTCCGTGGCCCTTGTCAGTGTTCGACGGGCCATCCGAGTTGCGGAAGTACGGTCCAGTCAGCCCCGCCGGCTGGCCGGGTCGAGTCCTCTGGGGTGGTGCCCGCGGGGGTTGGGCCGAACCTCCCTCATTACACCTCGTCGGCGAGAGCCTGTCTCAGCAGGTCGCCGCTGCGGAGCAACGCGGCGAATCGCCCCATGAAGCGCACCGCCGGCGCGCCGTCGACGATGTCGTGATCGAACGAGGCGGTCAGGCACAGGTGCTCTCGGGTCTCGAGATTGCCGTCGCGGAGGACGGGTCGCGGTCCGATGCCGCCGACGGTGATCGCCACGGTCCAGACGCTGAGGGGGATTCCCCACCCCGGGCCCCGGCCGTGCATGCCGACGGCCGTGACCGCTACTACCCCGGACTGTCTCGCCCTGGCAACACTGCGGGTGGCGGCGCGCACTGCGGCGCGCAGAAGGAAACTCGGGACGAAGTGGGCGAGCCGGCCGGTCCTCGACGGCCCGGCCAGGCGATCGCCCTCACGGTGCTGCGCCGCCCTGATCTCGCCGTGGATCTGGCGGAAGGTCTTGTCCTGGGCGGCGTGAATCGGCAGCAGTTCGGGCACGACCTCGCCGCCGGCGGTGCGCTCCACGAGCGTGCCGACGGTGACGTCGTGGAGAAGGTACACCTTCCTCCGACGGCGGACCGCGTTCAGGTTCGGGTCTTCGGCGATCGCCCGTGCCAGGCAGGCCACCACGAAGGCGGTGAGCGACAGCGCCTCTCCGGTTCGCTCGCGGTGCTGTCGCAGGAGGCGCCGCGGCTCGGTCACGTCGACTTCGAACAAGCCGTGAACTGTGTTGCGTTCTCTGGCGACGGCAGCGCTGGCGGCCACCATGCGCCGGTTGGTGGTAAACGGGACGACCCGGTCACCGGCTTCGCGTTTCATATGGGTCCCTCCGTGTCGGCGCGCGCCGACGGGCACAGTTGCCTGGAGGGAGAGCATATTGGCCCCCCCGGCCTCGTCGCCGCCTTCCCTGCAGCCCGGGACGGCGGTGACGGGACACTCCACAGGGGCCGGGGCTTGTCGGCCTCCAATGGTGATTCCGACCGCCCAGCCCCCGGGCGCGGGCGTGCACGACCTGGGGGCTGGGCTGGCAGTACCGCAGGATGTCGGCCCTTGTGCCTGCTCGGAGGGGCAGCAGCGGGCGGATCGAGGTGCGTGCGAGTCCCTCTCTGACCCGGGTTCATCCACACGGCGAGCCCTCCGCGGATCCCTGATGAGCCGCCGTTGGGGTCTCACGCCCGATCGGTGCCGCCCTTCGGATTCCC
>JBDROA010000145.1:0-17703 GCA_043810615.1 Actinomycetota bacterium | reverse complement strand
GGTGGTGGCGATCACCGACCTCACCGAGCGCAACCGGGACCGTGCGGAGTTGCAGCGCCGGGCTGCCCTGGAGAACCTCATCGCCAAGCTCTCCACCGACTTCATCAACCTGGACCTGGGGGAGACCGACCAGGGAATCGAGCGTGCCCTGCAGGTGATCGGCCGCCACGCCGGCGCCGCCCGCTCCTACGTCTTCCAGTTCTCGCCCGACGGCCTCCTGATGACCAACACCCACGAGTGGTGCGCTCCCCAGGTGTCCCCTATGAAGCACCGCATCCAGGGCACTGCCACCGACGACCTGCCCTGGGTATGCGGAGCGCTTCGGGCCGGGCAGCCGGTGGTGGTGCCGCGGGTGTCGGAGCTCCCAGCGGAGGCAGCGGCCGAGCGAGCGGAGTTCGAGGCACAGGGGATCACCTCCCTCATCGTGGTTCCCATGGTTCGGGCCGGGGCGGTCATGGGCTTCGTCGGCTGCGACTCCCTGCCCGGAGGCCCGATCTGGTCCGAGGCCGATGTCCGCCTGCTGGGCCTGATCGGCGAGATGTTCGTGAGCGCGCTCGAGCGACAGGACGCCGGCGAGCGCCTCGAGGCCCTCATGCTGTCCAAGGACGAGCTGATCGCCGCCGTCTCGCACGAGCTACGCACGCCGCTCACGGCCGTCCTCGGCCTGGCCGAGGAGCTCCGCTCCAGAGACGACCTGCCTCCGGAAGAGCGCAGCCAATTGCTCGGACTCATCGTCGAGCAGAGCCGCGACCTCACCCATCTGGTCGAGGACCTCCTGGTGGCCTCACGAGTGGAGACCGGTCAGTTGAGGGTGGCCGCTGAGCGGATCTCGCTCGGAGAGCAGGTCGCCCAGGTCCTGCGCGGCCTGCCGACCCCCGAGGGCCGTACCGTGCGACCGCCGACCCGGGATGCCGCGGCCTGGGCCGATTCTCTGCGGGTCCGCCAGATCCTGCGCAACCTGATCACCAATGCCTTCCGCTACGGGGGCGCCCGAATCGGCATCGAGGTGGAGCAGCGCGGCGCCGTCGTGGCGCTGATCGTCACCGACGACGGGCCGGGGGTGCCCGACCGGGAGGTGGATCGCATCTTCGAGCCGTACGAGCGAGCCCACCGGACCCCGGGACGGCCCGGCTCCCTGGGGCTCGGCCTTGCGGTCTCGCGGCGCCTCGCCCGCCTCATGGGTGGCGAACTGCGCTACTGCCGCGGCGCCGTGAGCGCCTTCGAACTCCTGCTGCCTTCCGGGGGGCCGCGGGCTCGCCGGGCCGCCGTCACCGGCCTTGCGCCGGCCCTCGCCGCCCTCCCCGCCGACCCCTTCCCTCCCAACGCGGTGTTCGGCGATCTGGACCGGGTGGAAGCCGGGGCCTGACGGGCCTGCCCAGGCCGGGCCGCTATGCCAGGTTCGTCAGCATCTCCAGTACCCGGTCCACCTCTTCGGCCGTGTTGTAGTGGACGAAGCCGATCCGCAGCAGGCCGCCTTGCCGGGCCACCCCGAGGTGCTCCATGACCCCGACGGCGTAGTAGTCGCCGCTCCAGGCGTGGATGCCCTGCTCGCCGAGGCGGCGGGCTGCCTCATCGGGGGACAGGCCGTCCACTGCCAGGGAGAAAGTGGGAGTGCGCTCGGCGAGACGGGCCGGGTCGGCGAGGCCGTGGAGGCGAATCCCGGGCATCCGGGCGATGCCGGCCAGGAACCGGGCGGCCAGGGCCTCCTCGTAGGCCCGGATCGCGGTCATGGCAGCGGCCAGACATTCCCGCCGGGCGCCGCCCTCACCCAGGCTCGCCAGGTAGTCGACGGTGGCCGCCACCCCGGCCAGCGACTCGAACGACTGCGTCCCGGTCTCCCACTTTCCCGGGCCCGAAGACGGGGCGGGGACCACCCTGTAGGCCTCCAGTGACTCGAGGAGGCCGGCGCGGCCCCAGAGCACACCCGTGTGCGGCCCGAAGAACTTGTAGGCGGAGCAAGCCAGGAAGTCGGCCCCCAGGGCGGCGACGTCGACGAGGCGGTGCGGGGCGTAATGCACCGCATCGACGAAGACCGGAGCGCCGGCGGCGTGGGCCAGGTCGGCCACCCGCCGCACCGGGGGCACCGTGCCCAGGGCATTGGAGGCGGCCCCGACCGCCACCAGGCGGGTGCGCTCCCCCACCGCCTGCTCCAGTTGGCCGAGGTCCAGGGTGCCGTCGGCCGGGTCGAAGTCCACCACCTGCACCACCGCCCCCCGGTCGGCGGCCGCCAGGCGCCAGGGGGTGACGTTGGCGTCGTGGTCGAGGCGGGTGACCACCACCTCGTCCCCCGGGCCCCACTCCCGAGCCAGGGCCCGGCTCACCGCGAAAGTGAGGCTGGTCATGTTCTGCCCGAACACCACTTCCTCCGGCCGGCCACCAAGGAAATCGGCCATCGCCTCCCGAGCCGCGGCGGTTACCGCGTCGGCCTCGCGGCTCGCCCCGAAGGCTCCGCCGATGTTGCCGGTCCCCAGGCGCAGGCGGTGGCTCATCGCCTCGATCACCTCGGCGGGCACCTGGGTCCCCCCGGGGCCGTCCAGGTAGGCGACCGGACGGCCTCCCTCGGCCCGGGCGAGGGCGGGGAAGCGGGCACGGACGGCGTGAACGTCGAACGTGGTCATGGCCGCCGATGCTATCGGCGCCGGCGGAGCAGACGGGGACCCCGGCCGCGGTCATCGACCAGGCCCGCGACGTGGCCGCGCAACCAGAGCAGCGCGAGACCGACCTGAAGTCCATGGTTCCCTGAACCCTCGACGACGAAGCCCCGACGGCGTCACCGGGAGCCGAGTGGGGATCCCTGAGTTAGCCTGGTGGGATGCGGTGTCTCGTCGCCCTGATGGCACTCCTGTTGGCGGTGGCGGCCTGCGGTGACGACGGCTCGGCCGGGACCACTGCCCCCTCGACCACCTCTCTCTCCTCCACGGCCCCCACCACTACGGCCACCACCACCACCACCACCCGGCCGGTGCGGCCCGCCACCACCACGACCACCCTGCCGGAGACCGTCCCGGTGGGGGGCAGCGTCTCTCTCGCCGTGGTGGCGCCTTCGGCCCCCTTCTCCTTCAGTCCGTGGGCCGAGGGGTTCGTGCCTTCGCTCGGCGAGGCCTATCTAGCAGGCGCCTGGGAGGTGAGTCCCGTCACCTTCGACTTCGTGCCCGATCTCGTCGTAGAGATGCCCACCACCGCCAACGGCGGAGTGGTGGTACGGCCCGACGGCACCATGAGAGTCACCTACCGCATCCGGCCCGACGCGGTGTGGGAAGACGGGCGTCCGGTGTCGGGCGAGGATTTCGCTTTCACCTACGAAGCGATCACCGGCCTCGGCCTCCCCGACCCCGAGGCGGCGCTCTACGCCGAGATCCTCCCCGAATCGGTGGCGGCGGGCGAGAAGGCCTTCTCCTTCACCCTGCCCCGGCCCACCATCGACTACGAGAGGCTCTTCGGCGTGGTGCTCCCTCGGCACGCCGTGGCCGGCACCGACCCGCTCACCGACTGGTCCGCCCGGCCCTGGCCGTCGGCCGGGCCCTTCCGTTTCCTGGGATGGGCGGAGACTGGGGCCGCCCCGGGCACCCCCGGCAGCGTCGCCGTCTTCGAACGCAGCGGCGCCTACTGGCACACCGACGACGCCGGCCGGGCCCTCCCCTACCTGGACACCGCGGCGTTCCGCTTCGTCGAGGGCGCCCTGCAGGCCGTCGAGGGGTTCGCCCGCGGGGGCTTCGACGCCGTGGATCTCGGGCCCTGGCCCGATGTGATCGCCCGCCTCGGCAGCCTGGGAGGAGTGGCGGTGACCGTGGGCGACGACACGGCCTGGGAGCACCTCGCCTTTCAGTTCGGGGCCAACGACCGCAACCGCGCCTCCCTGAACGAGTCGGTGGATTTTCGTCGGGCGGTGGCCCACGCCGTCGACCGGGCCGCCCTGGCGGACCTGCCCTCGTGGGTGAACGGAGGGGCGCTCACCTCGTTCTTCGATCTCTCCCCCGTGCCGAGCGGCCCCGGGTGGGACCGCTACGCCTACGACCCGCCCCTGGCCACCGCCCTCCTCGAGGACGCCTGCGCTGCCGCGGGCCGGGACTGCGCGGCCGAGTCCCCGGTAGTGGTGGTCACGACCACCGCCGAAGGGAGCCTGCGCCGCGAAGTGGGAGAGATGGTGGCCGGCATGCTCGACGCCGTCGGCTTCGACGCCCGTCTCGCCGTCGAGGACGCCGCACTGTTCTTCGGGCGGACCTTTGCCCGGGGCGACTGGGACCTGGGGCTGTGGGCCTGGGACATGCCCGCCGGGGCGAGCGGGGCGGGCCGCACCCTGGCCTACTGGGACCCGGCCGGACCGCCTCCCCTCGGCCTGAACTACCAGCGCTGGGGTACCCCGGCCGTCTCCGGGCACGGCGACGACCTGGACCAGGCGGCTTCGACGGTGTCCGATGCCGCCACCGCCCGCTACGCAACACTCCTCGAGGAGATGGGCACCACCGCCGACCGCGACCGGTTTCTCGAACTGGCCGCCGAGGCCGAGGAGATCCTCGCCGACCAGGTAGTCCTCATCCCCCTGGCCACGCGGGGGAGTGCCCTGGCCTGGTGGAGCGACACCCTGGCCGGCCCCAGCCACCATCCTTCGCGTCCCGGAACCTGGAACCTGGAGCGCTGGTACCGGCCGGAGGTTTGAGGCGGAGCGCGCCGGCACCGAAGCGGTTGTCCCCCGGGAACACCCGCCGGCTCAGGGTGAGGGACAGGAGCGCCGTCGGCAGCGGGAAGACTCGCCACGCCCACCCTGGTCAACGTGGTGACTGCCCACGCCGCGGGGTTTGCCGTGGCGAGGTGGCTGATCGGCTCCAACCCGGTGCTGGAGAATGTGGTGGCCACTGCAGCCCTGGTACTGACCGTCGTTTGGATCCGCTTCGTGGTGGCCCCCCGCGCCCGGCGGCTCGCCTCGAACTTCGAGGACCTGACCCCCAACCTCATCACCCACGGGGGCTTCGGCCCGGCCCGCCGGGACCGGCGCTCCCGCCGTCAGGACGAGCCGGGGGGGCCGAGACCCGGGCGGGCAACTCGGTCTGAGGGGCACCGGCGAGCCCGCTCGGCAGGGCGCGATGCGCCGCCGCGGTGTACCGTTCCCCCAGGACGGAAGGAACCGTCGCCACAGCACCGCGAGGAGGTCCCATGACCGAGCTCAAGTGCGCCGAAAGGGTCCGCCGCCACCTCACGGAGCGCGGCGTCTCCTACGAGCTCACCGAGCACCGCGAGGCTTTCACCGCCCAGGAGATGGCCGCCGCGCTGCACGTGCCCGGAGCCCGGGTGGCAAAGGCGGTGATGCTCATGGTCGACGGCCGACTGGCGATGGCGGTGCTCGCGGCCCCCGACTACGTCGGCCTGACCCGCGCCCGCGAGGCCCTGGGGGCCGGGGAGGTGCGCCTGGCCACGGAGGCCGAGTTCGCCCCCGTGTTCCCCGATTGCGACCTGGGGGCGGCCCCGCCGTTCGGTGCCCTCTACGGCGTGCCCACCTACCTCGACCGCGGCCTGCTCGGCGCCGAGAGCATCGTTTTCGCCGCCGGCAGCCACCGGCACTCGATGCGGATGGGCCTGGCCGCCTATTGCGAGACCGCCGAACCCACTAAAGCCGACCTGACCGCCCGCTGAGGGACGCCGGGAACACGCGTGTCCGGGCCGCCCCCACCCTCCACCGCCACCACCGACCCGGTCAGGCCCACCCGAGCGCCCTCGACGCCCGGGATCCGCCCCAGCGCGAGCCCGGTGACCGGGTCGAGCAGCAGGAACCCGGCCACCTCCCCGACGGCGGGGGCCACCTCGGCTACCTGCCCCGGGTCGAACCCCACCCAGGCCGCGCCGCGGACCTCGGGGTTGTCGGCCAGAGGACGCGCCGCCGGCAGCGGGCTCCCCGACAGGCTGCCACCGGCACCCCCCGGGCATCGACGAGCACGGCCGTCCCACGCTGCAGCACCGCCCGACGGGCGAGGATCTTCGCGGACCGGTAACCGTGATCGGTGACCAGGGTGTCCTGCAGCAGGATCACCGGGGTCAGCCCGGCGCCGATCCCGGCGAGGGCGGCCGGGTCGAGGCCGTGCCCCAGCACCCAGGCCTGGGCCACCGGCGGGTTCGCCGCCAGCCGCTCCAGGAGGAGGGGCAGGTCGCACACCTCGCCGACGGCTGCGGCTCCGTCCGGGGCGCCGGTCTCGGCCGCCGGAGAGGCCGGGGGCATGGCCCAACCGGGTCCCAGGACTAGCCGGAGGCCGGGACGCCGTCCCTGCGATCCGACTGGCGGCCCCGGGCGAGAGCCAGCAGCCGCGCCTCGCCAAGGGTGAAGCACGCCGCCGAGCCGTCGGCGGCGATGAGGCGAAGCGAGAGCGGCGGGATCCCCGGGGGCAGCGGGAGCAGAGCGGAGTCGAGGCGGGGCGTTACCGCCACCGGGTCGGTGAAGGGGTCGGGGCCGGGTTCGTCCGCCGTCTCGAGAACCACCACTCTCGGCGGCGGGCCCACGCCTCACTCCCCTGCAGCGTCGGCTCCACCCGACCGGCGCGCAGGCTGAGGAGGAAGAGACCGGCTCCGGCCGCGGTGAGCCGGCCAACGCAGTGAGGGCGTGCAGCAGGCGGCGGGGTGAACCGGGCATGTCTCCCTTAGGAATCTCGCGTCATGGATCGACCGCCCTCCCCCGTCCTGAGGCGAAACCCGGAGCGCTACCTTTGGCCGCCGTGACCCATCTCGCCGCCCTCGCCGGGGTGCTCGCCCTGACCTTCAGCCCGATCTTCGTGCGGCTGTCCGGAGTCTCCCCGGCCACCGCCGCCTTCTGGCGCCTGGCCTACGCCCTGCCCGCGGTCTTCGCGGCGTGGGTGGTGGTGCGCCGACGCGACCTCCGGCCCGCCCGGGCCCGGGCCCAGGCCTTCGTCGCCGGCCTCCTCCTCGCCGCCGATCTGTTCGCCTGGCACCACTCCATCGCCCGCATCGGCGCCGGGGCGGCCACGTTGGTCGCGGCCACTCAGGTGGCGTTCGTGGGCTTCGTGGCCTGGGCTCTGTACCGGGAACGCCCCAGCCGGACCGCCTTCGTGGTGCTCCCGGTGGTCCTGGGTGGGGTGGCCCTGCTCAGCGGCCTCGGGGCCGAGGACGCCTACGGCGAGAACCCGGTGGCCGGAGTGATGCTCGGGCTGGTCTCAGCCCTGTGCTACTCGCTGTTCCTGCTGCTGCTGCGCCACTCCAACCGGGGCCACCTGGCCCCCTCCCCGGGCCCACTGCTCGACGCCACCCTCGGCGCCCTGGCCGGGACGGCCGTCGCCGCCCTGTTCGACTCCGGGTTCACCCTGGCCCCCTCCTGGCCGGCCCACGGCTGGTTGCTGGCGCTCGCCCTGCTCTGCCACGCCCTGGGCTGGATCTGCATCACCGGGGCACTGCCCCGCCTCCCCGCGCTGGGGGTCTCGGCCCTGCTTCTGGTGCAACCGGCCGGGACGGTCGTGTGGGCGCAACTCCTCTTCAGGGAGCGGCTGTCGGCGGTGCAGTGGGCCGGGGTGGCGGTAGTGCTCGCCGGCATCCTGGTGCTGGCCCTGTGGGGAGCGGTGCGACGGTCCGCTGCTCCCGGAGCAGTCGTCCTGGAGCCGCTGGCCTGAGCAGCGGGGCCGGGCCGGGTCCGCCTTCCTCGTGCCGATGGGCCGCAAGCGCGACGGGACGGGGGCACCCCCGCCCGCGAGATGCCCTCAATCCGACCGACCCCCTGCTGTGGTGCCGGCCCTCCCCCCCGGGGAGGGCCGGCCGCGCCACGCCGGCGTCCTCCCGCGGGCCCGGCGTTAGAGTCCTGGGACGGACCCGGAGGATCCCGTGCACCACACCCCCGTCTGCTCTGCCGCCCCGGGGTTGGAGCGCGCCCGACGCCGCGGCGAAGGGCCGGGCTGAGTTGCACCTCTTGTTCCTCGACCTGGTGCCGCTGCTGCTCTCGTGGGAGGGCTGCAGCCCGCACGAGGCCCCGGCGGTCCCGTCGGGTGCGGCCGAGATGCTGGAGCAGGTGTTCGCCAACTTCCGCATCGCCGGGATCGGCGACGGCGCCCACACCGGCCTCGGGCTGCGCCGGGCCCTGGAGGACACCGAGTTGGACGCCTTCTTCGACTTCATCGGCACCTCGGCGGAGTTCGGTCCCACCGTGTCGCCCCGGGTGGTACGCCGCCTCGCCCGCCTCCTCGGCTTCGACGCCGACCAGGTCGTGGTGATCACCGGCCGCCCCGACCTCGCCGAGGCCCTGCGCCGGGCCCGGCTGGCCGTGGTCCACGTGGAGGGGCCCGAGGGCGTAGCCGTCATCCCCGAGGCGCTGGAGGCCCTGTACTCGGGCTACCTCAGCCCGTGAACACTTGCACCGTCATCAAGCCCAGCGGGCCCTCCACCACGGCGACCCCCGCTCGGCGGAACTCGGGGCGCAGGATGTTCTCCCGGTGGCCCGGGCTCCCCATGAGGCCGTCGTGCACCTGGGTGGGGGTGGCCGCCAGGGCGAGGTTCTCCCCGGCCACCGAGTAGGTGATGCCGGCAACGTGGAGACGGTCGGCCACCGTCCCGGTGACCGGCGAACGGTGGGAGAAGTAGCCCTCCAGGTACATCTCCAGGGCATGCCCCTCGGCCACTTCGGACAGCGCCGGGCTCCAGGCCAGGGGGTCGGACCCGGCGTCGATGCGAGCGCGGTTGAGCCGGTCGAACACGGCGGTGGCGGCGGCAGAATCGGGATGGAGGTCGCCGGGGTCGGCGACGGGGAGGGTGACGACCTCCTCGTCCTCGACGATCACCCGCCGCTCCCCCACCGCCTCCCGCAACTGCAGCAGGGCCTGGATCACCCGATCCCTCGAAAGGGCCCGGAAGGCGGTCTGGGGCGCTCCGCCGGGAGCGGTCAGGGCCCGGGTGATGGCCGAGGTGTCGAGTTGCCGCCCCACCGCCGCGGGCAAGGGCAGCACGAGGAGCAGCGACAGCAGGACCACCATCAGGAAGCCCCCCCAGGCGGCTGCCAGGGCCGCGCCGCCGGCCCGGTCGATGAGGTTGATGCCGGGGCGGCGCACCCGGCCTTCGAGGGCCCGCGCCAGGAAGGCCGCCGCCACCCCGGTGGCCACCAGCAGGACCAGGCCGCCCACCAGCCTCCCGGTGTCGGAGGAGATGCCGGCCATCGAGGCGATCACCCCGCCCAGCAGCGGCCCGAAGCGGAAGGCGAGCACGGTGCCCGCCAGCAGCCCGGCCAGGTCCAGTGCCTCCCGCACCAGGCCCCGGTACCAGCCGCGCACCGCCAGGAACAGCAGGAGGCCGACCAGGAGGGCGTCGATCATGCGGGTGCGTCGAGCTCGATCCGCATCCGCTTGTTGCCCTTGCCCTTGCTCTCCGTCTTCACCACCCGCACCCACCCGACCTCGGTGGTGTTCGCCACATGGGTGCCTCCGTCGGCCTGACGGTCGAGGCCCGCTATGTCTACCACCCGAATTGGATCGACGTGCTCGGGGATGAGGCTCACCTTGGTGCGGATGAGGTCGGGGTCGGCCAGAGCCTCGACCCGGGGCAGGAATGCGACCTGCACCACGTGGGGGGCGGAGAGCATGGCGTTGAGACGCTCCTCCACCTCGCGGCCGAACTCCACGCTCATCGCCTCCAACTCGAAGTCCATGCGAGCCTGCCCCGGCTCCATGTTGCCGCCGGTGACCTTGGCGCCGTACTCCCGCCACACCAGGGCCGACAGGACGTGGAGGGCGGTATGAGTCCGCATCAGCAGGTGGCGCCGCTCCCAGTCGACGGCGGCACGCACCGCAGTGCCCACCGGAGGGGCCTGGCCGGGGATCACGACGTGGAGCACTTCGCCCTGCTCCCGCACCGTGTCCAGCACCGTCGCCGCTCCCCCGTCCCAGGCCAGCATGCCGATGTCGCCCGGCTGCCCCCCGCCCCGGGGGTAGAAGACGGTGCGGTCGAGGACCACCCCTCCGTCGGTCACCGCGGTGACGACGGCAGAGCACTCCCGCAGGTAGGCATCGCGCGGCGCCAGTTCTTCTGTCATCGCTTCCTCCCCGGACGTTCGCACCAGGGTAACCCCGGCCGGCTCAGCCGCCCGGAGCCCCCCCGTCGAGGCGGCTCTCCAGGCGCTTGCGCAGGGCCCGGTCGCGCACCCGGCGCAGGCGGCGGATGGTGAGGGGGTCGTAGCGCTCGGCCTCGTGGTCGTCGAGCAGGCGGCGCAGCACCTGGTAGTAGCGAGTGGCGCTGATCCCCAGGTACTCGGCCACAGCGCGGTCCTTGGGCCCGGGAAACAGGAACCAGGAGCGCTCGAAGTCCACCACGGCGCGTTCTCGCTCGCCCAGCATCGCGCGCAGGGTATTGGCCGCACCCCCACGGCCGGGGGATTTCGCGCCCCGGCGGTGCCGCCGGAGCCGCCGATTCCGGTACCCTGGTCGGGCCGGCCGGGTTAGCTCAGACGGCAGAGCACCGCTCTTGTAAAGCGGATGTCGCCGGTTCGACTCCGGCACCCGGCTCCACTGAGCCCCCGGCTGCGCCGGGACCGCCGTCATCCTGCCGATTCGTAGGAGTACCCGACGGACTCCGCCACCTGCTCGTCCCCGATGCGGCCGGCGGTGAGCGGCGCCCGCACCCGGTTGAACTGGCCCACCGTGGGCCGGTTGCTCACCACCCCCGGCACCGGCTTCCCCGCCTCCCGCACGACGGCGGCGAGGAACCCCAGAGGCCGCGGGTCGGCGGCGTCGACCAGCACCAGGTTGAAAGGGGCGTCATGAGCGCCGCGGCGACGGGGCCCTGACTTCCTCCGCCACCCACAAGCAGAACTCCGGGTACACCCCGGATCTGTCGTGGAGGGCCCAGACCAGCCCCAGGATGACTTTGCGGCGCGCCTCGTCGGCGTAGAGCAGCGGCCCGTCTCGTTCCAGGAACTCAGCAGGGGTGCCGATCGCGCCGGCGGGCATGGACCCCGAGCGTAATGCCCCGCCGTGTTGCGGTTCGATCCGCGGGGAAACGGCGGCCGGAAGGCCTGCCCGACATGAGACAATCTCGACGGAGGCCCTCCCCGGCCTCTGTCAGGCCGGGCAGTCTGTAGCAGGAGGGCGATCCGATGACCCCACTCGAGATCCTCCTACTGAGCGCGGGTGGCATCGCCGCCGGGTTCATCAATACCGTCGCCGGCGGTGGGTCGGTCATCGCCATCCCGATCCTCGCCGGCATCGTGGGCCCCACCGTGGCCAACGGCACCTTGCGGATCTCCATCCTCATGCAGGGCATCGCCGGAGTGGCGGGATTCCACAGCGGGAAGGCCATGCCCTGGCGCGCCGTCGTCCCCCTGATCGTGCCCTCGACCCTGGGAGCGGTGGGCGGAGCCTGGGTGGCGACAGAGGTGTCCGCCGGGTTCATGCGCGCCGCCTTCGCCGTTGCCGTGCTGCTGGTGGCCCTCACCGTCTTCGTCAAGCCGTCGCGGTGGGTCAACCCGTCGGCGCCACGCCTCCACGAACCCTGGCGCTCCCTGGCCTTCGCCGCCATCGGCTTCTACGGGGGATTCCTCCAGGTGGGAATCGGCTTCTTCCTGCTGCTGGCCCTGGTCCCGGGGCTCGGCATGGGCCTGGTCAAGGGCAACGCCGCCAAGACCCTGCTGGTGCTGATCTATGCCCCCCTCGTCCTGCTGCTGTTCGCGCGCGCCGCCCAGGTCGACTGGTACGCCGGGCTCGTGCTGGGGGTGGGCAGCGTGGTGGGCGCCCTGATCGCCTCACTGCTGGCGGTGCGGGAGGGAGCAACGCGCTGGCTGCGCTGGGCGGTCGTGCTCTCCGCGGTGGGCGCCGCCGTCCACATGCTGATCACCGCCTAGCCGGCGACGACATGCCGCCGGGCGTTCAGCGCCCGGGAAGGCCGGAGCCGTCCCGCACCCGGGCCACCTCGTAGCAGGCGAGCGAGACCGCCACCGCGGCGTTGAGGCTCTCCACCCCTCCGCCGAGCGGGATGGACGCCCGCACATCCACACGTTCGGCCACCAGTTGGGCCAGGCCCCGCCCCTCGGCGCCGACCACGATGGCCACCGGCCCGGAAAGGAGCTCGAGGCCGAACAGCGGCCGGCCGGCCCCGGCGTCGAGGCCCACCGTCCAGACCCCTAGCCTTCCCAGGTCGGCAATCGCCTGCGCCACCGAGGAGACCAGAGCCACCGGCAGGCGCTCCAGGGCCCCCGCCGCCGCCTTGAAGGCGGTGGCTCCCAGCGGGGCGGCCCGGCGGCGGGCCAGCACCAGGCCCGACATGCCGGCCGCCAGGGCCGAGCGGGCGATCGCCCCCACGTTGCGCGGGTCCTCCAGATGGTCGAGCACCACCAGGGCGGCCGGCGACCCGGCGGCGACGACCCCGGCCAGGTCGCGGGTGGCCAGGGGGCGGCAATGCGCTACCACTCCCTGGGGGGCGGTGGTGGCCGCCAGCGAGCCCAGGTCGGGCACCACCCGGACCTCGGCGCCGGCGGCGGCCGCGGCGGTGCTCAGAGAGCCCAGGGCAGCGGCGCGGGATGCCTCCACGAACAGGCGCTCCACCCGACCCGCCGCCACCGCGGCGGCCACGGCGTGGAGGCCCTCGATCTCAGCGCCGACGCCAGACGGTGCCATCGGATCCGTCCTCGAGCACGATCCCGAGCGCTCCCAGGCGATCGCGAATCTGGTCGCTCAGCGCCCAGGCGGCCTCGGCCCGGGCCCGGGCCCGCCGGGAGATCAGGGCCTCGAGGATGGCGCCCGGCTGCCCTGCCTCCACCCCGCAGGCCGCGGCCAGGGCGGCCAGGGGGCCGGCCAGGTCGTCGAGGCCAGAGGCCGGCTCGGTCAAGCCCAGCACTTCGACGATGGCGTCGTAGGCGCCGGCATGGGAGCCGGCATCCTCTCCTTCGTCGAGACGGCGGTGCCCCTCGCGCACCAGATCGAAGAGCACCCCCATGGCCCCGGCAGTGTTGAAGTCGTCGTCCATGGCCTCGGCGAAGCGAGCCACGGCGTCGGGGGCGGCAGTGCCGGCCTGCCCGGCGCGGCGCCGGAAGGCCCACAGGCGCTCGAGTGAGGCGGCCGAGTCGGCCAGGGCCTCCTCGAAGAAGTCCAGCGGGGCCCGGTAGTGGGCCCGCAGGTAAAAAAGGCGCACCGCCAGGGGTGGGTAGCGGTCGAGCAGGTCGAGCAGGCCCACCACGTTGCCGGTGGACTTGGCCATTTTCTCGCCCCGCAGATTCACCATGCCGTTGTGCAGCCAGTAGCGGGCGAAGGGCGCCGCCCCGGCGGCGGCCTCGGACTGGGCGATCTCGTTCTCGTGGTGGGGGAACACCAGGTCGAGTCCGCCCCCGTGGATGTCGAAGCCGAAGCCCAGTTCGCCCTCGGCCATGGCGGAGCACTCGACGTGCCACCCGGGGCGTCCCGGGCCCCAGGGCGACTCCCACGAGGGCTCCCCCGGCTTTGAGGCCTTCCAGAGGGCGAAGTCTGCCGGGTGGCGCTTCTCCTCGCCCGGCTCGATGCGCGCCCCGGCGATGAGCTCGTCGGGGTTGCGGCCGGAGAGCTTGTCGTACTCGGGGAAGGACGCCACCGAGAAGTAGACGCTGCCCGCCGCCGGGTAGGCATGGCCCCTCTCGATGAGGCGCGAGATGAGGTCGAGCATCCGGGGGATCTCGCGGGTGGCGTAGCAGAGCCGATCGGGGGGCCGCACTCCGAGCCGCCGGTAGGCGTCGAGGAACTGTGCCGTGGCCCGGGCCGCCACCTCCTCGGTGGAGATGCCCTGCTCGGCAGCGGCGTTGATGATCCTGTCCTCGATGTCGGTGATGTTGGTTACGTAGGTGACCTGGTATCCCCGCCACTCCAGGTAGCGGCGAACGACGTCGAAGGCGACTGCCTGGCGCCCGTGCCCGACATGGGGCGCCGACTGCACAGTGGGGCCGCAGGTGTAGATGCTCACCTCGCCCGGAGCCCGAGTGCGCAAGGGCTGGAGGGTGCGCCCCAGGGTGTTGTACACCTGCATGGCGACGATGGTATCAGCGGCGGGCGCGCTCCCCGGGTGCGGCCCCCGCCCGGCCGGACCTGGGTGCTCGCCCACCGCGGCGCCTCGGCGGCCTTCCCCGAGAACACTCTCGCCGCCTTCTGCGGGGTCGCCGCCCTGGGGCCGACGCCGTCGAGTTCGACGTGCGCCGCACCGCGGACGGGACGGCCGTGGTGCATCACGATGCTGTGGTCCCCGGGGTGGGGGCCATCCCGGCGCACACCGCCCCCGCCCTGCGGCGTCGCGCCCCGTGGATGCCGACCCTCGCCGAGGCCCTGGCCGCTGGCGGCCGTATGTGGGTGGGCGGCGCGGTGAAGAACTCCCCGGCCGACCCCGACTGGGACCGGGACGACGCCCTGGTGGCCCGGGTGGTCGCCCACCTCCGCGAGGAGGCGTGGCTGGGGACCGTGCTGTTGACCTCCTTCAACCCGGCCACCCTGGCCCGGGCCCGCTCCCCGGCCCCGGACCTGTCCACCGGTTGGCTGGTAGAGACGGCCGAGCCGCTTCCGACGGCCCCGGCCCGGGCGGCGGCCATCGGGCACGCCGTCCTGCTGCCTCGGGCCGCCGCCCTTGCGGGGGACGCGGCGGTGGCGGCGGCGGAGGAGGCCCATCGAGTGGGGACCGGTCTGATGGCCTGGACGGTGGACGACCCGCGAGAGGGGCGCCGCCTGGCCACCGCCGGGCTCGACGGGATCATCACCACCCGGCCCGACGCCCTCCGCTCAGCGCTCGGCGAGGACCGCCACCACGACGGCGGCCAGGCCTTCGTCCCGCCCCAGGAATCCCAGGCCGTCGGTGCTGGTCGCTTTGACCGAGACCGCCCCGGCGCCCACCCCCAGCACCCCGGCGAGGCGGCACCGGATGGCCTCGCGGTGCGGGGCCACCCGGACCCGCTCGGCGATCACCGTGGCGTCGAGCGAGGAGACGCGGTAGCCGGCAGCGGCCACCCGGGCAACCACCTCGGCCAGCAGGGTCATGCTGTCGGCGCCAGCCCAGCGGGGATCGTCGGAAGGGAACAAGCTCCCCAGATCCCCCAGCGCGGCGGCACCCAGCAGCGCGTCGGCGGCGGCGTGGGCCAAAACGTCGCCGTCCGAAGTGGCCTCCACCCCCCGCAAGTCGTCGGCCACCACCCCGCCAAGGAGGGTCGGCCCCGGGCCACCGAAGCGATGGGCGTCGATGCCCCATCCCACCCTCATGGCAGCCAGGCCTCGGCCAGCGCCAGGTCGCCGGGATAGGTGACCTTGAAGTTGGCCACCTCGCCTTCGATGCAGGCCACGCTCCCCCCCAGTCGCTCCACCAGCAAGGCATCGTCGCCGGCATCGTCGTCCCCGGCCTCGTGAGCGGCGCGCAGCACGGCCACCATGAAACCCTGCGGGGTCTGTGCCCCGGCCAGGCCGTGGCGCTCGACGGTCTCCACCACCCAGCCGTCTCCCACCCGCTTCAGCGTATCGCGCACCGTCACCACCGGCACCACCGCGTCGACCCCGCCGATGAGCAGGCGGTCGATGACCCGCCGCACCAGGTCGGGAGAGGCCAGGGGCCGGGCGGCGTCGTGCACCAGCACGTGGGAGGCCGCAGCGGGCAGAGCGTCGAGGCCGGCCCGCACCGAGTCGCGGCGTCGGGCCCCCCCGGGGATGCCCCCGGGCAGGTCGCCCACCACCACGACCCCGCCGACCCCGCCCAGGCGGAGGGCTTCTTCGGCCCACTCCCACAGCGGCCGGCCGCGCAGCAGGGCGGCGTGCTTGGGACCGCCGAACCGCTCGCCCCGACCGGCGGCCAAGAGGATGGCGTGGACGGTCACGGCTCCAGCTTGGCGAAGACCATTCGGCCCAGCGAGGTGCGCAGGGTGTTGACCACCTCCACCTCCACGGTCTGTCCCACCGCGCCGGCTCCCCCCTCCACCACAACCATGGTGCCGTCGTCCAGGTGGCCCACTCCCTGGCCGGGCTCGGTGCCCACGCGCTCGATCTTCAGGGCCATGCGGTCGCCGGCGAGATGCTGAGGGCGGAGGGCCTCGCCGAGAGCCTGGGGATTGAGGACGGCCACCCCGCGCAGGGCGGCGGCCCGCGTCAGGCCGGAGTCGGTGGACACCAGGGTCCCCCCGCTCCGCTGGCACAGCGCCAGCAGCTTGGCGTCGACTCCTTCGTAGCCGGGGAGGTCGGTTTCGGCGGTGTGCATCTCGACCGCCGGCAGGTCGCGTAGGGCTTCGAGGACTTCCAGGCCGCGCCGCCCCCGGCGGCGCCGGTCCTTGCTCCCCGAATCGGCGATGCCCTGCAGTTCGTCGAGCACGAACTCGGGCACCCACACTTCGCCGGCAAGCACCCCGGCCCGGGCCAGCTCGAGGACCCGGCCGTCGATGGCCGCCGCGCTGTCGATGAAGTAGCCGCTCCCCGAAGGCCCCCGCCGGGTAGCGGTGCGGGAGCGCAGCCCGGCGGCGGCGAGGAGATCGTGCGCCCGCGCCGCGAAGATCCGCCCCCCGAAAGCCGCCAGCACGAGCACCAACAGGGCGGCCAGCGGCCAGCCCACCACCGTCGGGGTGAGCAGCACCAGGGGCAGCCCGGCCACCACTCCCACGAGCAGGCCGGCCACCATCCCGAAGGCCCCGGCGAAGAGCTGCGGCCCCGACGTCCGCGCCACCAGCTGCGGCGCCCGGTCGAGGCCTCGCCCGACGCCCCGGCCCAGCAGGCCTCCGAGGACGTAGCCGAGACCGGCGCCGATCACCGTGCCGAGCACGATGGCGGCATCGGGATCCACCACACGGGAGGAGAACCAGCCCGGGACCTCACGCCCCACCAGGAAGCCGACGGCGGTGAGCGACAGGGTCACCACCAGGCGAATCAATTCGGTAATCATCGCCGCCTCAGAACTCCTCGGCGACCTCCACCCGGGGGAGCGCCTTGTCGAGCCGCCGCATCGCCTCTTCTTCGGTCACATCGAGGGCGAACCGAAGCTCGCTGGCGAGGATCAGTCTCGCCTTCGAGAGCATGCGCTTCAGCGCCGGCGAGATCCCCTTGGTCTGCTGGGCGAAAGTCAAATCGCGCACCACCTCGGCCACCTGGAAAATGTCCCCGCTGTTGATCTTCTCGGTGAGCAGCTTGTACCAGCGGCTCCAGTTGGCCCCGGCTTCCTCGGGAGGCTCCTTGAAAGTGGCGAGCACCTTGCGGGCTACGACGCGGGAGATGACCGGCCGCACGCCGCGCTCCAGGGCGGTGTGGACCGGGACCTTGAGGATCAACTGGTCCGTAGCCACCTCGAGGACGAAGTACTCGGTGCGCTGGCCCTGGAACTGCGCCCGTTCCTTGCGGGTGATCACCGCGGCCCCGTGATGGGGGTAGACCACCTTGTCGCCGACGGCGAAGGGCGGAGGCGGCTCTGGTTTCTTCGGCTCCGCCTTGGGAGCAGGCTTCTTCGGCTCCGCCTTAGCAGCAGCCGCCTTGGGAGCAGGCTTCTTGGGAGCAGAGGGCTTGGGAGCAGGCTTCCTGGCCTCCGCCTTAGCAGCAGCCGCCTTAGGAGCAGGCCTCTTCGGCTCCGCCTTGGCAGCAGCCCCCCTGGGAGCAGGCTTCCCGGCCTCTGGCTTAGGAGCAGGTCTCTTCGGCTCCGCCTTAGCAGCAGCCGCCCTGGGAGCAGGCTTCTTGGGAGCAGAGGGCTTGGGAGCAGAGGGCTTGGGAGCAGGCTTCCTGGCCTCCGCCTTAGCAGCAGCCGCCTTAGGAGCAGGCCTCTTCGGCTCCG
>JBDROA010000144.1:0-2916 GCA_043810615.1 Actinomycetota bacterium | reverse complement strand
CTTCATCACCCACAAGCTGCGGGAGGTGCTGGCGGTCGCCGATCACATCACGGTGCTGCGGGGCGGCAAGGTGGCAGGCTCTGCGGATCCGGCCACCGCCACCCAGCAGTCGCTGGCCAACCTCATGGTGGGCCGGGACGTGGTGTTCCGGGTCGAGAAGGGTGAGGCTCGCCCCGGGCAGGCCGTGCTCCACATCCGCGGCATGTGCGTCGAGGACGAACGGGGGGTGCAGACGGTCAACGACCTCAGCCTCGAGGTGAGGGCCGGGGAGATCTTCGGCATCGCCGGAGTCCAGGGCAACGGCCAGCGAGAACTGGTCGAGGCGATCACCGGAATGCGCCGCAAGGCGGCGGGGAGCATCGAGATCCTCGGCGAGGATGCCACCCGGCTCAAGCCACGCCAGATCACCGACCTGGGCACCGCCCACATCCCCGAGGACCGCAACAAGCACGGTCTGGTCGGCCCGTATGCGGTTGCCGACAACCTCATCATCAACCGCTACCAGAAGGCCCCCTACTCGAGGCGGGGCGTGCGCAACCAGGCGGCCATCCACGACGAGGCCGCCATCTTGGTGGAGGAGTACGACATCCGCACCCCGTCCGTCGATGTGCCCGTCGACACATTGTCCGGGGGCAACCAACAGAAGGTGATCGTCGCCAGGGAGTTGAGCGGTCACATCGGGGTACTGATCGTCGCCCAACCCACCCGGGGCCTCGACGTCGGCTCGATCGAGTTCATTCACCAGCAGATCATCGGCATCCGCGATCGGGGCGCCGGAGTGCTGCTGGTGTCGGCTGAGCTGGACGAGATCCTCTCGCTGTCGGACCGGATCGGGGTGCTCTACCGGGGCAAGCTGGTCGGTGTCTTCGATGCCGCCTCGACCACGCGAGAGCAGCTCGGGTATCTGATGGCTACCGGTTCGACCCCCGACACCGAGGAGGTTGCGTCGTGACCCAGCGGGAGCGGGGCACCGGAGGCTGGCTCGGCAAGGCCTTGGGAGGCCTGCGCCGCAGCCTCGTGGAGGGATTCAGGCTGCAGCCGGCGCTGGTGCCCTTCTACGCCATCCTCTTGTCCTTCGTGGTGGGCGGCATCATGATCGCCATCGTCGGCGCCGACCCTTTCAAGGCGTACTACTGGTTGGTGCAGGGGATGCTCGGCGGATGGGAGCGGATCGCCTCGTCGGTCGCCAGGTCGGTTCCCTACATCGGCTCGGCACTGGCATTGGCCTTCGCCTTCCGGGCCGGCCTCTTCAACATCGGGGCCGAGGGCCAGCTGCTGGTCGGGGGGATCGTGGCGGCCTGGGCCGGCACCTGGTCATGGATGCTGGAGGTCCCCGGCGTGGTCGCCATTCCCGTGATCCTGATCGCCGGTGCCGCCGGCGGGGCGCTGTGGGGGTTCGTCCCCGGCCTGCTGCGGGCGACCACCGGGGCCCATGAGGTCATCAGCACGATCATGCTCAACTGGATCGGCCTGTTCATGGTGCGGTGGCTGGTCAACAGTCGTGACCCGATCATCCTGCGGGATGCCGCTGCCAGCGTGCCCCGGACCCGGCCGATCACCGGAACCGGCATCCTCCCCGAGATCTACGACAGCCAACCCACTCTGCACTGGGGCCTGGTCGTGATGATCCTGGTGTGCGTCCTGGTCGCCTACATCCTCAAGCGCACCAACTTCGGATTCGAGACCATCACGGTGGGTCTCAACCCGCACGCCGCCCACTATGCCGGAATGAGCGTCAAGAAGATCATCATCCTCTCGATGACGCTGTCCGGGGCGTTCGCCGGCTTGGCGGCTGCCGGCGAGGTCTCCGGGATGGGGGCCACCCAGGCCTATCAGCCCGGCCACTTCATCACGATGGGATTCGACGGTATCGCCATCGCCCTGCTGGCGAGAGGCAACCCGATCGGCATCATCCCCGCCTCGATACTGTGGGGAGCCTTGCTGGTCGGGGCACCGCTGATGCAACAGCAGGCGGGGGTGTCGCTCGACATCGTCAGGATCATCCAGTCGATGGTGCTGCTGTTCGTGGCCGCCGACGCCATCGTTCGGTTCATCTTCCGGGTCAAGTCGGATGACGGCGGGGCCTTCCAGATGAGCGAGGAGACGACCCTGTGATGGCCGCTCTGTGGTTCCAGACCGAGTCGGCCGTCGAGACCCCCGGGGACGGCCAGAACTTCTACCTGTACCTGCTGGTGGCGGCGGTGGTCGTGGCGGTGGCCGTCATCAACCGCCGCATCGCCCGGGTCCGCAACCGCAATCAGGCCACCTGGTACTGGCTGGGTGTCATCTTCCCGGTGGTCTCGCTGGTCGTGCTCCTGGTGCTGCCCCGCCTGGTCGTCGAGGAGGGGTCTCTCCGCCGTTTCAGCCGTCGGCAGATGGTCGGCATCGCCATCGGGTTGGTCGGGATCATCCTCGTCTTCGTGCTCGGCCCCAACCTGATCGAGGAGACCAGGTCGTTTGCCTTCGAGAAGCTTGCATCGGGTGAGCAGCTCCAGGTCGGCTTCAACCCGAGCCTGCTGGTGCTGGTGATCGGCATCGTCTATTGGATCGTGGCCGGTCTCTCGTTCCTGCCGGCCCGCCACGATCGGGTCGCGATGATCTCCCAGATCCTCGCTGCAGTGCTGGCCGTCCCGCTGATCGTGGGTATCGCACTGGCGCTGTCGGCCAACTCCATCAACACCAATGTGATGAACCTCTTCGACGAATCGCTGGTGCTGGCCACCCCGATCGCCCTGGGGGCGATGACCGGCCTGTGGTCGGAGCGGGTGGGGATCATCAACATCGGCATCGAAGGGATGATGCTGGCCGGCGCCGGGGTCGGCTTCACCACCTACGCCGTGCTCGGTCAATCCCGCAGTGTCGGGTGGCTGTGGTTCTCGATCCTGATCGCGGTGCTCACCGGTGCGGCATTGGCGA
>JBDROA010000143.1:0-21654 GCA_043810615.1 Actinomycetota bacterium | reverse complement strand
GTCAGCCCCTACCGGAGCAACCGTGAGTGAGCGGGGCACGGTGCTGCCCGTCCTCGCCCTCGTCATGGTGGGCGGGGCCCTGGCCGTGGCCCTCTCCGTGGAGCTGGGCCGCTGCGGGGCAGCCTGGCGCGAGGCCTCCTTCGCCGCCGACGCCGGCGCCGAGGCCGGGGCGGCCACGCTGGACCCGCAGGCGGTCTACTCCGGCCGGATCCGCCTCAACCCCGCCGCCGCCGAGGAGGCGGCGGTCGCCGCCGCCCTGGCCGTTCGCCCCCGGGTGGGCCGCCGGGCCGAGGCCGAAGCCACTCTCACCCGGGTGTGCATCACCGTCACCCAACCCTTCCCGCCGGGGCTGCTGGCCCCCTTCGTCTACGGCCGGCCCATCGCCGTCTCGGCCTGCGCCACGCCGGAGCGGGGGTAGGGCAGCATCCCTCCCCGGCTCGGGCACCGGCCCACCGGGGAGAGGGCGAGAGTCGGCTCACTCCGGGATTGCACTACTCCCGCCGGCCGGTCGGACTGCGATCGAACCCGCGATCTGCTCGCGCCCTCTCCTACACTCGCCCCGGTCCCGAGGCGGCCGAAGGACCACCCATGACCTTCTCCAGCCCAGAGGTCGAAGAGCGCTTCCGGCAGGGCTTCAAGTACCTGAACCGGTTCATGGTGCTCATGTTCCGCCTCGGCCTCGGCCGGTGGCTCCAGCCCTGGCCCCGCTTGACCGGGCAGATCCTGGTGCTGGTCCACCAGGGGCGGAAGACGGGCCTGGTGCGCCGCACCCCCCTGAACTTCGCCGTGGTGGACGGCGACCTCTACGTGCTCGCCGGGTTCGGGGCCGTCTCCGACTGGTACCGCAATGCCAAGGCCGACCCGCAAGTCGAGGTGTGGATGCCCGACGGGTGGTGGTCGGCCGTGGCCGAGGAGGCCAGCGACCATCCCGAGCGACTGCGGATGCTGCGGGCGGTGCTGGTCGGCAGCGGCTTCGCCGCCTACGCCTTCGGGATCAACCCGCGGATCCCCGACGACCGCCTCGCCGAGATCAGCGCCGCCTACCGCCTGGTGCGCCTGCGCCGCACCGCGGCTCGCAGCGGCCCGGGAGGCCCCGGCGACCTGGCCTGGGTGTGGCCCCTCGGCGTCACCCTGCTGCTGTTCCGGAGGAGCAAGCGGCGGCGCTGAGGGAGGCCTACACCGCCAGGTCGCGCCGCTCCAGCACCACCCCGCCGGCCACCGGCAGGGCCACTGCGATGGCGGCCAGCACCCCGGCGTGGGCCCATTCCAGGCCGTTCAGCAGGGGAGCGGATTCGGCGTAGTAGTACCAGGGGGAGGCCTTCTGCACGGTGCCCAGCCAGGTGACCACGTCGGCCAGCGAGAACACCAGGTAGGAGGCCAGCGCCGTCGCAGCGGCCACGGCGATGGCCACCCCCCGGCGCCCGGTGACCGCTCCCACGGCCAGGGCCAGCGCCCCGAAGACCAGGGCGATGAGCACCACCCCGAAGGTGGCCGCCGCCAGGCGCCCCGGGACCAGGCCCATGTCGAAAACCGCCCCTGCCGCCAGCATGGCGGCGAAGTTCACCAGGCCGATGGCGAAGGTGCTGGCGGCCATGGCGGCGAACTGCTCGGCCAGCACCCGGCGCCGGGTGATGGGCCCGGAGAGGATCAAGTCGAGGGTCCCCTCCTCCTCCTCTCCGGCGATGGCCCGGGCCCCGAATCCCACGGCGAAGACGATCAGGAGCAGCGGCAGCACCAGCGAGAACAACTCCATGTGCAAGAACCCGGGCCCGGTGCTCAGCGACACCCCCTCGACCATGTTGAACATGGCCCGCAGGGCCTCGGGGTAGCTGTCGAGCATCTTCTCGAAGTCGGCAGCGTTGTCCGCCAGGGTGGGGAAGGCGCTGCCCAGGAACAGCAGGTACACGAACGACCCGCCGATCCACCAGGCCAGGCTGCGGCGGCGGCTCCACACCGCGGCCCCGAAGATGCTACGCAGCACCGCCGGCCCCCTCGTAGTAGCGCAGGAAGAGAGCTTCGAGGTCGGCCTCGTGGCTGACGAGGTTGGTCACCTCGTAGCGGGCCGCCGCCTTCACCAGGCCGTCGATGGACCCCACCGCCGTACAGGTCAGCAAGCCGTCCTCCACCACCACATCTCCCACACCGGGAAGGGCGGCGAACTCCTCCCGGGGGACGGGCCCGGCGAAGTGAATCTCCAGGCGCCGCAGCGCCTTGGCCTTCAGGGCCTCCAGGCCCTCCACCACCACCAGGCGCCCCTCTCGCACGATGCCCACCCGGTCGGCGATGCGCTCCACTTCGCTGAGCACGTGCGACGACAGGAACACGGTGCGCCCCTCCGCCTTGGCCTCGGCCACCAGGCGGTAGAACTCCCGCTGCATCAGGGGGTCGAGGCCGCTGGTGGGCTCGTCGAGCACCAGCAGTTGCGGGGAGTGCATGAAGGCCTGCACCACGGCCACCTTCTGGCGGTTGCCCCGCGACAGGTCCCCGATGGGGCGCCCCAGGTCGAGCTCCAGACGCTCGGCCAGGCGCTCGGCCGGGACGAGGCCGGCGAGGCCGCGCACGTGGCCCAGGTAGGTGAGCAGTTGGCGGCCGGTCATCTTGCGGTACAAGGCCGGGTCACCGGCCAGGTACCCGATCCGCCGGCGCAGAGCCGGGCCCCCGGCGCGGGGATCGTCTCCCAGCACCACCGCCCGGCCCGAGGTGGGCCGGATGAGGTCGAGGAGCAGCCGGATGGTGGTGGTCTTGCCCGCCCCGTTAGGCCCCAGGTAGCCGAACACCTCCCCGGGAAGCACCTCGAGGTCGAGGCCCGCCACCCCGCGGCTCTTGCCGTAGTACTTGGTGAGACCCTCCAAACGGATGACGGCTTCCACGACCCCTCACCCTACCGCGGGCAGGATCAAGGGGAGCTAACGCCCTCGGCCGGGGGCGGCGCCGAGCCCTGCGCGGCCGCCACCCGGGCCCGGGCGATCTCCAGGTAGGCAGGCTCGGTCTCGTAGCCCACGAAGTGCCGCCCGCTCTCGACGGCGGCCACCGCGGTGGAGCCCGACCCCATGAACGGGTCGAGCACCAGATCCTCCCGGAACGAGTACAACTCGATGAGCCGACGGGGCAGTTCGACGGGGAAGGGAGCCGGGTGGCCGATGCGGCGCGCCGAGGCGGGGGCGATATTCCACACCGACACCGTCGCCTCCAGGAACTCCTGGCGCGAGATGGTGTCCTCGCCCAGGCGCAGACGGCGGAACGACCCCTTGCTGGCCACCACCACGTACTCGTGGACGTCGCGCAGAGTCGGGTTGCGAGCCGAGCGCCACGACCCCCAGGCGCACGACCCCCCCGCCCCCTGCGCCTTCTGCCAGACGATCTCCCCCCGAAGCAGGAAGCCGAGGTCCTCGAGCAGCGCCGCCACCCGGTGGTTGAGGGCCAGGTAGGGACGGCGCCCCAGGTTGGCCACGTTCACCGCCACCCTCCCCCCCGGCTCGAGCACCCGGTGGGTCTCCTGCAGCACCCGTCGCAACAGCCCGAGGTACTCCTCCAGGCTGAGGTCCCCGTCGTAGTCCTTGCCCACGTTGTAGGGGGGCGAAGTGACCATGAGGGCGACGCAGTCGTCGGGAAGTTCCGCCATGGACTCCGACGAACGGCAGATCAGGCGGTCGAGTGCCTCGAGGGGAGGCGCCACCGGCGGGCCGGGGCGGCCCGGCGGGGTGGGGCGCAGCATGCGGCGGGCGTAGAAGCGGCGGGCATCGTGCCCTTCCCGCTTCCCGGCACCGAACGAGGCAGTCTCCGTGGACATGGCGCGCCTGGACCTCCGCAACCGGCTGCAATCGGCCGCCACCGTAGCCGCCTTATCCACAGGAGCCGCGGCATTCAGCCGGGGCAGTCGACTCGTGCCCCCTCTACCGCCGCAAGACCACCGATCTCAGGCCGGGGCGGCGGCGCGCTCGGGTTCAGGCGGGCCGGCAGTCGCCGGGTCCCGGGGCGGCATTCCGCTGGCCTCCTGGGCGATGGCGATGATCTCCTCCCAGTCGTGAGCCAGGGCGCAACGCCCACAGAAGTAGTCCTGGCCCCGGGTGACCACCGCGGTCGCTCCACAACGGGAGCACGTCATCGCAGCTCTCCTCGGCTCTAGGCTGAGGAGGTCTTCGGCAGGCCCCGGCCCCGACTTGAACCAGGCTATTCCCCCAGCACCCTCTCCGCCAGGATCATGGCCAGGTCCTTCACCGCCACCTCTTCATCACGGCCCAGGTCCTTGACCCCGTCGTCGAGCATGACGAAGCAGAAGGGGCACCCGGTGGCGATGATGGGCGCTCCGGTGGCCAGGGCCTCCTCGGTGCGCTCCACGTTGATCTTCTTGCCGGTGTGCTCCTCCATCCACATCTGGGCCCCGCCGGCGCCGCAGCAGAAGGAACGCTGCCTGGTGCGCTCCATCTCGGTGACCTTGCTCCCGGCGGCCCGCAGCAGCCGGCGCGGGGCGTCGTACTCGTCGTTGTGCCGCCCGAGGTAGCAGGGGTCGTGGAAGGTCACCTTCCCGTCGGCCTTGCCGTTCGGCTTGAGCTTGCCCTGCTTGATCAGGTCCATGAGGAACTGGCTGTGGTGGACCACCTGGTAGCGCCCGCCGAACTGGGGGTACTCGTTGGCCAGGGTGTTGAAGCAGTGGGGGCACTGCGTGATGATCCTGGTCACCCCCGCCTCGTTCATCGTGGCGATGTTCTGCAGTGCCAGTTGCTGGAACAGGTACTCGTTGCCGGCGCGCCGGGCCGGGTCCCCGGTGCACAACTCGCGCGGCCCCAGGATGGCGAAGTCCACCCCGGCGGCGTGGAGCAGGCGGGCGGTGGAGAGCGTCACTTTGCGGTTGCGGTCGTCGAACGACCCGGCGCAGCCCACCCAGTACAGGTACTCGGCGGTGACCCCGGGCTCCCCCAGCACCTTCACGGGGAAGTCCACCTCACGGGTCCAGGCGGCCCGCTCCTGTTGGCTCATCCCGTAGGGATTGGAGGAGTTCTCCATGCTGATGAAGGCGTTCCCCAGCTGGCTGGGGAAGTCGGCCTCCATGAGCGCCAGGTAGCGGCGCATGTCGAGGATCTTGTCGAGGATCTCGATGTCCACCGGGCACACCTGATCGCACGCCCGGCAGGTGGTGCAAGCCCACAGCTCGGCGGCGGTGATGCGCTCGAAGACCGAGTCCGAGGCAACGGCGATCTCCGCGTCCACCCCGACCGGCGGCGAGACCACCGGGGAGCCGGTGCGGGCCATGACCTCGCCCAGCTTGAGCACGATCTCCCGCGGGTCGAGCGGCTTGCCCGTGTGGTGGGCCGGGCACACCGAGGTGCAGCGCCCGCAGATGGTGCAGGCGTCGGTGTCGTACAGCTGCTTCCAGGTGAACTCCCCCACCTTGGCGGCGCCCACCGTCTCGATGTCGGTGGCCTCGAGCAGGTTGGGCATCTCTCGCATCGCCCCCTTGGGCCGGGTGCGAGGCGCGAGGGCCATGTTCACCGGCGAGGTGAGCACGTGGCGCAGCTTGGTCACCGGCAGCACCACGACGAAGGCGCCGAACGATACGGCGTGGGCGATCCAGATGATCTGGTGGGCTACCCGGGCCGCGCCTTCGGGGAACAGATAGGACAGATACCAGCCCGCGAAAGACCACACCTCGTAGTTGGGGCGGCCCTCCAGGCTGAGCCGGGCCGCTTCGGTGAGCAGGCCGGTCACCCCGATGACCCCCAGGAGCAGCAGGATCCAGGCGTCCTCAGGCTTGGTCTTGATCCGCAGGCGCAGGGGCGGGAACAGGTAGCGGCGCACCGCCGCCCCGGCCACCCCGGCCACGAAGACCAGGCCGGCGGCGTCGGTAACGAACGAGAAGCCCTGGTAGAAGCCGCCCTCCAGGTACTTGAGGTTATTGGGCAGCAGGTGGTCCAGTTCCAGGGTGGCGGTGCCCAGGAACAGCACCACGAACCCGTAGAAGATCATGGCGTGGAACACCCCGGCCACCCGGTCCTCCAACACCGAGGCCATGGTGACGCCGCGCAGGAACTCCTTGGCCCGGCGGCCCCACATCCCCAGGCGGCGCTCCCGCGTCCCCCGCTCCCAGTTGCGGGCCCGCAGCGAGAACAGGTAGGCCGCCACCCCCATGGCCAGGCCGGCGCCGATGTAGAAGAGGACGACCAACGCGCCGGGAATGTTGCCGAAGACGTGCCGGCCGATCTCGAAGCGGGGCTCGTCGGGGAGTTTGCTCAGCCCCCAGAAACCCAGCGTGATCAGAGGCATCACGATCGCCAAACCCAGCAGCAGGCGGGAGACGGTCAGGCGGCGGTGCTCCATACGGCCTTTCCCTCGAGGCTGCTCCCGAGTCTATAGGGGTGTTAACCGCGCTTCACCTCGCCCGTGGTCGGGCGGGCCCCGGGGCGGCCCCGTGTAGCCGATGGTCGGGACGCCACTCAGCGGCGGGCGAGGAACCGCCCGCAGGCCCGGCGATCATGAGGGGACGGCCGCCCGGGGAGTCATCCCCTCCGCCACGGCTGTCCTGAAGGCTGCCAGTTAGGGTGGGGACAGCGCCGTCAGAGCCGTGCGCCGGGGAGGCCTCCCCCTCTGCCGTTCTGGGTTCCCCCTCCCACGGCAGATGGAGCGGGCGGAGGGGGAGGGATTCCGCTCATCCCTGCTGGGGCGGGGGAGAGACCTCGCCGAAGATGACATCGGCGGGCAGCAGCCCAGGAGAGCACACTCTCCTCTGAGGCAGGGCCATCGCTTGCCTCTTTCGCCGGTGCCGGCCGCGCGCCGACCCGGGTCTGCGGCTCGAGCGACGCCCCTGGATGGCCCGAGCCGAAACGAGATACCACCCCGGCCGCTCAGCCGATGAGCCACCGGGCGACCCAGTAGGCGGCCACGCCCCCGCCCAGCACCCCCGCCAGGGAGCGGCGAGTGAGCAGGCCCCCGCCGACGGCACCCCCGAGGGCGGCGTAGCCCGGTATGGGATCGCCGCCTTCCCCGGGCACGAGCAGCGTCGACGCCGCCAGCGCCACGAAGAGGGCGAGGGGGAAACGCTTCAGGAAGGAGGCGAGGCGGTGCCCCGGGGCCTTTCCCGGATAGGCGAGGAACACCACCCGGCTGCCGTAGGTGACGGCCGCCATCGTCAGGACCACTGCCAGGTCAGTCATCGGGCAACACCGCCCCGACCGCCGCCGCCACCGCGGCCGCGCTGGTAACTCGCCACGCGGCGGGCAACACGGCGGCGGCGAACACCGCCCCGACTGCCAGGGCCACCACGAGAAGGTCCCACCGGGTGCGCACCAACGGGGCCGCCAGGCCCACGAAGAGCACCGCGAAGGACACGCCGGCGCCCCAGGCCGCCGGGTCGAACCGGCCGCCCAGCAGCGCCCCGACCACCGTGCCGGCCACCCATCCCGAGTAGAGCAGGAGGTCGGCGGCCGCCTTGTAGGCCACCAGATCCGACTCGCCGCGGCGAGCCGCGGCGAGCGTCAGGCCGAAGGTCTCGTCGACCAGCACCCAGGCCAGGGCGAGCCGCACCCGCAGCGGCCGGGGCCCGACCAGTCCGGCAAGGCGCGCCGACATGGGGATGTGGCGCAGGGCCAGTCCCGTCGCCGCCACCAGGATGGGCGCGGCCCCCGCCCCCAACAGGCCGACCCAGGTGAACTGCGCCGCCCCCGACACCACCACCAGGGAGGCCAGCACCACCAGCCAGGCGGCCAGGCCCGCTTCCACGGCGAGCACCCCGTAGGCCACGCCGAACCCGCCTACCGCCAGGAAGAGGACCAGCCCATCCCGCAAGCCCCGGCGGAAGGAAAGGTGGGCGAGCATCGGGGGATGGTAGGGACCCCCGGGGCCCCCTCTCCCGCGGCAGGGGGAGAGGGCGGGGGGTGAGGGTCTCCGCAGGGTCCCGGCTTGCCGGGAGAGGGCGGGGGGTGAGGGTTTCCGCAGGGTCCCGGCTTGCCGGGAGAGGGCGGGGGGTGAGGGTCTCCGCAAGGTCCCGGCTTGCCGGGAGAGGGCGGGGGGTGAGGGTCTCCGCAGGGTCCCGGCTTGCCGGGAGAGGGCGGGGGGTGGCCGACCACAGGATCACTCCCATCACCGCGGCAGGGGGGATTGGGGGAGGATCACCACTTCCCCGCCGACCCCCCAAAACGCCTCCCCCGCCGGACGGCGGGGGAGGCAACCCACGAGCACCGGGGGCCCGCTAGCTCGTGATGCCGAGTTCCTTCTTGAGCTCCTCCAGCTTGGCGTCGGCCTGGGCAACAGAGATGGCCTCGCGCAGTTCCATCTCGGCCCCTTCCGGGGTGACCTCGCGCAGCTCGGCCCGGGCCATGGCCTCGGCGCGGCGCGCCTCGATCTTGTCCTCGACTTTGTCGAGGCTGACCGCCTCGTCGTCGAAGGTGGCCGACATCGAATCCATGGCCTTGTTGACCGACTCCTGCATCTTGGCTTGCTGCAGCGTGCCGAGCAGCTCCATCCGCTTGGCGGCCAGTTCCTGGAGGCGCATGGCGTTCTGCTGCACCGCCTTCTTGGCATCCTCGGCCTGGGCCGCCGCCGTCTCGTACTGTCCCTTCAGGGAGGTCAGGTTGTTCTCGGCGGCCTGGAGGCGCATGGCCACGCCCTGGGCGGTCTTGGTCCACTTGTCGGCCCCGGCAGCGTCGCCGGCGGCGGTGGCCTGCTGGCTCTTCAGCAGCGCCTGCTTGGCCATCTCCCGCGCCTCGCCGGCCTGCTCCGCGGCCCGCTCGATCTGGCTCTCCAGTTGGGTGCGGTGGGCCACGACCCGGGCCGCCTGGGTGCGCAGGTCCTGGTCGCGCTTGCGCGCCTCCAGAATGGCCTGCTCGATCTCGATCTCGGGGTCCATCATCTTCTCCGCTTTGCTGCGGAAGAGGGCCTTGAGGTAGCCCCAGAGGCGCTTGAAGAAACCCATGTCCGTCCTTCTGTTCGGGGGTCGTCACAGTGTAGGGAGAGGCTGCTCCCCGGCGCCATAGGCCCTGCCGGCCGGCGGTCTCGTCGGGGTGGCTTAGCGCCTCCGGGTGTGAGTACGGCCCGCCCGCACCCGGGTCCGCGGGGCAGAGCCGCCGGCGGAGGGGGTGCGGGCCGAGCCCGATCCGGACCCCCGGCGCGAACCCGACCCCCACCCGGAGCCCGACCCCCACCCGCCGGAGGTGGGCCGCGGGCCCCAGTCGTAGGAATGGGCCTGGCCCATGCCCCCGACGATTACGGCGAACGCGTCCAGCCAGGAGAACCCGCCGCCGCCGTAGGACCGGGGGGCGGCCGGGGCCGGGATCCTGCGCCCCCCGACTTCGATCATCCGCGGCTCGGGCTGCTGGCCGCGGCGCAGCTTCTCGGCATCGGCGGCGCACACCCGTACCGTCTTGCTCCCGGCGGCGGTGCGCACTTCGGCCTCCTCGAACGGCCCGCCGTGGGTCGGATCGAAGAAGCAGGCGTGCCGCTCCTCCCGGGTGGGTCGGGGGGGCACCGGCTTCCCGCCGGCCAGGGCGGCGGCGGCATCCAACTGCCAGCGCGCCTCGTCGAGACGGTCGGAGATCTCCTCGAGGCGGGCCAGGTCGGCCGCCGCCTCGTAGCCGTCGGTGGCCTCGGTGAAGGTGCGGCTGGCCTGCTCCAGGAACTGGTTGTCCTCGCGCGAAGCCGAAGCCGAGACCTCGTCGGAGATCTCCAGGATCGTGTTGGCCATGGCATCGAGCTGGGCCTTGATCTCCCGCCGGGCCTCCTCGATGGCCCGGGCCTTGGATTGGGCGGCGCCCTTCGACTGCCGGCGCACCACCCACACCACCACGAGCACCAGGCCGCTCACCAGGGCCAGTATCACGATGAGGCCGGCTTTGCCGCCCCCGCCACTCCCGGTGTCGCCGGCGTCCCCGCCCGGGTCTACCGGCGCCCCGGTGAGGGAGGCCACCACGGCATCGACGAAGGCCACGTCTCCCCCCGTGGTGCTCTCCCCGGCATCGAGGGCCCGCGCCACCTGTGCCTGGTCCAGGTCCCACGAGGCCATGCCCGATCCCGAGGCCGAGATCACCAGGACCGTCCCATCGCCGAGGCGGTCGAGGAGGGCGTCGGCGAAGGTGGTGGGACCACCCGACGGGTCGTTCTCCAGGAGCACCACGAACAGGCGCTCCCCGGCGTTGGCGGCGCGGGACACCGCCAAGGAGATCCGGGCCTCCTCCGCCGCCGCCGGGAGGCCCGGGTCGATCCAATACCCGTAGTCCTGCACCCGGGCGGCCACCTGGTCGGGCGTCTGAGCCCACGCCGGAGAAGCCACCAGGAAGACGAGGCCGAGCAGGGCGAAAAGCGAGAGCAGGCGCCGGATCATGACGGCCACTCTAGATGGGGCGCCATGGGAAGCAGCTTCCCTGAAGGGGTGGTGCCCGCGGTGTCGATGGCCGTCCCCGTGGAAAACGGGGCCATCCTTTGCGGCCTACCGCTCGTCGCGGTCGCCGATCACCGCCCCGGCCGGCGGGGCGCCGCCGGGGGCCCGTGGCTCAGCGGCCGAACAGCGCTCGGGCGAAGAACCAGAAGTTGGCCGGCCGCTCGGCCATGCGCCGGGTCAAGTAGGGGTACCAGACCTCCCCGTACGGCACGTAGACCCGCAGCGGGTAGCCCGCTTCGACCAGTTCCGCCTGGAGCGACGGGCGGATCCCGTAGAGCATCTGGAACTCGAAGGGGCTCTTCCTCGTCCGCCCCAGTTCGCGGGCCGCGGCCACCATCCGGTGATCGTGGGTGGCCACCGCGGGGCGAATGCCCTCGCACGCCATGAGGTCGCCGAGCAGAGCGCGGAAGGCGTCGTCCACCTGGTCCCGGCGGCGCACCGCCACCTCGTCGGGCTCGTCGTAGGCCCCTTTGCACAGGCGGAGGTGGCCCCCCAGGGGCATCACCCGGGCCAGGTCGGCGGGAGTGCGGTGCAGGTAGGCCTGCAGGGCCAGGCCCAGGTTCCCGTGGCCGGCCTGCACCCGGCAATACAGGTCGACCGTGACCTCGGTGAGGGCGCTCTCCTCCATGTCCACGGTGACCGTCGTCCCCGCCGCCGCCGCCTGCCCGGCCAGGGCGCACAGCGACTCCTCAGCCAGGGCGTCGTCGAGGCCCAGGCCCAACTGAGTGAGCTTCACCGAGATGTTGGCCCGCAGACCCTCGGCGGCGATGCGCTCGATACAGGCCAGGTAGTCGTCGCGGGCCTGCGCCGCGAGGCGGGCATCAGAGACGTGCTCCCCCAGGTGGTCCAGGGAGACGAGGAAGCCGCGGGCGTTGAGCTCCCGGGTCACCCGCACCGCGTCGTCCAGGGTTTCCCCGGCGACGAAGCGGATGGCCACCCGGCGACCCCAGCCCCAGGCGGTGAACACCTTGCGCACCAGACGGCGGCGGGTGATCGCCAGCACCAGGCGCCCCAGGAGGCTCACCGGCCCAACCTCGCCGGCTCTGTCACGCTTTGCCCTCGGCGCGGCGCCCCAGCTCCCGAGAGCGCTCGGCGGCGGCCCGCACCGCATCCTCAACCAGGGCGCGGAACCCGCGTCCTTCGAGGACGTGCACCGCGGCGGCGGTGGTGCCGCCGGGCGAGGTGACCTGGGCGCGCAGTTGCTCGGGGCTGGCCGGAAGGCCGGCCAGCAGCACCCCGGCGCCGCGGGCTGTCTGCTTCACCAGGCGCTCGGCGGCGTGGCGCGGGATCCCCTCACGGATGGCGGCCTCGATGAGCGCCTCGGCCAGCAGGAACAGGTAAGCGGGGCCGGTCCCCGATACCGCGGTGACCGCATCCAGGAGGTGCTCGTCCAAAGGGATGGTCTGGCCCACTGAGGCCAGCACCCCGAGGACGGCCTCCATGGCCTCGGGCCCGGCGTGGCGGCCGGCGCAATAGGCGCTGATGGCTTCGTCGAACAGGGCCGGGGTGTTGGGCATGGCCCGCACCACCGCCACGGCCCCGAAGGCGTCCTCGTAGACCCGCATCGGCACCCCCGCCACCAGGGACAGGACCACCTGGTCGGTGGTGATCACCGGCTTGATCTGCTCGATCAGGGCGGGCACGTCCAGCGGCTTGACCACCACCACCACCACCCGGCGCCCGCGGGCCGCGGCGGCGGCATCGAGCAGACAGGACGCCCCGGTGTGCTCCTCGACCTCCCGGGCGCGCTCCGGGCGCCGGGCAGCGAGGACCAGTTCGTCGGGCGACCAGCCCGCCCGCACCAGTCCCCCGGCGAGCAGTTCTCCCATGGCCCCGGCGCCGAGGACGGCCACCGTGTCGTGCATGAGCGGCAGTATATGGGCGGGCCTCCCCCCTCTCGCCCGGTGTCCCTTCTGAGCCGACATGCGGCCACGCTTCTCCGGCAGCACCCCCCTGCTGCCCATCGGCACCGGCCTAACCGTGGTTTCGGCCTTCCTCTCCGCCGCCGAGACCGGCCCTGCTGCGGGTCCCCGGCTGCGCCCGGACGTGGCGGCCGAGCGGGGCGGCCGCACTGCCGCCAGCCTGCTCCGCCTGGTCCAGGACCTCCCCCGGGTGCTGAAACCGGTGCTGCTCACCGTGCTGCTGGTGCAGGTGAGGGCGGCCACGATCGTCGGGGTCGTCGCCGAGCGACACTTCGGCGACACCGGGGTGACCATGGCCTCGGTGCTGCCGACCGTGGTGATGTTCATCTACACCGGGGCCATGCCCAGGACCCTGGCGGTGCACCGCCCGCTGCTGTCGCCCGCCTCGTCGCTTTCCCGGTGGCTGCTTTCGCCCTCGCCAACCGGCCCCTGGTGGCGGTGCTGCTCTTCCTGGCCGACCTGCAGGCGCCGGGCCAGGGCAGCCTTTCCAACACCACCGTTCCCGAGCCCGGACTGCGCCGCCCGGCCGCCGACGCCGCCGCCGGCGGCGAGTTCGCCCCCGCCGACCTCGATCTCGTCGAAGGCTCCTTCTCCCTGGGTGACACCCCGGTGGCGGCCATCACCGCGCCCCGCCCCAACGTCGCAGCAATCCCCCTCGACACCCTGCTGGAAGCAGCCCTGGCAGGGGCGCTGCGCTCCGGCCACCGCCGCCTCCCGGTGCACCGGGGCTCCCTCAAAACGATCTCCGGCGTGGTGCGGGTGGCGCGACCCTGCGGCCGCCGTCTCGGCCGGTTGGTCCTCCACGCCGGCCGAACTGCAGCAGTCGGTGCCGACCGTGGCCGAGACCCGCAAGGTCCGCGACGTGCAGCGCAGCTGCAGGCCGGCGGCCATCCCCCGGCGGTGGCCGTCGACGAGGCGGGGGGGTCGCGGGCCGATCCGGTGCGCTCCCTGGGGCCGGGCCGCGGGGAGGTGGATGCCTCGGCCGATGTGCCGGTGCTCGAAGAAACCCTGGGAGCCTCCCGCCCCGAGGGCCGGCAGCGCACCGTGGCCCGCCTGGTAGAACCGGGCTAGCCCGCCGCCGGCCCCAGGTGGATGCGAGCGTCGAGGCCCGAGCAGCCGGTGCCCGCCTCGTGGGCCCGCACCGGATTCAGATCGATCTCCTCGATCTCGGGGAAGTCGGTGACCAGACGGGTCACGGAGCGGATCACCTCCACCAGGGCGGAGAGGTCCGCCGGAGCCCGGCCCCGGATCCCCTCGAGGATGGGGAACACCCTCAGGTCCCTCAGCATGGCCTCGGCGGTGCGGCGCCCGAACGGGGCCACCCGCAGGACGGTGTCGCCCAGCACCTCCACGAAGATGCCGCCCATGCCCACCAACACCACGTGGCCGAAGTTCGGGTCGAGCCGAGCCCCGACGATCAGGTCGTGCCCGGGCCGGGCCATGGGCTGGACCAGCACCCCGGTGACGGCCGCGTCCGGGGCCCGGGCCGCCACCGTCGCCAACATCTCCTCGTAGGCGGCGGCCACCTCGGCAGGGTCGCGCCGGTCGAGGACCGCCCCACCCACGTCCGTCTTGTGGGAGACACCGGCGCCGACCACCTTGAGCGCCACCGGGAAGCCCACCTCCTGGGCGGCGGCCACGGCGCTTGCGGCATCCCGCACCAGCCTCCCCTCGATCACCGGCACCCCGTAGGCGGCGGCCGCCTCGAGGGCCTCGGATAGAGAGGGGTCGCGCCCCTCGGCCCGGCATCGCTCCACGATGTCCCGGACCCGGACGGCATCGGCTGGGCCGTCGGGCCGCTCGGCGCTCGGAGCCATCCCCCGGCCGAAGTCCCGCAGCAGCGCCAGGGCCCGCACCGCATCCGACGGCTCGTCGAAGATGGGCCCGAGCAGCAGTCGCTTCAACCGGGTCACCTCGAGGGCGGCGGTGTCGGCGTACACCGCGACGGGCTTGTCGGCCTCCAGGGAGATGCGGTGCAGGCGCCGGAACAGCTCCTCGGAGCGCGGCCCCTCCGGCCCGGTGACATAGGTGTGCAGGAAGACCATGCCGTCCACTTCCGGCATGGCCAGCGTCGCCTGGGCCAGGTCGCCGTACACGTCGAGGTCGAACAGGTCGCCGAGGTCCATGGGATTGGTGAGGCGCACCACTTTGGCCCGGAAGCGCTCCTGCACCCCTTCCAGGAAGGCAGCCGGCAGAGTGGCCAGCTCGAAGCCGTTGCGCTCGCATTCGTCGGCGGCGATCACGGCATGGCCGCCCGACCGGGAGAGCACCGCCAGCCGGTTGCCCCGCAGCGAGGGCAGGGCCAGGGCCTTCAGGTAGTGCACCAGCGTTTCGGTGCTACGGAAGCGAGCGATGCCCGACTGGCGCAGGGCGGCGTCCACCACCCGGTCGTCGGCGGCGAGGGCGGCGGTGTGCGACGAGGCAATGCGCCCGGCGGCGGCACCGATGTTGGACTTGTGCAGGAGGATGGGCTTGTCGGTGCGCCGGGCCAGTTCCATGAGGCGGCGCCCGTCGCTGATCCCCTCCAGGTACATGCAGATGATCTGCGTCTCGGGGTCGTCGATGAGGTACTCGAGCAGGTCGCTTTCGTCGACGTCGAGCTTGTTGCCCATCGAGGCCAGCTTGGCCACACCGAGCCCTTCGCTGGTGAGGGTGTTGAGAATGCTCAGCATCACCCCGCCGCTCTGGCTCAGCACCGAGATGCCCCCCACCGACACGGCCGGGTCGAGGATGCCGAACGCGGTGGCCAGCCCGAGGCGGCGGTTGACCACCCCGAGGCCGTTGGGGCCGAGGAACCGGATGCCCCAGCGTGCTGCCACCTCCTTCACCCGGACGGCGAGGCGCTGCCCCTCCTCCCCGAACTCGCTGAACCCTCCCGTCTCGACGACCACCCGGCGGATCCCCTTGCGGCCGCACTCATCCATGACCTCGGGGACCACCGCGGCCGGGGTGAGGAGCACCGCCAGGTCGATTCGATCGGGGATGTCGTCCACGGAGCGGTAGATGCGCCGGCCGTAGATGGAGCCGCCCTTCGGCCCCACCTCGTAGACGATCCCGCTGAAGCCGAAGGCCTGGAGGTTCTCCGAGATGAGCCGCCCCAGGTTGTCGGGCGAGTTGGAGACCCCCACCACCGCCACCGTCTCCGGTTCGAAGAAGCCACGCATGCGATTCACTCCCGAGATGGCGCTCCCGCCACCCTAGGCGACGCGGGCGCTGCTCGAATCCGCCTCACGGCCGCCCTGCCCGTCGACGCCCGGATCGCCTTCCTCCCCGTGGCCGACCTGCCCCGCAGCGCAGTCCTCTACGAGGAGGCTCTGGGCCTGCCCCACCACCTAGCGCGGGGGCTTCCCCGCCTTGTAGCCCGTGGCCAGTTTGTTGCGCGCCTCCCGCACGGCGACGGCGGGCAGGGCGGCGCGGTGGGCGTCCAGGAACGCGGCCACCTCGGCGGGGCAGCGGCCGGTGTGCGCCCGCAGCACCCAGGAGATCGCTTTGGGGATGGCCGCCTCCCGGTCGGCGGCCAGGGTGAGCACGACGCCGGTCACCCGGGGCCACCAGGCGGCCGCATCGGGGCGCCGCCCCAGGTGGACGCATCCGACCAGGGCCAGGCGCCGCAGCCATCGGTTGCGCCGCCCGGCAAGGCGCTCGAGGGTGGCGACCCGGGTCTCCGGGTCGGCCGAAGCCCAGGGGCCCAGCACCCGGCCGCCCAGGTTGTCGGTGGTCTCCCAGTTGTCGAGCAGGGCGCCCCAGCGGTCGAAGCGGCGCAGGCCGAAGGCGTCGCGGGCCGTCGATTTGCGCCCCACCAGCATGGCGGCCAGCACCATCTCCTCCCGAATGGCCCGGGACCACAGGGTGTCGGCCAGGACCAGCACCTCGCCGGGGGAGACGGCCGGATGCTCGCGGTGCCAGGCCCGGGCCAGGCCCTCCATCCCGTCGAGGCTCGCCCCGTAGAAGGGCCGGGCGGTGCGAATGATGGGAGAGGGGTCCACCGGCGCCGGAGCCAGGGCGCGCAGGGCGGCGCTCAGGAGGTCGGCTTCTCGGTTCGGGTCGAAGGGCATAAGCGGCCTCGGCTGGGCTCAGAGCGAACCTACCAGCGGACGGCCGCCGTGGGGATCAGATCGTACGGTGCAAGCCCTCGAGGTGAGCGAGGAAGGCGGCGGCGGCCGCCGCGTTGTGCGCCCTCCAGAGCTCGACGGGGTCGGTGGTGCCCTCGGCACCCTCCTCGAGCGCGGCCAGGGCGTCGTGAAGGGCGGCTCGCTGGCGCGCCACCAGGGCCGCGGGCGACGCGCCGAAGCGCTGCAGGAGCTCCAGCTTGAGGAGGAACTCGAGGCGCAAGTCTCGGACGTGCTCCACCGGCTGGGAGAGCCACCGCCTCAGCCACCGCCGGCCGGGGGGAGTGATGCGGTGTATGGCCCGCCGCGGCCCGGCGTCCCCGGCTTCCATCCTGACGGGCTCGGCAAGACCGGCCGACACGAGGCGTCCGAGGGCCCGGTAGACGAGCGGCCGGCGCACGGTGAGGATGCGGCCCACCGGGCCGCCGGGTTCCAGGGCCCGCGAGAGAGCGAAGCCGTGGCTCGGCCCCTCTGCGAGGAGACCGAGAACGGCGTGTTCGGTGAGGGAGAGTTGCGTCGGCTCCATCCATACTCCTGAGGAGAGCAAGCCCCGTCGGGCCCCTTCCCGCCGGTGCCGGGGCCGGCACCCGATCCGAGCCACCTATACTCACAAAGAGAATACCAAACCCTGATGGCGACCCGGAGAGGGATCCGGCCCCGGCCTCCTCCGGCAACGGCGAACGGAGCACCCGGCATGATGCGCAGCAGCGGATCAATTCGATACCTCGCTATGGCGGCCCTCGCCGCCGTGCTCGCCGTGTCGCTCACGGCATGCAGTCAAGGCCATTCCGACTCGCCCGACGGAGAAGTCGTGGTCGTCGACGCCCTCGGTCGAACGGTGGCCCTGCCCGAAGTCCCCGGCCGCATCGCGGTCGCCGGCCGGGGGGCCTTCATGATCTTCGACGCCGTGTACCTCTTCTCCGGCGGCAGCGAGCGACTGGTCGGCCTCGAGACCGGACGGGAGACGAGCAAGGCCTTTGCGGCGCTCGTCGACCCCAGCCTGTCCGACAAGACCGTCTTCGCCAAGAACGTCGGAGCCGAGGAGATCGCCGCCACCGACCCGGACCTCGTCATCCTGAAGTCCTACATGGCAAGCGACCTCGGGACTCCGCTCGAGCAACTGGGCATCCCGGTCCTCTACCTGGACCTGGAGACTCCGGAGCAGTACGAGCGCGACCTCGCCGTGCTGGGAACGGTCCTGGGCGAGCCGGAACGGGCCAACGAGATCGCCGCCTTCTACCGCGATCGCGCGGCGCGGATCGCCGCGGCCACCGCCGGACTGGCCGATGACCGCCGGCCGGAGGTCCTGGTCCTCCAGCACTCCGCAAGCGAAGGGACCGCGACCTTCGGGGTGCCGCCGGTTTCGTGGCTGCAGACGACCATGGTGACGCTCGCCGGCGGCATACCGGTGTGGGCCGGCGAGGCCGTCGGCGACGGCTGGATCACCGTGAGCTTCGAACAGATCGCAGCGTGGAACCCCGACCAGATCTACCTGATTTCGTACGCCGGCGACTCCGCCGCGGTGGCCGAGAGCCTGCAGAGCGACCCGGCATGGCAGGCGCTCGAGGCCGTTAAGAGCGGCAGCATCTACGGATGGCCGGGGGACCACACCAGCTGGGACCAGCCCGACTCCCGATGGATCCTCGGGCTCACCTGGCTCTTCACCAAGCAGCAACCGCAATTGGCTGCCGGGATCGACCTCATGGACGAGGTCGAGGCCCTCTTCACCGAGCTCTACCGGCTCACCCCCGCGGCCGTCCAGGCAGAAGTGGTCCCGACGCTGTCCGGGAGCCTTCCGTAGCAGTGCCGCCCGACTGGAGCCCGCCGCGGCCGTCGGCCATCCGGGCGCTCTGGCCCCAGGCGCTGGCCCTGTTGGTGATCGCCGCCGTGTCGCTCTTCATCGGCCGGTACCCCGGGCCCTTCTGGACGCCGCCGGGGCTCCTGTGGCAAGACGACCTGGCGGCCCGGGTGGTGTGGTCGCTGCGCCTCCCCCGCGTGGTAGCTGCGTCGCTGCTCGGCATGAGCCTTTCCGGAGCGGGCATCGTCCTGCAGACGGTCTTCCGCAACCCTCTGGTCGAACCGGGGTTCCTGGGGGTGTCGCAGGGAGCGGCCTTCGGGGCCGCCCTGGCCATCCTGGGCCTGGGCGCCGGGGCGTCGCCGCTGGCCATCGAGGTCTCCGCCATGCTGTTCGCCCTGGCCGGCCTGGCGATCTCCTACGCCGTGGCGCGGCGCCTGCACTTCGGAGGGTGGGTGCTGCGCCTGGTGCTCGGCGGCATCGCCGTCTCGGCTCTGTTCTCCGCCGGCGTCGGGATCATCAAGTACCTGGCGGACCCCTTCGCCCAGCTCCCGGCCATCACCTTCTGGCTGCTCGGGGGCCTCTCGGGCATCACCTGGTCCGCCGTGCTGCACCTGCTCCCGTTCGTCCTGCCCGGCCTCACCCTCGTCGTGGCCCTGCGGTGGCGGCTCAATCTCCTGAGCCTCCAGGACGAAACCGCCTTCTCGCTCGGCTCCTCCCTGGGCCGCGAACGGGCTCTCCTGTTGCTCGGAGCGGTGGCGGCCGCCGCCGCGGTGACCGCCGTGGGCGGGATCGTCGGCTGGATCGGCCTCATGGTGCCCCACCTGGCCCGCCGGCTCTACGGAGCGGACTCCCGCCTGGCCGTGCCGGCTTCCCTCCTCATGGGAGGCAGTTTCGCCATCATCTGCGACGACCTGGCCCGCACCCTGTTCGCCGGGGAGATCCCCCTGGGGATCGTGACCTCGCTGGCAGGCGCTCTCGGCTTCGTGTTCCTGCTAAGCCGGGTCACCCTGCGGGTGCCCAAGTGACCGAACCGCCCATCCTCTCGGTGCGCGACCTCCACTTCGGGTACGACCCGGCGGGGCCCGAAGCCCTGAGCGGCCTGACGCTCGACATTCCGGCAGGGACCACCACGGTGATTCTCGGCCCCAACGGGGCGGGCAAGACCACGCTGCTCCACGTGATCCTGGGACTGCTGTCGCCCAGCGCCGGGGAAGTGTGGATCGCCGGGCGGCGCCAGGCAGAGCGGAGCCGGCGGGAGGCGAGCCGACTGGTGGCCATGGTGCCGCAGAGTGAGTACATCCCCTTCGACTTCTCCGTGCTCGAGTACGTCCTCATGGGTCGCACTCCCCACATCGGCACGCTCGGCATGCCGGCACGCGCCGACTACGACATCGCCGCGGAGAGCCTCGAGGCACTGGGACTGCGCCACCTCTGGCACCGGCCGGTCCCCGAGCTCAGCGGGGGGGAGCGCCAACTCGTCACCCTGGCGCGGGCCCTGGCTCAGCGGGCGCCGATCCTCCTGCTCGACGAGCCGGCCGCCCACCTCGACCTGGCGAACCGCATGCGGTTGCTGGGGCTCATCGACGGGCTCGCCGGCCGGGGCAGCACGGTGGTCTTCACCAGCCACGATCCCGGGGCAGCCGCTCCGGTGGCGCAGCAGGTGGTGCTGATGCGGGAAGGGAGAGTTCTCGCCGGCGGACCCATGAGAGACATGCTCACCTCGGAGCACCTCAGTGCCACCTACGGGGTTCCGGTGAGAGTGGCCCTGGTGGAGGGGCTTCCGGTGGTGGTGCCGGGAGGAGCGCCGTGACCTCCGGCCCCTCCGGCCCCGAGGTGCACCTGGTCACCGGCGAGCGAGGCGCCGGGAAGACCACCTTCTGCCGGGTGCTCGTCGAGGCGGCCCGGTCGGCGCGCCCCCGGCTCGTGGCCGCCGGAATCCTCTCCCTGAAGGTCCTGGTGGATGGAGCTGAGGTGGCCATCGATGCGGTCGACGTGGCGTCGGGGCAACGCCGCCGCCTCGCCTTCAGGCGGGCGGGGACCGACGCCGCAGCCGGGCCGTCCACGATTCGCTGGCAATTCGACGCCGGGGCACTGGCCTGGGGAGACGCCCTCCTCCGGTCGGCGACGCCCTGCGACCTGTTGGTGATCGATGAGTTGGGCCCCCTGGAGTTCGACCGCGGCGAAGGCTGGGTGGGAGGCCTGGCGGCCGTGGATGGCGCCGCCTACCTGGCCGCCTTCGTGGCCGTCCGGCCGGAGCTCCTGGGCCGGGCCCGCCGACGCTGGCCCCAAGCTCTCCCGATCCGCATCGAGAGCGCAGACCAGGCAGCGGCCGCCGCGCGACGGAGTGCTCTCGAGCTGAGGCGCCGGCCAGGCTGCCGGGGGTGAGCCCTCCCTCCCCCACGGCGGTGGAGGAGGGTCGGGGTGGGGGTAGTGCGGCGGAACCTCGGCGGGAGGCTTCCCTCTCCGGCCTTCGGGTTCCCCCTTCCGCCGCGCGGGAGGCGGCGGAGGGGGAGGGCTTCCGCAATGCCCCTCCGTACCACGGGGAAGAGAGACCAGGCACCGGCCCGACGGCGCCCCGGGTGACCGTGGGCAAACCGCTCAGGCGCGTCGCCGGGAGCGCCGATCGCTCCTCCGTGCTGCTTCTCGTCTGCCGCAACTGCGGAGGGGTGGTGGTCTTCGGGGCCGAGGGTTGGAGCCATCGCGACCAGGGCCGGCCCTGTCCTGCCCTGGTGGTCGCCTGGCCGCCGCCCTCCGACCGGGACGACGACTGAGAGCGTGCGTCAGTAGGCACGGGGATCGTCACGATCCGGCTCGACGGTGAGTCGGACCGTGATCCCAGGGCCAGCCTATTGACGGATGCTCAAGCTTCCGGGCCCTCTTCCCGAGTGGTCTCGTAGGGGACGAACCCTGCCCACTGGTACAGGAGGATGGCGCGTGGGTCGTCGCCGGCGCCGACGCTGGTCCACACCCGCTCGGGCCGATAGTCCCAGGCGGCCTCCACCGCCAGGCCCAGGAACCACTTACCCAGGTGGCGCCCCCGGAACTCGGGCAGCAGTCCGAGGCGGGTGAGGCGCACCTCGTCGGTAAGGCGCCGATCCAACTCGAAGAGGCCCGCCGGCGCTCCCCCCAGGTAGAGCACGAACACATCCCGGTCGGCGTCGAGGAGCATCTCCGCCAGGCCGTCGTCGGACATCCCGCCGAGGCTCTCCCTCCCTCCGGTGATCCTCTCGTGGAGGTAGCGGAAGAAGGCCACCGCCGGCTCGTCGAGGCGCAGCAGCATGCCGCCGTGGTGCGGGCCCCGGGTCTGCAGCCGGGGGTGCTCCCGCATCTCGAGGTAGGTGGTGATCCCTTCCACGGGGCTCCTTAGTGGGCGAGGCGGGCCCCATCATGCGCTGCCGGGGCCGCCGACTTCAACCGGCTCCCTCCCCCGCTCCTGCGGGGGAGGGCGGGGGGAGGGGG
>JBDROA010000142.1:0-3443 GCA_043810615.1 Actinomycetota bacterium | reverse complement strand
CCGACGGTGCACCTGGCCGGGGCGCAAGTGGTGTTCGAGAGACTGGAGCCGGCGGGGGTCGCGTAGGCGGTGTTCCTCCTCCACGAGGGCATGGCGCCGAGTCCCCGAGAACCCGGAGCCAACTGTTCCTCCCCCTCAAGGGAGAGGTGGCGGCGAGGCTCTGGGAGCCGACGGAGGGGGTTCGTCTCCAAGACCGGACGGGTTCGGGCTGGGTGAAGGACCCCCCTCGCCTCGAGGACTCGGCACCATGCCCTCGTGGGGGAGGAACACCGCCTACGCGACCCCCGCCGGCTCCAGTCTCTCGAACACCACTTGCGCCCCGGCCAGGTGCACCGTCGGGTCGAAGCAGGCGGCGAGGACCGCCGGATCCAAACCCGCCGCCGGGTCGGCCTCCAGCACGGCCCTCAGATGCTCTCCCGTCTCGGCCGCCCGGCGGGCCGCGCCCTGCACCAGGCGATAGGCCTCTTCCCTCGACCGGCCCGCCCGCACCAACGCCAGCAGCACCGCCTGGCTGTAGGGCTGCCCGCGGCCCCCCTCCAGGTTGGCCGCCATCCGGTTGGCATGGACCACCAGGCCTTCCACCAGCCGCGTCATGCGCTCGAGGGCGAAGTCGGCCACCAGGCAGGAGTCGGGCAGGGCCACCCGCTCCACCGCGGAGTGGCTGATGTCCCGCTCCCCCCACAGCGCCACATCCTCGAGGCCCGCCCCGGCGTACCCCCGCAGCAGCCTGGCCAGGCCGGTGATGTTCTCGGCGGCGATGGGGTTGCGCTTGTGGGGCATGGCCGAAGACCCCTTCTGCCCGGGGGCGAAGGCCTCGTTCACCTCCCCGATCTCCGAGCGCTGCAAGTGGCGGAGGTTCACGGCGAAGCGCTCCAGCATGGCGCCCACCAGGGCCAGGGTCGAAAGGAACTCGGCGTGGCGGTCGCGGGCCACCACCTGGGTGGAGGCCGGCTCCACTCCCAGGCCGAGGCGCTCGCACACGAAGGCCTCCACGGAGGGCGGCACGTGGGCGTAGGTGCCCACCGCCCCGCTCACCTTGCCCACCGCCACCGCCGCGGTGGCCCGCCGCAGGCGCTCGTGGTTGCGCTGCACCTCGAAGGCCCACCCCGCCAGTTCGAGGCCGAAGGTGGTGGGCTCGGCCCACATGCCGTGGGTGCGCCCGACCATCAACGTGTCCCGGTGCTCCAGGGCCCGCTGCTTCAGCACCTCGAACAGGGCGGCCAGGCGGCCCGCCAGCAGGTCCCCGGCATCGGCGAGCAGCACCCCCAGGGCAGTGTCGAGGACGTCGGACGAGGTGAGCCCGTAGTGCACCCATTCCCCGCCGGGGCCCACCGAAGCTGCCAGGACGTCCACGAAGGCGGCCAGGTCGTGACCCGTCTCGGCCTCCCGGGCCTTCCAGGCCTCCCGGTCCACTTCGGGGGTGGCGCGCATCGCGGCGGCGGCCGATGCCGGGGCGACCCCCTCGACCGCCCAGGCCTCGACCACCAGGACTTCGATCTCCTGCCACACGGCGAGGCGGTGCTCTTCGCTCCACACCGCCGCCATCTCGGGCAGGGAGTAGCGCTCGATCATGCCGTCGCCTCCTCCGGCCGAAGGGCCGCCGTTTGTCACACCGCCGCCGTCTGCCGCGCCGCCGCCGTCTGCCACGCCGCCGCTGTCTGCCGCGCCGCCGCCGTTGCCGGCCGAAGCCGGGCGGCAGACGCCGATCGCCAAACTCGCAACACCGGGCGGACCTTCACGACCTCAGGAAGGTGGCGTTCCGCTCGGGGCCCACCGACACGATCGTGATCGGCGCCCCGGCCAACTGCTCCACCCGCTCGATGTAGGCCCGGGCCGCCTTGGGCAGGTCCTCCAAGCGGCGCACTTCGGTGATGTCGGTCTTCCACCCGGGCAGGTCCTCGTAGATGGGGGTGCAGTTGTACAGCACCCGCTGCTGGCGAGGGAACTCGTCGAAGCGCTCCCCCAGCGACGAGTAGGCCACCCCCAGGCGCACGGTGGGGAAGGCCGAGAGCACGTCGAGTTTCATCAGCGCCAGTTCGGTGAGGCCGTTCACCCGCACTGCGTAGCGGAGGGCGACGGTGTCGAGCCACCCGCAGCGGCGCCGCCGGCCGGTGACCGTGCCGAACTCCCCGCCGATCTGCACCATCTGCTCGCCCACCTCGTCGAACAGTTCGGTGGGGAAGGGGCCGCTGCCCACCCGGGAGATGTAGGCCTTGGTGATCCCCAGCACCCGGTCGATCTGCTTGGGCCCCACCCCGGTGCCGGTGAGGGCCCCCCCGGCGATGGGGTTGGACGAGGTGACGAAGGGGTAGGTGCCGTGGTCGATGTCCAGCAGGGTGCCCTGGGCCCCTTCGAAGACCACGTTCTTCCCCGCCCGTATGGCCTCCCACACCAGCAGCGAGGTGTCGGCGACGTGGGGCAGCAGACGGGCGGCGTAGCCCAGGTACTCGTCCACGATCTCCCCGGGGTCCATGGCCAACTGGTTGAAGACCTTGGTGAGGATGTGGTTCTTCTCCTTGAGGACCACTTCGACCTTGTCCCGGAATATCTTGGGGTCGTACAGGTCCTGCACCCGGATGCCCAGGCGGGAGTACTTGTCCTGGTAGGCGGGCCCGATGCCCCGCTTGGTGGTGCCGATGCGCTGGCGGCCCAGGAAGCGCTCCCGCACCGCGTCGAGCTTGCGGTGGTAGGGCATGATCAGATGGGCGTTGGCCGACAGGCGCAGGTTGCCCGGGTCGATGCCCCGCTTGCGCAGGGCGTCCATCTCGGCCAGCAGCACGGCGGGGTCCACCACGCAGCCGTTGGCGATGACCGGAACCACATTGGGGTAGATGACCCCGCTGGGGATAAGGCTCAGGGCGAAGCGCTCGGTGCCTATGACGATGGTGTGGCCGGCGTTGTTGCCCCCCTGGTAGCGGACCACCACGTCCGCCTCCTGGGCGAGGAGGTTGGCGATCTTGCCTTTCCCCTCGTCGCCCCACTGGGCCCCAACGACGATGGTGGCCGGCACGCTGCGCTCCTTCGCTGTCCCGGGGCATGATACCGGCAACCGTTGTCCCCTTCGGGGGCGAGTGGCGGGTCGCCGAGTCTTCGAGGCGAGCGCCATTCTGTTCTCCCCCCTCAGGGGGCAGTGCCGGGTCTTCGAGGTGAGGGGGGTTCTTCACTGCGGCGGTACGGGTTTGGTGTGGTTGACGGACCCCCTCCGGCTCCTCGAGGACTCGTCGCCACCTCCCCCTGAGGGGGAGGAATGGGAACGGCGAGAGCCGAGTCTTCGAGGTGAGGGGGGTTCTTCCGGCAGGCCGTACGGGTTTGGTGTGGTTGACGGACCCCCTCCGTCGGCTCCCAGAGCATCGCCGCCACCTCCCCCTGGAAGTGGAGGGGAGAAGGCACAGTCGAGCAACGGCGCGCGGCTGACACGCCGCGACCTCGCGTCTTCTACGGCA
>JBDROA010000141.1:0-5589 GCA_043810615.1 Actinomycetota bacterium | reverse complement strand
TCGATGAGGGCGGCGGCGAACCAGTAGGGTCGGGCCGGGGCGCCGTGCCGATGTTTCTATCAGTCGGTTTCCCCGGCCCGCGCCTCCGAACCGGACGTGCGCGTTTCCACGCATCCGGCTCTCCACGAGTCGGTTGGTGTGTCTGGTGTCATCTGCTGCATCCAGGGGGTGGGGATGCGTGTTCCCCGGTAGCGGTAGCGGGTGATCCGCACGGCCGCCGGGTTGAACAACACCACCTTCCCTTCGGATGGCCACCATCCGGCGTCGAGGTATTGGCGCCGCATCTGCTTCCAGTTGGCTCGGGGGTGTTTGTGCCGTAGCCAGACCACGACCCGTCGCCACGTGTAGTGACGCAGGTAGGCGTAGGTAGCGGCTGACACTCCGTGCCGAAAGTAGGCGGTCCAGCCTCTGAGCACCGGATTGAGTTGGCACAACAGATGTTCGAGGCTTTGGCTGGTGGTCTGGCGGGTGACGGCCTTGATCTTCCTCTTGATCGAGGCTACCGACCTCTTGGACGGGTAGGTGTAGATGTAGGCCTTGCCGCTGCCTCGCTTCCGGTCCCGTCTGATACGGAAGCCGAGGAAGTCGAAGCCCTCGTCGATGTGAACCACTCCGGTCTTCTCCTCGTTGAGGCGAAGCCCGACCTCAGAGAGCACCGCGGCCACTCCGGCTCGTTGCTGCTCGGCGTGTTCTCGGGTTCCGGCCACCAACACGACGAAGTCGTCCGCGTAGCGGACAAGCCGGTAGGTGGAGAGTCCCTTGGACCGTCGGTAGCTTCGGGCCTGTTGGTTCTTGCCGAACAACGCCCAGGCTTCGGCGAAATGATCGTCGAGGCCTGATAGGGCGATGTTGGCCAGTAGCGGTGAGAGGATCCCACCTTGAGGGGTTCCGGTCCAGGTGTCCCGGTCGATGCCATCCTCGGAGAGGAGACCCGATTTGAGGAACGCCTTGACGAGCGCCAAGACCTTCTTGTCAGAGACGCGACCGCTGATCCGGCTCATGAGCGCGGTGTGGTCGATCTCGTCGAAGCACGCCGTGATGTCACCCTCCAGCACCCACTCGTAGGAGTTGGTGCAGTAGTGGTGGATCTCGGCGATGGCGTCTTGAGCCCGCCGGTTGGGTCGGAACCCATACGAGCATGATTGGAAGTCCGCCTCAAAGACGGGTTCCAACACCACCTTGAGCGCCGCTTGGACAACCCGGTCCCGGACGGTGGGTATCCCGAGACGGCGCAGTTTGCCGCCGGTCTTGGGGATCCTCCGTTCCCGAACGGGCAACGGCTCGAACGTCCGGGCCTTCAAGTCGGCTCGAAGCTGTTCGAGGAACTCCACTGATCCGTGTCCCTGCCCAATCGAGCGGACGGTCTGTCCGTCCACCCCAGCAGTGCGGGCGCCCCGATTCTTCCGCACCCGATCCCACGCCGCCTGGAGGACGGCCGGGTCGTGCACCAGGTTGTAGAGGTCACCGAATCGGCGCCTCGGATCATCAGATGCCCAACGGTGCAGTCTGGTTTGGATCTCCAGTACCCGGGCCGTCGCCTCATCCGGCGTAGGCCACGGAGCGTCGGTGTTCACCGTCGACCTCCTGGCATTCCAATCCCTCCACTGCTGACTCGCTGCCTCCCTTCGCCATGCGACCGGCTTTCCCGATCTCGGACTACTACGGAGGCTCCGTCCCGACCCGACATCATCAGTCGGCGGTGAACCTGCTCACCGCCGGTCTGGCCGACCGGAGGGAGGGCGACTTCGGGTCGGTTCCCATGTCCACTGTGTCCCATTCGACGGGCACGATGTCCAGCTTTTCCCCTGCAGCCTCGCCCACGGCTACACCGCAGCCTTTCACCGTGGGCCTCCCCACCGACGCTCACCGTCGGCTTCGGAGTCGCCACCCACACCAGTAGTGGGTGAGCGCGCACTGCTGCCCGGCCCATATCCGTCAGGTTGGAGCCGGTTCCACGCTTGAGGGGGTTCAGACACTGGTTCACTCGATCGTTACACCTTCCCGTCACGCTTGCCGGACCCGGACCGTCTGACGGTGCCGACCCGTCCCGGCGTTGTCGGAGCCGCTTGCCACCCACACCCTGCACCCCCAGGGGTGGGCTGCTCCCAGCTTCAGCGGACTGCTGCGACAGCCCGGAGGCAAGGGTCTCTCACCCTCACACGAACACACAGCGCCTCATGGCGCACCCGTGCCACGTGGATGGGTGTGCCAGTCTGGTTTGGCCCCGGTTTGGGCCGCTTTGATGGTTTGAAGTGGCCCCGGCCTTTTGCCACCGTTCCCTACTCTCGGTGGGCTTCAGGGTTGAGGCTTGTCGAGGTGGGAGAAGGAGATGTCGAGGGTGGAGCTGTTCGAGAAGATTCGTCGTGACCGGCGCCTGGGGGTGTCGATCCGGGGGTTGGCGGTCAAGCATCATGTGCATCGGCGGACGGTGCGTCAGGCGATCGTCAACGCGGTGCCGCCGGTACGGAAGACGCCGGTGCGGGAGACCCCGAAGTTGGGTTTGTGGGCCCCGACGATCCGGGTGTGGCTGACCGACGATTTGGGGGTGCCGGCCAAGCAGCGGCACACGGCCCGGCGGGTGTGGGAACGGCTGGTGTCCGAGTGTGGCGCCGACGTGGCGGAGTCGACGGTGCGGGCGTATGTCGGGGAGGTGAGGGCCGAGTTGGCGGCGGCGGGGTGGAAGGTGGCGGTGCCGCAGACCCACGGCCTGGGTGAGGAGGCGGAGGCCGATTTCGGCGAGTTCTACGGGTGGCTGGACGGGACGTGGACCCGGCTGTGGATGTTCGTGATGCGCCTGTCGGCGTCGGGGAAGGCGTTCCACTGGGTGTTCGGCAACGAGTGCGGCGAGTCGTTCTATGAGGGCCACAATTTGGCGTTCGCCTATTTTGGTGGGGTGCCGAAGAGGGTCCGTTACGACAACCTCAGAGCAGCCGTGGTCAGGGTCCTGTTAGGGCGGGAACGGTGGGAGAACGAGAAGTTTGTGGCGTTGCGGTCCCATTGGGGGTTCGACTCGTTCTACTGCCAGGCGGGCCCTGAGGGGGCGCATGAGAAGGGCGGGGTGGAAGGTGAGATCGGCCGGTTCCGGCGCCGCTGGCTGGTTCCCGTTCCCCGAGTCGGTTCGCTGGCCGACCTCAACCGGCTGGCGGCCGCAGCCGACATCGCCGACGACGCCCGGGTCATTTCGGGGCGGCCGCCCGTGGATGGTCGCCGGCTGACGGTCGGTGAACATTTCGCCTCAGAACAGTCATATCTGCAGGCGCTGGCCGACTGGCCCTTCGACGTGGCAGTGGGGCTGGAATGCCGGGTGGACCACAAGGCAAGGGTTTGTGTCCGCCAGGCCTACTACTCGGTGCCGGCCCGTCTCACCGGCCGCAAAGTCGCCGTCCGTTTCGGCGCTTCCACTGTCGAGGCCCTCGACGGGCCGACGGTGGTGGCCCGGCACGAACGGTCGCTGCACAAGAACACCGAAACCCTGGTGCTGGACCACTACTTGGAGATCCTGGTCCGCAAACCCGGGGCACTGCCCGGAGCGACCGCTCTGGCCCAGGCCCGGGCGTCGGGGGCGTTCACACAGGCTCACCAGACGTTCTGGGACGCCGCCCGACGCCGTCTCGGCGACGCTGCGGGCACCCGGGCCCTGATCGACGTGCTGTTGGAACACCGGCGCCTCCCCGCCGGATCGGTAATCGAAGCGCTCGAGGCAGCCAACCAGGCGGGGATCATCGACCCCACCGTCGTGGCGGTGGAAGCCCGCCGCCACACCGACACCCGGACACCCGCCGACGTGATCCCCATCGGCACCCTGTCCCGTTACGACCGTCCCGTCCCCTCGGTCGCCGCCTACGACCAACTGCTCACAGGAGAGACCCGATGACCAAACTCACCGAACCCGCCGCCGAAGCCGCCATCGTCGCCGCCGCTACCACCCTGATGCTGCCCACCGTCCGCGCCCAGGCCGCCGCCCTCGCCGACGCCGCCGCCCGCGACCGGCTCACCCACCGCGGCTACCTCGCCGAACTGTTGGCCACCGAGGTAGACGACCGGGCCGAACGACGCCGCCTCCGCCGCATCCGCGAAGCACGATTCCCCCGTCTCAAACACCTCGCCGACTTCGACACCACCACCTCACCCCTCGACCCGGCCACCATCGCCACCCTCGCCGCCGGCCGCTTCATCGACACCGGAACACCCGTCCTGTTCCTCGGCGACTCCGGCACCGGCAAAACCCACCTCCTCATCGGCACCGGCATCGCCGCCTGCCAGGCCGGCCGCTCGGTCCGCTACCTCACCGCCGCCGCCCTGGTCAACGAACTGGTCGAAGCCCAAGACCAGCACACCCTGTCCCGGGCCGTGGGCCGCTACGGACGCTTAGACCTCCTGGCAATCGACGAACTCGGATACCTCCACCTCGACCCCCGCGGCGCCGAACTGCTGTTCCAGGTCATCACCGAACGAGAAGAACGCGCCTCGGTCGCCGTCGCCACCAACGCCCCCTTCTCCGAATGGGCCGCCACCTTCACCGACCCCCGCCTCTGCGCCGCCATCGTCGACCGGCTCACCTTCAAAGCCCACATCATCGAAACCGGCACCGACTCCTACCGGCTACACACCAGCCGAACCCCCAACAAGAAAGACACCACACCATGACCCCCCGACCACTATCCATCACCACCCCGGTGCCAGACCCGACCAAACACACCGGAAGTGGGGCCAAAACAGGCCATCACCCCGGGGCCAAATCAAGTTGACATTCCCACGTGGAAGCGGTCAACCACATCGGTGGCCGCTCCGAGATGCTGGCGGATGGCGCAGCGGTAGGCGCCGGAACCGTCGGAGACCGCCACTCGGACCTGTGCCCGCCACTTGGGACCCTGACGGTCCAGGAAGCGGCTCAGAGCAACCGAATCCCGGTGTCGTATCACCCCCAGCACGGTCCCGGTCTCCCCGTCGGAGACAACGGTCACGTAGCGGTGTCCTCTGCGCAGGGAGGTTTCGTCGACCAGCAGCACCCGGCAGCGGCGTCGGCGCTCGGCCTCCAGCTGGCCGGACCACTCGGCGACGGTGCGCATCACCAGCCACCCTGACACCCCGCAACGGGCCGCTACCGCGCTGATCGTCATCTCCCGGGCGTCCCGGACCATCTGGCGGGCCAGGCGGCGGGTCACCCTTCCTGAGATCTCCGGATGCGACTCGACGTGGCGGCCGTCACAGTCAGCGCAGGTGAACCGGCGCCGCACCCAGACCAGGATGGTGGGGCGGCCCCCATGCGCCAGATCATGCACCCGCACCCTGCGGCGGTCATGCACCCTGACGGTGAGGAACCCGCAGTGCGGGCAGCGCACCACGCTGCGCAGATCGGCCACCAGCACGGTAAGACGGTCAACCAGGTCCTCGAGCACCTCGATCACCCGCAGGCGGCGCAGATGCAGTCGGATCGTCATACAGTCGGGCACGAGACCCCTCCTTCAAACTCGGATGTGCTTGCAGCACCGAGTCTGGAGGGGTCTCACCCCACCCCGACGTCAATCCGCCAACAACACGCTCCCCACGATCCCGCGGAGTCTCAATAAGGTAGGGTAAGTGACGAAC
>JBDROA010000140.1:0-17723 GCA_043810615.1 Actinomycetota bacterium | reverse complement strand
GCAAGCGCTCCAGCCGTTCCCGCGGCTCCCGGGAGGCGCGGTACGCCGCCTCGGCCGTCTTGTACTCGGGGGAGAGGTTGGCGGGCATCGGCCCCTATGTTGGTCGCCGCCGGGGGCCGGTGTCGCCGGGGAAGCGAAGTCGAGGGCGGCGGGGAGGCTCAGCCGGTCGGGGAGGGGAGCAGGGCCGTCCCCGCCAGCAGCGCCGCCGGCTGCACGTCGACCTGGCCCGGGGTGAGGAGGTCGACCACGTCGTCGGGGTCGAAGACGACCGGTTCGGGCTCGGACCGCCGGCGCCCGGCGGCGTCGATGACCACCACCGCGGGGGGAGAGGCACCCGGGGATTGGGCCGGCCCGGTAACCGTGACCACGCGGCCGTCGCGCAGCCGCAGCAGGGACCCGGGAGGGTGCACCCCCATCAGGTGGATGAAGGCGAGGACGGCGTCGGGGTCCCACGCCCTGCCCATGCCGTCGAGGAGCACGTGCAGGGCGCGCGGCGGGGCTTCCGCTCGCCGGTAGGAGCGGCGCGAGGTGAGAGCGTCGTAGGCGTCGGCGACGGCCACCAGGCGGCTGTACAGGTGGAGCGGAGGGCCGTCGCTCCCCCCACCGGGCGGTTTCCCGACGTAGGGCAGGACGGGGTAGCCGGTGCCGTCGTAGCGGGCGTGGTGCTCCAGGGCCACGGTGGCCACCACCTCCTGCCCCGGCTCAGAGGCGCTCAGGATGGCTTCGGCGCCGATGAGCGGGTGCTGCTCGATCTCCCAGCGCTGCTCCGGGGAGAGCCTTCCGGGATGCTGCAGCACGGCGGGGGAGACGCCGAGCTTGCCGATGTCGTGGAGCATGGCCCCCATCCCGAGGAGCACCAGGTCGGGGTCGCCGAGCCCGGCCAGCCGGCCCATCGCCAGGGCCAGGATGCAGGTGTTGACCGAGTGGTAGAAGGTGTACTCGTGGTGGCTCTTCATGGTGGAGAGCAGCAGCGCCGACGCCGGTTCGCGCACGCACAAGTCGAGGAGCGACCCCACCGCGTTGGCCGCCTGCGACATGTCGAGGTGCTCACCCTTCTGGACGGCCAGGCCCAAGGAGCGCAGGGCGTGCAGCGAGGAGGCGTAGGCGCTGCGGGAGGGGGCGTTCTCCCAGTCCTGCAACTGCTCCCGGGTCCAGGGAGCCTCGTTGACCAGGATGGTCCCTCCCGGGGTCCCCCCCGCGGGCTTGTCGCCACTGAGGGCGGCGACGAGGTGCGCGACGTCGCCGGCCTCGACCGGCGGGCAGAAGGTCAGCGACTCGATCTGGTGGTCCTGGAGGGCCTGCAGGAACCCGTCGAAGGCGAGGGAAACTGCGGGGAGCAGCCACCGATCCAGGTACAGGGCGCCGTCGATGAGGGTGAGCACACAGCGCCGGGCCTCGCCCGCCGGCGGGGCGGCCGCCTCGGCGACGGCCGCGCAGGACTCCCCGACCAGGGGGTGTCGGGGCCCGTAGAGGCGGTGGATGGTCACCGCCCGCCGTAGGGCCGCCAGGAGCACGCCGGCCCAGTGCTCGTTCATGTCGCCCCCTGTTCGAGGGCCCGCCGCGCCGCCGAACGGATCGCCCGCCTCGTCGGGGACAGCACCAGGCGCCGGGCCGCCAACGCCGCCAGGTGAGCGCGGGCGGGCGCGGTGCGGCGCTCGGCCAGCACCGACACGATCTCCCGGCCCTCCTCGAGCGGGGGCCCGTCCGCCAGCCTCCGGGCCAGGGCTTCCTCGACCCCGGGGAGGCTGCCGGCGCGCAGCACCTTGAGTGCCTGGAGGCGCACCGAGAGATGAGGGTCGTCGAGGGCCTCCAGCGCGGCCTGCTCGGCCACCTCCAAGCTGAGGGCCCGGAGGGCCCGCAGGGTCTCGGCGCGCACGCGATGGTCGTCATGGGCACACAGTGGGGCCAGCGCGGCGATCACCTCCGGCCGGCGGGACCGGGCCAGGGCCACCACCAGGTTGCGGACCAGGTACCAGCGCGGGTCCTGAAGACGGCGCACCACCGGCCCCGGGTCCTCCCCGGCGGCGGCGGCGATCACGTCCACCAGGGCGCGGCGTCGGCCGCGGTCCGGCTCCGTCCCCAGTTGGTCGATGAGGGGGCCCAGGGCGAGGCGGGCGAGGGTTGCGACCAGGCCGCCCCGGCCGGCCCCGGCGACGGGATCGGCCATGAAGCGGTCGAGCAGGCCCGCCCGCACAATGTGCTCCGCCTCGGAGCGCACGAGATCCCAGCGGTCCCGCGCGGATTGGCTCCCGCCGATCGCCCCCAGCCAGGCTTCGGCGGTGGGCAGGTCGCCGTCGCCGAGGGCGGTGACCACTTTCTGCGACCACACCCGGAGGAGCCGGCGAAACCGCTCCTCGTCGGGAGTGTCGAGCATTGCGGCCAGGGTTCTCACCGCGGCCCGGAGGTGCTGGGCGCCGTCGGGCGTCTGGGCGGCGATCCGGGCCGCGGCCGAGCCCGACTCCTCCCGGAGGGTGCCGCCCAGCAGGCGCTCGATGCGCCCGGCGAGGTGGCCGGTGAGGTCCTCGCCCTCCAGAATGCGGTGCTCCAGATGGTGGGAACGGCTCTGCTGGTCGCAGGCGATGCGCAGGTACTCGCGCAGCAGCGGGTGGGCGCGGGCGTCGAGGTCTCGGGCCAGACGGGCGAGCTCGTCGTCGCCGAACTGGTCGAGCAAGGTGCGGAAGGCAGCCTCCTCGTGGCGCCCGAGGAGCCGGGACAGCAGCTCCGCCTGGTCCTCCCGGGAGAGTGAGGAAAGGGAGTCGATGCACGACCGCATCAGCTCGGCGTGCTTGAGCAGGTCGTCCGGCTCCATGCGCTCTTGGAAGCGCCCGTACCGCCACAGGTAGCGGTCGAGGAACTGCTCCACGCCGTCGCCGGAGGACTGCTCCCCGGCGCCGGTGGCCGGTCCGGCCTGGTAGGCGCCGCGGTCGACCACGATGTGGCCCTCGGCAGGCGCGGCGCCCTCCCCTTGGCCTTCCACCAGTGTGCCGTGCTCTACCAGCAGGACCGCCCCGGAGCCGCTCTGGGCGAGAGCCTCCAGCGGCCCGGTGCCGGCCGCAGCGGATTGGCCCCCGATCACGTCGAGAAGGGCCAGCAGGTCATCGGGGCTCGGGGGCGCGGTGAAGCCGAGGGCACCGATGCCCCGGGTGAAGGTGGCCTGGGCCAGGCGGTTCACCGCGCTCCGGCGGGCCGGGACGGGTCGCCCGTTCCACACGAAGCCTTCCCGGTGCACCTCGACCAGCCAGGGGAAGCTGGGGGCGCTGCCGAGGACCTCCACCGCGGCATGGAATCCCTCGAGGGATCGGGGATCCTGATAGAGGCGGTAGAAGATCCAGGTTCTGCCGAGGGCATCCACCAGGGACTGGACCTGTTGCAGATCGCCTGAGTGTGGCGATCGGGTCTCCGTCACCCCCGGGGCTGGCGATTCGGGCATGCGTGTCTCCGGAGCTTCAGGTCTTCATCGGACGCGACAGCGCCGGGTTGAGCGACTATGGCCACATCCGGGCCCATCTGCAGGCCCGAAGCTCTCCGGGTGCTCCCGAAGGGTCGTGGCCGATCCCCGGCGTTCCGGCAGGCCCTGGTCGGCTGCCTGGCCGTCACCGGGCGGTGTCGGCGCCATCGGGTCGAGCGGCGCCGGGCATCCGACGGCAAACCGCCGGGCTTACGCCCATGATGACGCGGCCGGCTCGGCCCGGGCTCGTCCTAGCCCGGCTGCTTCCTCCGAGCGCCGCGCACCGCCTGGTTCATGTAGAAGCGGGTGAAGCCGGGGGCGGTGCCGGCGAGGCGGGCCAGAATGCGGGTCTTGGGGTCGGAGTAGATCACCGGCCGGCGCCGGGCGATGCCCCGCAGGATGGCGTCGGCCACCTGCTCGGGCGGGATGGGCTTGACCGTCCCGGCGATGCGGCGGGTTTCCTCGGGCTTGTACGGTTCCTCGCCGGCCAACTGCGGGGTGTCCACGTCGGAGGGGTAGACGCAGGCGACGTGGACGCCGTGGGGGCGCAACTCGATGCGGAGGATGTCGGTGAGTCCCCTTATCGCGTACTTGGTGGGCCCGTAGGCGGTGTAGCCGAACACGGGGATGAGCCCCGCCGACGAGGAGATGGCCGCGATGCTCCCCCGGCGGCGGGTCATCATGGCCGGCACGACCGCTCGGATGCAGTACAGCGTGCCGAAGTAGTTCACCTCCATGTGCCGCTCGAACACCTCGATGGGGATCTCCTGGAAGTACCCCGGCCGGGCGATGCCCGCCGAGGTGACGAGCAGGTCGCAGGGCCCCAGGGCGCCCACGCAGCGGGCCACCGCCGCCTGGGCCTCTTCCCGGCGGGAGACATCGGCTGCCTCAACGTGGAGTGTGGCCCGGGGCGGCGGGTCGGCGCGCAGGGCGGCCAGGCAGGGGTCGTCGAGGGCGACGACCGAGACGCGCGCCCCGCGGGAGGCGAGGCGGCGCACCGTGGCCAGGCCGATCCCGCTGGACCCGCCGGTCACCAGGGCGTGGATGTCACAGAAGGGGTCCATGGTCACCTCACACGAAGCGCACGATCAGGAAGATGCCGCCGGCGAGGGCGGCCAGGACGATGGCCAGGTTGGCCGGGCCATCGTGCTCGCGGGCAAACATCCCGGTGCGCCAGAAGTAGGCGGCATCCAGGATCCCCAGGAAGACGAGCATGCCCCCGGCCACCAGGGCCAGGGACTCGCCGAGCGGTTCCTGGAGCACCAGCAGCACCGCCGCGGCCACCAGTACGAGGGCGAGCACCGTGTCGCCGAACACGAACGGCGTCTCGTGGTCCCGGTAGCCGGCGGGCAGCCACGACTGGTCGTGCGTTTGGCGGAACCAGACGACCCAGAAGGCGGCGAACACCAGGGCTCCCAGGACCATGAGGCCGGCGAGCACCCAGGTGGCGGCGTCGTCGGTCACGGGCGAGCCTCCTCTCCGGGCGCGGTCCGGAGCCGCTCGGGGATCACGTCGCGGGCGTAGACCTCCCTGATGGACTCGGCCGCCTTGATCACCTCGGCTTCACCTCCGTGCACCAGCACCGTGGCTGGCCGGGGCAAGGAGTTGAAGTTCGAGGCGCTGCTCTCCTGATAGGCCCCGGCCTCCAGGAAGGCGATCACGTCGCCGCGCTCGACTTCCGGCAGGTGGGCCCCCAGGACGATCTGGTCGGCAAAGCAGGAGTGACCCACGATGTCGGCTTTCACGGCGTCGGGTTGGGCGGCTTTGTTGGCCACCACGAATGGGTGGCGGTTGTGCTCGAACACCCCGCCGGCCAGGAAGAAGTAGGTGGTGTCGGTGAGCACCCACGTGTAGGGGAGCGGCTGGGTCTGACGCTTCACCACCTTGACGCGGGTCAGGTGAATCCCGGTGTCCCCGTACAGGCTGCGACCCGGCTCGGTCTGCAGGCGCACCCCTTCGAGGTCCACACCCTGGCGGGTCAGCTCCCGGCTCAGGGTGCGGGTGATGGTTTCGGCGTACTCCTCGATGGTCGGCACCCCCTTGGGCTCGGGGTGCTCGGTGAGCACGTTGAGGATCTTGCCGAGGATGCCGTGGTACAGGCGCTCCCCGAGGCCGCGCAGCCCCACCAGGAAGGGGTAGCCCAGGCAGGTGGTGAGAAACTCCCAGCGGCTGAACTCCTTGTTGTGGGGGTCGCGTCGGCTGGCCATGCCCCCGCCGATGTCGATCTCCTGCGGCTTCCAGTCGTCCCAGGCCCGGCAGAGCTCGCCCACCAGGCGGGCGAAGCGCACCATGAGGCCCTCCCAGAACCACAGGCTGGGGTGGTGGCGGCCGGAGTGGAAGTGGAGGCCGACCAGATCCACGTTGGGCATGGCGAACACCTTGCGGCCCATCTCCACGAGGTACTCCGGCGGGAGGCCCGACTTGTAGACCTGGTGCCCCAGGTCGATGGGCACCCAGAGTTGGGAGAAGTCGGTGCGCCGCCACAGGTTGGGCAGCGCGGGCTTCACCCGGAAGCGGATCTTGGCCACCTTGCCCTCCGCGGCGGCGACCTCCTGGATCCAGTCGATCTCGCGCACGTCCTCGACGGTGATGCGCACCCCCGCCTGCACGCAGCGGCGCAGGTGCTCCTTCTCCTTGCCCCCGCCGTTCACCGATACCCGCTCCGGATCCACTCCGGTGCGCAGAGCCCCCTCGAGTTCCTCGGGCGAGTAGATGTCGGCGCCGGCGCCTTCGTTGGTGAGGATCTGGCGGGTGGCGAGCAGCGTGTTGGCCTTCATCGCCGGCATCACGTCGACCGGCCCATGGGTCCAGCCCCGGGCGAAGGCATCGCGGAAGCGGCGGTAGTTCTCCCGGATCTGTGCCTCGGAGAACACGAAGATGGGCGAGCCGAAGCGCTCCACCAGGCCGACGGCGTCGGCTTCCTCGATGAACAAGCGGCCGTCGCGGACGGAGAGGCAGTCGGGCGGGTGGTGACCGGGAGCTTGCATGGCGAGGCTCCTTGTGGGCGGGACGCCGGGTCCTCGACCGGCGCCCTCATGCTATCCGTGCGGGACGCGTCCGGCCGGGTCGGCGGGCCGTCGGCGCTTCCCTACCCGGAGGGGGGAGCGGAGGGAGCCGCGGCTTCTGCCACCTCGAGGACCCAGGGCACGGAGGTGACGGCAATCCTGGTGTCGGCGTAGAGGGCGCCGCGAATCCACAAGGCGGACTGGTTGTGCAGGAGTTTCCCCATCACCGAGGAGACCACGAACTCCGGGATGACCACATTCAGCATGGTCTCCTCCCCGGCGCGGCGCGCCGCCCGGTCCAGATGGTCGAGGACGGTGGTGGTCAGGTCCCGGAAGGGACTGGGCACCACCTCGAGGGGTACCTTCACCCCATTCTGGGCCCAGGCCGCCTCGACCCGGGCCCGCTGCTCCGGCTCGATCTCCACGTGCAGGGCCCGCACCGCCCCGGGGGAGATCGTGCAGGCGTAATGCACCGCCCGCAGGGTGGGGGCGGTGACCTCGGAGACCAGGACGATCGTCTCCACCCGCCGCAGCAGGGCGCCGCGTCCCCGGCCGAAGTCCAGGGAGGTGTCGGCCATGCGCACCAGGCGCTTGCTCACCAGGGTGAAGCGCGGGTCGGGGCGGGCCCGGTGCGGATCGTGGCCGGCGGGCCGGTAGTTGACGTCGGCGACCGCCACCCCCGACTCCCGGCGGAGGGCCCACAGGATGCCGAGGGCCCCTTCCCGGTGGGTGAAGGCGTGGCGCCAGCGGCGGGCGCCCACCTCTTCGGCGACCACGACGGTGAGCAGGGTGTCCGGCTCATCCGCCCGCACCCGGCGCACGTGGGCGCGCAGGGCGGCGGCCACCCCGTCCGGAGCGGCTTCGAGCACGGTGAGCGGGATGTCGGCGTGGCGCTCCTGCCAGTGCACCCGCAGCCGGCGGTCCCCCGGTTCCCGCACATGCCAGGTCTCCATCCGGTCGGAGTGGAGCAGGCGGGCGAAGCGCAGGCCCCGTTCCAGGTGTCTGCCCGAACGGGAGGCCAGAACCACCACCCGGTGCGCCGTGGGGCGGCCGCAGTCCACCGGCCGCGTCTGGCGCAGCCGGGAGGCCACCCACAGGTAGTGGCGGCGCATGGCCGCCATCCCCGCCACGAAGATGGGCACCGCCACAATCACGATCCAGGCGCCGTGGGTGAACTTGGCGAAGATCACCACGACCAGCACCACCCCGGTTGCCGTCGCCCCAATGGCGTTGAACGCCACCGACCGCTGCCATCCCCTTTCCCGGGAGCGCAGCCAGTGGCGCACCATGCCCGTCTGGCTGAGGGTGAAGGAGGTGAAGACCCCCACCACGTACAACTGGATGAGCCGGCTCACCTCGGCGCCGAAGGCGACGATGAGCAGCGAGGCCAGCACGGAGACGGCGAGGATGCCGTTGGAGAACACCAGGCGATCGCCCCGGTTGCGGAACTGACGGGGCATGAGCCGGTGGCCGGCGAGGATTGCCGACAGCCGGGGGAAGTCCTGGTAGGCGGTGTTGGCGGCGAGGACGAGGATGGCGGCGGTGGCCACCTGGAGGAAGATGAATCCGGCCCCGGTCCCGAAGACCGCCCGGCCTATCTGGGAGAGGACGGTGCCGTAGCGGTCGATGGTCTCGGCGGTGACCCGCACGTCCAGGAGACGGGCCAGGGCGCTGATCCCCAGGAACAGGGTGATGGCGATAACTCCCATGAACGCCAGTGTCGTGGCGGCGTTGCGAGACTTGGGAGGGCGGAAGGCCTGGACTCCGTCGGCGATGGCTTCGGTGCCGGTGAGGGCGCTGGCGCCCGAGGCGAAGGCCCGCAGGATGAGGAGCAGGGAGACTCCGGCCATCTCGGGGGCGATGTCGGCGCCGGCCGACACCGCCTGGGGGCAGGACCCGGCCAGGCATCGAGCGAAGCCGGCGGCCAGGGTGACCAGCACGATCACCACGAAAGCGTAGGTGGGGGCGGCGAAGACGAGTCCGGCAGCGCGGGCTCCCCGCAGGTTGGCCACGGTGAGCAGCACCAGGAAACCGAGGGCGATGGGCACCCGGTAGGGGATGGTGGACGGGGCCGCCGAGGTGACTGCGGCCACCCCGGCGGAGACCGACACCGCCACGGTGAGCACGTAGTCGGTGAGCAGTGAGGCGGCGGCCACCATCGCCGGATGCCGGCCGAGGTTGTCGTTGGCGACGAGAAAGGCACCACCGCCTTGCGGGTAGGCACGTACCGTCTGGCGGTAGGAGGTGACCACCACCGCCATGAGGGTGGCGATGGCCAGGGCGATGGGGAAGGTGAAACCGAACCCCGAGGCTCCGGCCAGGGCCAGCACCAGGATCACCTCCTCCGTGGCGTACGCCACCGAGGAGAGGGCGTCGGAGGCGAATATGGGAAGGGCGAGGATCTTGGGCAGCAATTGGTGCTCGTGCTCCGCCGAGGGAATCGGGGAGCCGATCAACCAGTGCTTCGTCCGAGCCCAGGAATCGCTCATAGGTGCTTCGCACCTGGGATGCTAGGAGGCCGGGTCGGTTCCTTTCCGGGAACCCGCCGGTGGGCCCGGCGCGTCGGAATGGAGAGCTCAGGAGAGGAAGGACTGTGAGACTCCGTCCGCTGCTGCCCGTGCTGGCCCTGGCCCTGATCCTGGGCGCCTGTGCCGAGGAGGAGGTGCTGGTGAACCCCCCGGCCGCCGCTTGGCTGGAGGGCACCCGCTGGGTGGTGATCGGGTTCACCCTCGACGGCACCGGCGGGCTGCTTCCCACCGGGATACGCCTCACCCTGGACTTCGACGATGCCGGCGGCGTGGGCGGCACGGCGGGCTGCAACTCCTACTTCGGCACGGTGACTTCCACTGCCGGGGGGATCACCATCACCGGCATCGGGTCCACCGAGATGGCGTGCGAGCCCGGGATCATGGAGCGGGAGACGCGCTTCCTGACCGCCCTGGGGCGGGCCACGGCCTTCGCCCTCGATGAAGACCACCTGAGCCTGACGGCGGGCGACGGCGCCGTCTCGATCGATCTGGCTCCCTTCGTCCCGGAGGCGGACCGGCCCCTGGCCGGGACCACGTGGCAGCTGATCACGTTGATCGACGGGGATTCGGCCTCCTCGATCATCGCCGGCACCACCCCGATGCTGGAGGTGGACGACCTGGCCGGCCGCATCTCCGGCAACACCGGGTGCAACAGCTTCTTCGGCCCGGTGACCTTCGAGGACCAGACGGTGTCGGTGGGGGCGCTGGCCGCCACCCCGATGGCCTGCGAACCGGGGGTGATGGCCCAGGAGTCCTTCGTCTTCGAGGTGCTCGGCGCCGCGGCCACCTGGGAGATCGACGGGACGACGCTGCGGATCGCCGCCGCCGACGGCCGGGCCCTCGAGTTCTCCGCCGGGTAGGGCGGACCCTCCTACCGGCCCGATCCGCCCGCCGGCCCCGCGCCGATGTGCGCCGTGTCACGCAAGGGGCGCTCGGGCATGGCCAGGACCAGCAAGAACGAAACCACGGCGAAGGGGATGGCCCACCGGAACACGGTGACGATGGAGCGGGACAGCGCCTCGGCCACCGCCGCCTGGACGTCGGGGGGCAAGGTGCGGATCTGAGCCGGGCTGCCGGTGAGCCGGCCGGGGTCGATGCCCTCGCTGCCGGCAGGCAGCAGCCGGGGCAGGTAGTAGGCGAGGCGCCCCGACAAGATCGCTCCGAACAGAGCGGAGCCGAAGGCCCCGCCCAGCGAGCGGAAGAAGGTGTTGGACGAGGTGGCGGCGCCCAGGTCGCGGTGCTCGACCGAGTTCTGCACGGCGACGACCAGCACCTGCATCACCATGCCCAGGCCCAGGCCGAGCACCAGCATGAAGAGCGATGCCTCGAGGCGGGTGCTGTGGGCGTCCATGCAGGAGAGCAGGAACAGGCCCAGCACCATGAGAGCGCTGCCCGCCACCGGGTAGCGCTTGTAGCGGCCGGTGCGGGTGATGATGCGGCCGGTGGTCACCGACATGCTCACGATCCCGACCATGAGGGGGAGGAGCAACAGGCCGGAGTTGGTGGCACTGGCCCCGGTGACCACCTGCAGGAACAGCGGCAGGAAGATGATCCCGCCCAACATGGAGAGGCCCAGGATGAAGGCCGCCCCGCCGGTCAGTGAGAAGACCCGGTTGCGGAAGAGACGCAGGGGGAGGATGGGCTCGGCGGCGAAGTGCTCGCGCCCCAGGAACAGGACGGTGAGCACCCCGCCGGCCGCGGCCAGGCCGATGATGGTGGGCGAGGCCCAGGGGTACTGGGTGCCACCCCACACCGTCACCAGCAGCAGGCAGGAAACCCCGGCGACGAGCAGGGCGGCTCCTTCGTAGTCGATGCGGTGCGGCCGGCGAACGAACTGGAGGTTCAGGGCGAAGGAGGTCACCACCAGGGCGGCGATGCCGATGGGGAGGTTGATGAAGAAGACCCAGCGCCACGAAAGGTGGTCCACGAAGAGGCCGCCCAGGAGGGGCCCGGCCACACTGGCGAAGGCGAACACCGAACCCATGTAGCCCTGGTAACGGCCCCGTTCGCGCGGGGAGAGGATGTCGCCGATGATGGTGAGGGCCATGACCATGAGCCCTCCGGCCCCGAGGCCCTGGATGGCCCGGAAGGCGATGAGCTGCGCCATGGTCTGGGAGAAGCCGGCCAGAACCGAGCCGAGCAGGAACATCACGATGGCGAACTGGAAGACCCGCCGCCGGCCGTACAGGTCGCTGATCTTCCCGTAGAGGGGGCTGGAAGCGGTTGAGGTGAGTAGGTAGGCGGTCACCACCCAGGAGAGGTGCTCCAGGCCGCCCAATTCGCCGACGATGGTGGGCAGGGCGGTGGCCACGATGGTTTGATCGAGGGCGGCGAGCAGCATGCCGGCCATGAGACCGGCGAATACCACCTGGATCTGGCGGTGGCTGAGTTTGACGGCGGGAGCCGGCAGGTCGGTCAGGGTGCTCCTTCGAGGTCCCGGCGCCGCCGGGGGGAGGGCGGCGCCGGTGCGACGCTAGCGGCTGCCGGGGCGAGCCTGTTCGCTCCTCCTGTCACAGCATGCCGGCCCGCCGATCCCGCTTCGCCCAGTACCGGCTCACGAACCGCGGGCGGCGGTCGATCCCTTCAGGGAGGGCGGTTTCCCAGCGGGCGGTCGCCGCCGCGGCTTCCCGGAAGGCGTCGGCGGGATCGGGGGGCGAGGCCAGCCAGCGGGCCTCGATGGCGTCTCTCTCCGAGACGAAGGTGGGGAAGGCAGTCTCCGGGTCGCGCATCACCCGGCGGTGGAAGCGCTCGTGGCACCACCACAGGGACTGCGGGTCGTGGCGGTCGCTGGGGGTGGAGCCGAGGTTCAGGGGGTGCTCCACGGCTACCGGTTTGAACAGGCCGGTGCAGGGAGCGGCGGTGGCCGTCACCCAGTGGCGGGCCCCTGCCGGGGTGAGCTCGGCCACCCACGAGGCGGTGGTTTGCGAGCCCGTGGCGATGCCGCCGGCGTGCATGCAGGGCGCAGCCATGGCGCCGTTGATGAGGCGGTAGGCGGGGGTCACTCCGCCGTGGTCGCGTAGGACCGCCATCAGGTCGCCGGGACCGGCGGCCCTTGCGGCCCGCGCCTGGGTTAGAGACTGCCGCACCCGGCATGCCGAGACGCGGGTCTTGAGGAAGTCGGAGTGGGCTGCGGCGAAAGCGGGGATGGTGAGGCCGTTGGAGATGCTTCGCCCCCCGGCAGCGACCCGCTCCACCTCCCACCGGTGCCCCGCCGTCTCCAGGACGTAGGCCCCGCCCGGGTCGGCGGCCAGGAAGGAATTGTGGTAGGTGAAGCCTCGTTTCTCGTGGCCGCAGCCTCCGCCCTGGCCGTGGCGCTCGAGCAGGCCGGTGATCACCGCCACGGCCTCGGCGGCGGTGGCGGCCCGCTCCAGGGCCAGGCGCAGCAGGTCCATGCCGGTGAGGCCGCTGCGGGCGTACGGTTGGTTGGTGAACACCGCCTCGTTGCCGATGGCCACCCCGTGCTCATTGGCCCCCATCTCGGCGCCCCACATCCAGAAAGGACGGGAGAGGAGCACGGCGTGGGTCTCCGGCACCTGGGGGATCTCGATCCAGGTGGCGTGCACGGTGGCGCCCCCCGGGTGGGTGCGCCGGGGGTGCCACTCCAGCAACTGGGCTTCGTTGGGGTCGCGGTCGGAATTCTTGGCGAACAGCACCCGGCCGGAGGCGATCGTCACCATCGTGTCGCACATGGCGCCGAGGTTACGCCCCACTGGGCGTGCAGCGCGGGTGGCGGCGTGGCAGTGTGGGGGCGAGCGACCGGGGAGGACCTGCCATGATGCGAAGGCCCGCCTTGCTGGCGACGGCGGTGGTGGTGCTGGCGGCGGTCGCCGCGGGCTGCGGGGACGACGGCGGCGGCACCTCGTCCTCGTCCACAACTACCCTGCTGCCCCTCCAGTGCCCCAACCCGGTCACGGTGACATCGGCCGAGGACCTGGTCGCGGTGCTCACTGCCACCGCATGGGCGGGCCTGGGCTCCTACACGTCGGGGCCGCTGCCCATCACCCCCGACCTGGTGGTTGTGGGCACCATCGTCCTCGACGCCTCCGCCTTGCCCGTGCCCGAGGACTGCCGGGGCCGGGCGGACTGCTCGCCGCAGGCCGGGCTCAGGGTGGACCTCCCGGTAGACGGGGTGGTGGCGGAGGGCGATGCCAACCTGGAGTGCGGGGACGCCTACTCCCGCGTCATCTTCACCGACACCACCGTGCGGCTCCGGCCGTACCTGCGGGACACCCATCCGTGCCGATTCAACTTCGTGCCCCTGGTGGAGGTGGCTCCTCCTTGCGGCTCGCCGTGCGGCGAGGGGCAGCGGCTCTGCCCGGTGGATGGGGTCTGCTATGCCGCGGGCACCGGCTTCTGCCAGGCGTGTGAAGGGGGCGCGAAGGAGGCCTGCGCCTGCCGGGGCCCCGAAGGGCCCCTGGAGGACGGCAGCGACTGCTCCTACTGGCAATCGGGCGACGTCCTCTGCGACGGGACCTGCCGGCAGGGGGTGTGCGCCGCGGAGCCCTGCCCCTAGGGCGGCCTCCACCCTGTCTTCGGGAACCGGCACCATTGATGGCCGCCCATCGAAGAGACCATGCCCTGCGCTTGCTTCCCCGACGCCCGCTGCTACGACGAGAACGTCAACCCGTACCGCAGCGACCTGCACCCCGACTCGGGCTATCGGGCCTGCTGTGATCCCCGCCCCGACGGCAGCGTGCTCTTCCGCCTCGGGCCGAGGCCGACCTGGTGCCCGACGACGGCTCCGCCCTTCCCATGGTGTGTTGGGCCCGCACCGGGCGCTTCTCGTTCTGAGAGGTAGTGCTTCCACCGGGGCGGCGCCGCCTCGCGGGATTGTGGTGCGGCTGTAGGGCGACGCGAACCTGTGCCCGGGGGCCTGCCGCCGTCGAGATCACACCGGCAGGCGCGCAGACGCGCCATCCTATGGGCCGTGCCTGCCTCCGACCCGACCGACAACGGCCCTCTCTCCGGTCGTTGGGGGCGGCGTCACTGGCTGCTGCCGCTGGCGGGCCGCCTGCTGCTGCTGGCCGTCGCCGCCGTCGCCCTCTACCTGCTGGCTCCGCAACTGCTGGCGGTCTTCGCCAGCGCACCCCAGCTGAGCCGGGTGGAATGGCCCTGGCTGGCGGTGATGTTCGCCCTCGAGGCCGCCAGTTTCTCGGCCGCCTGGGGCCTGGCTCGCCTGGCCGTGCCGGGGCTGAGATGGCCGGTGGCCGCCACCGCGCAACTGGCGGCCAACGCCGCCAGCCGGGCCGTGCCCGGCGGGGTGGTGGTGGGCGGGGCGGTGTACTTCCGCCTGCTGCGGCGCTCCGGAGTCGAGCCCAGCGGGGCGGCGGCGGCCCTCACCGCCAACTCGCTGATCAGCAACATGGTGCTCTTCGCCCTGCCCGCCGCCGGGGCGTTCTCGGCGGCGGTCACGGCCGCTGTGCCGCGGGGCCTGCTCCCGGTGGCTCTGGCGGGGCTGGGGCTGTTCGTCCTGACCCTGGGGATCGGAGCGGTGCTGGTCCGCTTCGACTGGCCCCTCGGGTTCGCCGGGGTAGTGGCCGAACGGGTGAGCCGCCTCGTGCCCCATCGCCTCTTTCGGGGCCGGGTGGTGCGGCGCGATGCCCTGCTGCGCACCCGCAACGACCTGGTCGATGCCATGGGCGGCCGCTGGTGGCAGGCGGTGGGTTTCGCCGCGGCCAACTGGATCCTCGACTACCTGGTGCTGGTGGCCGCCTTGCGGGCCATCGGAGCCGAGCCCCGGCTCAGCCTGGTGCTGCTTGCTTACGGGGCGGCTTCCGTCCTCGGGATGATCCCGCTCACCCCCGGCGGTCTGGGGTTCGTGGAGGCCGGGCTCACCGCCACTCTGACCGTGGCCGGCATCGCCGCCGGCGACGCCCTGCTGGCCACTCTGGCCTATCGGCTGTTCTCGTTCTGGCTGGCCATCCCCGCCGGGGCCGTGGCCTATGGGATTCACCGCCGCTGGCTCCGGACTCGGCCGGACGAGCCCAACTCCGCTCAGCGGAGGGTGTAGCGGCCCATGAGCGAGGCCTCGGCGAGCACGTGGCCCTTGACGGCTTCGAGTATCTGCTTCTTCGAGGCCCCGGCCGGGAGGCCGAGGGGACCGTCGAGAGCGTAGACCCGGAAGAAGTAGCGATGCTCGCCGAAGGGCGGGCAGGGGCCCCCGTAGCCGGGGCGGCGCCAGGAGTTGCGCCCGGCGATTCCCAGGGACCGCACCGCTTCGGGCACCGCAGTGGTCACAGGGATGTCGTAGGCCACCCAGTGGTCCCAGGTCCCCCCTGGGGCGTCGGGGTCGTCCATCACCAGAGCCAGGCACGCCGTGCCCTCGGGGATGCCGGCGATGTCGAGGGCCGGCGACACGTCGGCCCCGTCGCAGGTGAAGCGGGAAGGGATGGCCTCCCCGGGGCCGAAGGCGGGGGATGAGAGCTTCATGGGGGAACCGTAGTCCTGGTGCCGGGTTGGGGAGCGACGGTCTCCTCCGGGGAAGGGGCCCAAGTCACAGGGAGGCGTCCAGGAGGCCCAGGCACACCGATGCCACGACCGAGCCGACGAGGACCGCGGCGACCCGCCGCCAGTCCCAACGGCGGCTGAAGGCCAGGTCGACCAGCACCCAGAGCACCGTGGCGCAGACCGCCACGACGAACACGTACGGCCAGGAATCGAAAGCCGAGGAGTAGATGTCGGGCACCGATTGCCACCCGGTGGGCCCATCCGAGAAGTGCGTGAGGGACCTGTAGGCCGTCACCCCGCCGACGGTTGCCACCAGGGCCCCCGACCCGACGGTGGGTGGCGCCAAACGCCCGAGGCGGTGGCCCAGTGCCAGACCGAGGAGGCCGACGACGATCAGGGCGCCGGCCGCAACTTGTACGGGTCCCGGCGTGATGGGGTTGTCCGCGGCGAAGTACCGGGTCAGGCACTGGACGAGCACGACTTCGCCGGTGATCACATCGACCTGCGCCCGCTGCGACGAGCCCCAGGCCTGCAGGGCCTGGTCGAGGCCCGTGACCGGGTGAGATGAGTCGGGGCAGGAGACTCCGACGGTGTCCGCAACCGGGAACCCGAACCCCTGGGTCGTGTAGGCAATCCCGCTCTCGACGCGCTGCAGCGGCCCGACCTCGATGCGGAGGCCCTGTATCGGGAAGAGTTGGAACCAGGCCACGTTGCCGGTTTCGTCGAACTGCCCGAAGGTGGCGCACCTCTCCGGGTACTCGGTGTCCATCTCCATCTGCCGGAACTCGTCGAGGGTCACGTAGACGCCGCCTTCGAGTCTGATCGCATCCGCCTGGGTGATGAACTTCATGCACCCGATGCTGCCCGGCGTGCCGGCAGGCACGAGCAGTTCCCGGCCGCTGCCGAGGACGATGGTGGCCGGGCCCACCAGGGTGGCCGACGGGTACGGCGGCTCTCCCTGGGAGAGGGCCGTCGGTCCGAATGACCAGTCTTCGCCCTGGACCACCGCCTCGACCTCGCCGAAGAAGTCGGGGACGATCTCCGCTCGAACCGGTTGTGCGGGGGTATTGCCGCACGCCGCGGCGACGACGGCGACGCCGATCGCGATCAAGCAGTAGATCGGCCGGCAACGACAAGCGGTGGCGGCCCCCCTGTTCGTGCTGGGACCGGACGCCGGGCGAGCTTGGTCGGCCCAGCTGCCGGTGCGGTCTCGAGGCACCCCGCTTCTTCCCGTTTGTCGTGCTCCTGCGAACCGATTCCTAGCGTACCGATTCCGGTGGTTGCCGCGGTCTGCGCTTCATGCTCTGGAACAGACACCTCCAGGTCGGGGGTGGGGGAGGGTAGGGTGTGAAGGTGGGGCACGCCTGGGGTGCTGCCTGCCAATGTCAACCCCTGCGCAGGTCGTCGGCGTCTTCGTTCTCCTCCCTCAAGACTTGCGGCCCAATAGGGTTCAGCGGGTTTCTGAAGGCCTGCTCGATGCCGATTCGACGAAAGCGTCGCGGTTCTCCCGGTGCACCTCTCCTACCGGCGATCAGGCCTCTCTGACCGTCCGGTGGCCGTGGACAGACGCCCGTATTGCGCCGCGAGTCTTCAGGGGGGAGTGCCGAGTCTGCGAGGCGAGGGGCCGTTCTTCTCCCCCCTTCAGGGGGGAGTGCCGAGTCTGCGAGGCGAGGGGGGTCCTTCACCCAGACTTGACGGGTTTGGCCTTGTTGACGGGTCCGCTCCGGCGGCTCGGGGACTCGCCGCCACCTCCCCCTCGATGGGGAGGAACAAGGAACGGACGGGACCGGTGTTGTCGCCGCACTCTGGGGTGCTGTTGTCTCGCGTTGGTACCGGCGGCGGGGTGTCCTGTCGACAGGCCGGCGTGCCGGGGGTGGGCCGGGTTTGTCACAGGTGGCTGGTACATAGGTGGGGTGAGTGTTGAAGCGTTGTCTGTGGTGGTGCCGTTGGAGTCCGCGGCGGTGTTCGTTCTGCCGGCCGGCGGTTTGTCGGATGGGGAGCTGACCGGGGAGCTGTGCCGGGTGCAGCGTGAGGTTTCTCGTTTGGAGGCCCGGCGGGCGGATCTGATCGCCGAAGCGGATCGGCGGGGTGTGGCCCGGCCGGGAGGGGTTCGGGTCGACTACTGCCTGGGTGATGGCGGTGTCGGGGGATCCTGCGGCGGTGTGCCGCAGCCGTGTGGCGGTGGCCGCCTCCCTGGGGGGGATGCCCGAGACCCGGGCGGCGTTCGCGGCCGGGGTGGTGTCCGAACCGCGGGTGCGTCTGTTGGCCCAGGCGCAGGCTCTGGCTCCGGAGCAG
>JBDROA010000139.1:0-10817 GCA_043810615.1 Actinomycetota bacterium | reverse complement strand
TTCATCGCCTGGGTGGAGGCCGAGATCGCCGCCGAGATGAGCGCCTACCTGGGCTGCCGGCGCATCGAGTCGCGCCTCGTCAGCGGGCAGATGGCCAACCTGACGGTGTTCAGCGCCCTGGTGGACTACCGCAACCGGGTGGACCGGCGCCGCGAGCCGGGGCGCATCCGCCTGGCCATGAACAACCACATCGGCAAGGGCGGCCACCTGAGCTCCCAGCCCATGGGGGCACTGCGCGACTACATCAGCCGCGACCCCATCACCGAGCGGCCGGCGGTGGTGAACTTCCCGGTGCAGGCCGACAACCCCTACCGCATCGATGTCGCGGCCACCGGGCGCCTGCTGGAGCGCCTCAACCCCGAGGTCATCATCTTCGGGAAGAGCATGGTGCTCCACCCCGAACCGGTCGCCGAGATCCGGGTGATGGTCGAGGGGCGCGACCAGCAGCCGCTGATCATGTACGACATGGCCCACGTGCTCGGCCTGGTGGGCCCCCACTTCCAGGAGCCCTTCGGCGACGGCGCCGACATCGTCACCGGGTCCACCCACAAGACGTTCTTCGGGACGCAGCGGGGCATCGTCGGCGCCGACTTCGCCGAGGGGACCCCCGAGTTCGACCTGTGGAAGGCGGTGGGCCGCCGGGCCTTCCCCGGCATGCTCAGCAACCACCACCTGGGGACGATGCTCGGACTGCTCCTCGCCGCCATCGAGATGAACACCTTTAAGGGCGAGTACCAGCCGCAGGTGATCGCCAACGCCGGAGCCTTTGCCCGGGCGCTGGCGGCGGAGGGCCTCGCCGTCGAAGGCGACCCGGCGGCCGGCTACACCGAGACCCACCAGGTGATCGTGCGCGTGGGGCACGCCCGCGGCGCCGAAGTGGCCCGGGCGCTGGAGGAGCGCAACATCATCTGCAACTACCAGGCGATCCCCAGCGACGAGGGCTTCACCGCCTCCTCGGCGTTGCGCCTGGGCGTGTCCGAGATGACCCGCTTCGGGATGGTGGAGCGCGACTTCGAGGAGCTCGCCGCTCTCTTCGCCGCCGCCGTCCGGGAGGAGAAGGGGGTCGGGGAGAGGGTGGCCGCCTTCCGCCACCGATTCCAGGAGATGAGGTTCTGCTTCGAGGGGGACGACTTCGGCCCGCTGCAGAAGCGGCTGCTGCGGACCTTCTGAGGGCGGGGGATCCCACCCGGAGCGGCTGGGTTACAGGTCGAGCCGGTAGATGCGGTGGCGGTGCCGCCAGGGGACGCCGATGGCCGTCATGTTGCGCAGCATGCGGACGTTCCCTTCCTCGATCTGGATCAACTCGGCGTGGAGGTGGGGGAACTGGTGGATGGCCCGGAAGATGGCGGCGTAGATGACCGCGTTGGCCCCCACTCCGCGGTGCTCGGGGAGCAGGCCCATTCCGAAGCAGTCCACCACCCGGGTGCGGCGATACTCGAGCAGGAGGCTCGCCCAGCCGAAGGGGAAGAGGCGGCCCCGGCTGCGGCGCAGGCCGTCGGCGACGTCGGGGACGATGAAGAGGTGCCCGGCGATCTCCTCGCCCTGCATGAGTAGCACCATCATGCGGGGATCGGCCAGGGCCAGCAGGCGCTCGCCGATCATCCGCATCTCCTCCGGCGTCAGGGGGCAGAACTCCCAGTTGTCGGCGAAGGCCCGGTTGTAGGCCTCCCCGATGCGGGGGACCCAGCGGCGCAACTCCCGCCTGGTGGGGAAAGGGTGGAGGTGGTAGCCGAACGCGGCGGCCGCGGCGTCGCCCATCTCCAGGAACTGGGGGGGGCAGCATGTCGGCCTTGGTCAGTCTTCCGGAGAGGTAGTCGGTCTCCTTCATCAGCCCACACCCGGTGAGGAGGCCGTCGTAGTAAGCGTGGTGGTAGGGCACCCCCATGGGGACCGGGCGCTCGAACCCCTCCACCAGGATCCCCAGGCCGTCGCCGGGGAGGAAGCCCTTCGGGCCCACCAGGGTGTCCAGTCCCCTGGCGCGGGCCCAGTCGGCGGCGGCGTCGATGAGGGCGGCGGCCACTCTGGGATCGTCGGCCGCTTCGAAGAAGTAGAAGAAGGCTTCCCGGCGGCCGCGGACGGCGTTGAAGTTGCGGTTCTCCATGACGGCGATGCGACCCACGACCCGGCCGTTCTCCTCGGCGAGGAAGAAGTCGGCGGTGGAGTGCCGGTAGAAGGGGTGTCGATCGCGATCGAGGGAGCGGGCCACCTCCCGGCGCAGCGGGGGGCACCACGGGGCGCAGTCCCGGTACAGGTCGAAGGGCAGAGTGACGAAGCGGCGCACCTCGCGGCGCCGGGTGGGGTCGAGGGGGGTCACCTGCATGCGGGGCACTTCCGGGGTGGGCGCGAGAGGGGCACCCTAACCGCTCGGCAGACCGGGCAGCCACCGGGAGGCCGGTGGGTCGCCTAGTGCGCTGGCGGGGGAGAAGCAGTGATCATGCGCAGGCTCGGGACCAGGTGGGTGCTGGTTCCGGCCCTGGCCGGCACACCGGCGGCCACCACCACGACGGCGGCCACCACCACGACGGCGGCCGCCACCGCGACTCTGCCGGCCGAAGCCCATCCCACCGTCGGGCTCTCGTGGGGGGCGGACTTCCCGCCGGAGGGGTCGACCGCTACCTACCGGGTGACGACCTGCGGCGGGGAAACCCTGGACCTGCCGGCCACCATCGAGTACGGGGTGGAATGGCGGGGAGGCACCCGGGGCCGCTTCGTCATCGGGACCCCGGAACCGGGGAACGATGCGATGGCGGTGTGCTTCCACCGCAGCGTCCTCCGGGGGTTCGGCGCACAGGGGGACGAGGTCTTCACCGTCGGCAACACCGGCGGTCCCGAGACGGCGGAGTACTTCGAGGAGCCTCTGGTCTTCGACGGACTGCTGCTACCCGACGCCGCCTTCGAGGCGGAGACGGAGATCACCCCGCACTTCGCCGGAGGCGGCGGCCCGACCCTGGGTGTCACCTACCGGCTCGAGGCGGTGGCGATGGGCGAAGCCGTGGAGGTCCCCGCCGGCAGGCTGGGGCCCCCATCCAACTGCGGGCCACCATCGGCGGCAAGTTCATGGGCGGGGGCGCGTTCTCCCTCGACATGCGGCTGCACTCCGAGCAGTTCCTGGTGAAGATGATCCCGGCCCGGCCTTCGAGGACATTGAACGACTGACGCTCCGGGCGTAACTGGAACCCGAAGCGGCGGGGGCGGGCGGCGGATACCGACCCGAGTCGCGGCGCGCGGAGAGGAGAGGCATGACCGGCAAGTGGTGGATCGGGACGGCGGTGGGCGCGGCGGCCCTCGGAGTGATCGCCCTCGTCGGGGGGCTGATCGTCCGCCAAGAGGGCGGGGTGCGGACGCTCGACGAGAGCCACAAGGGGGCGGTCGTGGAGTTGGCGGTCGGCGAGCAGATCGTCGTGGAACTCGACGGCAACGCCACCACCGGGTACACGTGGGAGGTGACCGCCGTCGACGCGGCCGTGCTCGCCCCGGCCGGGGACGTCGACTACCGAAGCGAGTCCGACGCCGACGGGGCCGGGGGAGCTTTCACCTTCCGCTTCGACGCAGTAGCCCGGGGGGAGACGACGGTGACGCTCGTGTATCACCGCTCCTGGGAGGACGCGGCCCCGGTGGATGTCTTCACCTTCACCGCGGTGGTCGACTGAGCGGGCTGCGCCGGCAGGCCGGACCCGGTCCTGCGCTCGGGCTGGGGCATGCGCCGGCGGGGGATCGCGAGCTGGGGCCGGTCGTCGTCCTCGGGAAGCGGAGGGGCCCGGGCCGGTGCCCCGTAGCATGGGCGCATGGCCGGGGCCGACGTCACTTTCTTCTCCACCTGCATCGTGGACTCGGTCGCCGGGGCGGTGGGCCGGGCGGCGGTGCGGGTGCTGGAGCGCCAGGGCTATCGGGTGACCGTCGCCGCCGGAGCCACTTGTTGCGGCCAGCCCGCCTGGAACTCAGGGTTCGCCGCCGAGGCCGCCCGGGTGGCCCGGACCACTCTGGGGGCCCTGGAGGATGGGGACGGGCCGGTCTGCCTGCCCTCCGGCAGTTGCGCCACGATGATCCGGGTCTACTGGCCACAGATGTTCCGGCTGGCCGGTGACCACGGCGCGGCAACCCGGGCCGAGGCGGTGGCGGCGCGGGTAGTGGAGTTCTCGGAACTTGCCGCCCGCGGCCCGGCTCTCGCGGGCCGCCTCGACGCTCGCGTGGCCTTTCACCGTTCCTGCCACATGACCCGGGAACTGGGGATCATCTCCCAGCCGGCGGCCCTGCTCGACGGGCTCGAGGGGTGCCGACGGGTGGCCTGGGCCGACGATCAGTGCTGCGGGTTCGGCGGCACCTTCGCCGTCAAGCAGCCGGAGATCTCGGTTGCCATGGCCGATGCCAAGATCGACTCGCTGCTGGCTGCCGGGGCGGAACTCGTGGTGGGCTGCGACCAATCGTGCCTGTTGCACCTGGAGGGCCGGATGCGCCGGCGCGGGGTGCGCCTCCCGGTGCGCCACCTGGCGCTGGTGCTCGACGGAGCCGCCGGGCGGGTGGCGCCATGAGTGGCCGCGGGTTGCGCGAACGGGCCCGCCGGGCCGCGGCCGACCCTGCCCTGCGGGCAGCCCTTGCCTTCGCCACCGACCACATGGCGGTGCGGCGCACCGAAGCCATTGGGAGACTGGCCAATTTCGAGGACCTGCGGCGCAGCGCCCGCGCCGTCCGCGCCCGCACCCTGGCCCGGCTCCCCGAAATCCTCGCCACCCTCGCCGACCGCATCGAGGCCTCGGGCGGACGGGTGTTCTTCGCCGCCGACGCCACCGAGGCGTGCCGGTACGTGACCGAGGTGGTGCAACGGCACCGGGCGCGGCTGGTGGCCAAGGCCAAGTCGATGGTGACCGAGGAGATCGGCCTCAACGGAGCGCTCTACGCCGCCGGCCTCGAAGTGGTGGAAACCGACCTGGGGGAGTGGATCGTGCAATTGGCCGGCGAACGGCCGTCCCACATTGTGGCCCCGGCGGTGCACCTGAGCCGGGGGCAAGTGGCCGATCTCTTCCGGCGCCACGGGGGAGAGGGGCTCACCGACGATCCGGAGGCTCTGACCGCCTTCGCCCGAGGCCGGTTGCGAGAGGTGTTCCTCGGCGCCGAGGTGGGGATCACCGGTGCCAACTTCGCTGTGGCCGAGACGGGCACGCTCTGCATGGTGACCAATGAGGGCAACGGCCGGATGGTGGCCTCGCTGCCCCCGGTGCACATCGTGGTCATGGGGATGGAGCGGGTGGTGGAGACCTGGGCGGACCTCGACCTGATGATGTCATTGCTGCCCCGCTCGGCCACAGGCCAGGCCCTCACCGCCTACACCACCATGGTCACCGGGCCCCGCCGGGCGGACGAGGTGGACGGCCCCGATGAACTGCACGTGGTCGTGGTCGACAACGGGCGCTCGGCCATCCTGGGCGGCCCCTACGGTGAGATCCTGCAGTGCGTCCGCTGCGGGGCCTGCCTCAACGTGTGCCCGGTCTACCGGCAAGTGGGCGGCCACGCCTACGCGACGACCTACTCGGGTCCCGTGGGGGCGGTGCTCTCCCCGCTGCTGGCGGGGGGCCGGCCTGCGAGTTGCGGCTGGCCTCGAGCCTGTGTGGTGCCTGCTACCAGGCTTGCCCGGTGATGATCCCCCTGCAGGACCTGCTCCTCGCTCTGCGGCGCGATGCCGCCCCTGCTGCCGGATGCGCCGAGCGCCGGGGGTGGAAGCTGTGGGCCTGGGCCTGGAGCCGGCCCCGCATGTACCGCTGGACCACCCGCCTGGCGCGTTGGGGAGCCCGGCTGGTGCCGTCCCGCCTGGTGCCGCGCTGGGGGGCGGGTCGCGATGTGCCTCGACCCCTCCGGAAACGGGGGACTTGATGGAACGCGCCGCCTTTCTCGCCGTCCTCCGGGAGCGTCTGTCGGCGCCCGCCCCTCCGCGGGTATCCGCCCATCCGCCCGAAGCCTGCTCCGGGGTGGCGGAAGCCGTCTACCGCCGTCCTCTGGGCGACCGGGTCGAGGCTTTCACGGCGGAGGCGGAAGCGCTCGGGGCGCAGGTGCGGCGGGTGGCTCCCGGAGGGGTGCCGGCCTTCCTCGCCGAGGTCGTTGCGGTTCACCGGACGGGCCGGGCGGTGGTCAGTCGCGACCCGGAAACGGCCGGAGTGGCGGCTTGCCTGGCGGCGCGAGGAGTCGAGGCGCTCGACTGGGATGGGCCGGCTGCTGCCGCCTGCGCCGACCTCGGAGTGACCGGTGCCGTCTGCGGGATCGCCGCCACGGGCTCCATCGTGGTAGCCGCCGGCCGGGCCGGAGGACGCGGCGCTTCGCTGTTGCCCCCCGTCCACGCCGCCCTGGTCCGGGAGGAAGCGCTGCTGGCAACGCCGGCCGACCTGTGGCGGCACATGGGCTCGTGCTTTCCCGAAGGGTTGCCTTCGCAGGCGGTGGTGATCACCGGCCCCAGCCGGACGGGCGACATCGAGCTCGTCCTGGTCCGCGGCGTGCACGGCCCCGGTCACCTGTGGGTGGGCCTGCTGGCAGCCGGCTGACGGTGAGGCCCCGGGCCGCCCGGGACCTATGGGATGCGGCCGCCGGCCGCGGGGTCAGGACGCCAGAGTGCCGGCGAACACCTGCCATGCCAAGAGCGACTTGGCGGTGAGGCTGAGGAGCACGTAGGCGGTCTCCCCGTACAGGTAGTCCCGCCACCTACCCACCTGCTTGTACTGCAGCACCATGTTCACCGCGAACACGTTGAAGAAGGCGAACAGCGAGAAGAAAATCCCGTACACGAAGGCCGGCGGCTCGGCCGCTACCCCGGGGCTCCACAAGTAGACGGCGATCAGCGCCCACGGCACCGCGCCGGTGAGGCAGCCGAACCCGAACGACAGCCAGCGGGGTCGCCCCGGGCTCTCGTAGTGCTCCATGAGGAGCCCGAACAGGATCATGGCGGCGTTGACCCCGAAGATGGCGCCGAGGGCGGCGACGTCGCTGATCCCGGCGAGGAGGGCGATGAGTACCACCATCACCGAGGAGCTGAGGGCGTACTCGATCCACCGGGCGTAGTTGCGGTGGCGGAGAAGGTTCTTGCGGTACCACGCGTAGATGCCGGGCGAGGCGATCAGCCAGTGGGCCAGCGCCGAGAGGAACACGAAGGCGGCCACGCCCCAGGCGAGGCGAATCTCGAACAGGGTGCGCAACTCCGGGGCCGCGGCCCCGGGCCGATCCTGCAGGAAGCTGGCCGTAACCGGAAGGGCGAATCCGTTGGCCAGGAGCAGGACGGCCACGCCCTGGGCGGCGTGGAAGGCCCCCATGACGATGTTGTACCGGCGGAGACGGAGGAGGCGCCGTTCGACGTCTGCGTCCGCTGTGGTCGGCGTGATTGCGGAGGGACTGTCCATGAACGGGACTGTACGCCGGGGCCCCGATCCAGACAACGGGAAGGGACCGCCCCCGGGGAGGAACGGCCCCTTCCCACGCGATGAGGGGGCCGCTCCGCAGAGCGACCCCCTCGAAGCAGCCCAGCTACTTCTTCTTGGCGGGGGCCTTCTTGGCCGGGGCCTTCTTGACCGGGGCCTTCTTGGCCGGGGCCTTCTTGGCCGGGGCCTTCTTGGCCGGGGCCTTCTTGGCCGGGGCCTTCTTGGCAGGCATTGTCTTCCCTTTCTCGGCCCGACCGAGGCCGGGCGCTTCGGGTACCTTCGCGGGGCCGAAGCCATCGCGACATTCGCAATTCAAGCGAAGGCGGCCACGATGATCCGTGACGTGGGGAGTGAGGGGACCGTCGTTCCTGTGGCAGGGTGCTGCCGCCCATATTTTGGCGGGCTGTCATGCCATAATGTGGCAGCTCTTCTCGACGAGGGGTAGGCCCTTCGGATTCCCTCGAGCCGGCCCGCAGCATGTCCGCGCCGGGGGGCGTACGCTGGGGGTCATGGAGGGCGAGGGACTGGCGATCCGGGTCATCGAAGAGGCGGCGGCCTACCGCCGCGGCCTGGAGGAGTCCTTCGTCGGAGCCGGCCACCGGGTGGCGGCCGAGGAGGAAGCGGCGGACCTGGTCCTGGTGTCGTGGCGGGGTGCGGCCGACTGCTCCCGGCTGGAGACCTGGTCGGCACAGGCTCGGGTGCTGGCGCTGGTGGCCCCGGGCGACGCCGAGACGGTGGCACACGCTCTGCATCATGGGGCGGTGGCGGCGGTGGAGTGGAGGGCCGAGACGGCCCGCATCGTCGAGGTAGCCGAGGCCGCGGCCCGCGGCGACGTGCTGCTCCCGTCGGAGACCGCCCGCGGCCTGCCTGAGACGGGCGGCGACCCGCACGCCGAGCGCCCGTACGTCGACGAGGAGGAGACGGAGTGGCTCGAGGCTCTTGCCCGGGGGGCGACCGTGGTGGGCCTGGCCGACGACTATGGCTACTCGGAGCGGGTGATGTTCCGGCGGCTGCGCGACCTGTACGAGCGGCTTGGGGGCTCCAACCGCTCCGAGGCGCTGATTTACGCGGTGCGCTTCGGGTTGCTGCGCAACGAGACCGACTGAGCGGCGGTTCGCCCGCGGCCCGCCTTCCGCCCCCGACCCCTCTCTCCCAGGGTCGGATCGTCCGGGCGACAAGGGGGCGGCGGATGGCCGGCGACCAGTCGAACCTCTCGATCCACGGCGACGCCGGGCAGTGCGTCGAGATCGAACTCGATGTAGGGAGACGGTCGTCGCCGAGGCGGGGCCGTGATGTACCTGGAGGAGGGCATTGCCGCCGAGACCCGCAGGGGGGACGGCTCCGAGCCGGATCAGGGCATCCGGGGCAAGCGGAAGGCGCGGGCAAGCGGGCCATCACGGCGAGTCCCTTTTCATGACCCACGTCGCCAACCGAGGATCCGGGCGGCCCAAATCGGCGTTCGCCGCTCCCTACCCGGAGAAGATCCTCCCCATCGACCTGGTGGCGGTGGGCGGCAGCACCATCTGCCGGAAAGATGCCCTCCTGTGCGGCGCACTGGGCACGCGGGCGGGCATCGCCTTCAAGCGAGAATCGGGAGCCTGCCGGTGCGGCGTCGAGGGGTTCCTCCGCCAGGCCCCGCAAGGGGACGACAAGGTGTTCGTGCACGCGGTGGGGACCGCGGTCGAAGGGCAACCGGCCGGCGAAGACCCTGGCGGTGGAGACCGGTTGCCTGGTGGCCTTCCAGCCCTCGGTGGAGTACGCCACTCAGCGCGTCGCCACCCCGAAGCTGATGAGGTGAGGCGGCGAGGGCCTCTTCCTCGCCACCCGGCGTGGGACCGGCAAGGTGTGGCTGCAGTCGCTGCCTCCCCGCGCCTCGCCGACTGCTTCGGTCCCTTCGGGGGAGGGTCGGGGCAGGACGAGGGGTCGGCGATGAGGGGTCTGGGCGCGGTCTTCGAGCGCCGAACCGCGAAGGTATGCCGGCCTGGGGGCGGCGCGTCGGCGACCGGCCGGGGTGGGGTCGGAAGGCGCCGCGAGCGTCGTCCGCAGGCGCGGAGTGGCGCGACCGGCCCCCGACTTGGCAAGATAGGCCAATGAGCCTTCCGGTGCGCAAGGTCTGGATGATTGCCGGGGGCGTTGGCCTGGCCCTGGTGGTGGCTGCCGGCGCCGTCCTGTTCGCCTTCCGCGACCTGGCGACGCCCGTCGCCGAGGAGGACATCGGCCTGACGGTGGTTACCGGGGGCGGGGAGCCGGGGGACTACGGCCTCTACACCTACGCCACCACCGGTTACGAGACAACCGACGCCCTGGCCGGGGGCCGTCACGACTACCCGGCACAGACCTATCTCACCATCCAGCCGGGCGGCTGCGGGGCCCTGGTGCGCTGGCAGGCCCTGGAGCAGCGCTACGAGGAGTGGGACTTCTGCCCCGACGGCTCGCTGCCGGGCTGGAGTTCCTTCCACGAGTGGTTCCGGGTGGTCAACACGGACGTATGGGAGTGCCCGGAGCCGATGCCGGTGCAAGGTGAGCCGGGAGCGACCTGGACCGTGGAGTGCACCCGGGTGAGCAGCCAGGAGGCGGGGGAAGGCCACCAGACCATGTCTTATGAGGTGGTCGGCTTCGAGACCCTGGCGGTGGGCAGCGAGCAGGTGGAGACGCTGCACGTGCGGGTCTCCAGCATCGAGACCGGGGGCACCGAGGGGTACGGCCTAAGCGACATGTGGTACCTGCCCGGGACGAACCTCCTGGTGCGCTGGGTGGAGCAGACGGCGGTCACCACCGAGAGCCGAATCGGGGCGGTGGAGTACACCGAGCAGTTCGAGGTACTGCTGACCTCGCTGCGCCCCGGCGCCTGAGGCCGCGTCGGCGCGGGAGCCTGGCGAAACCCTCACCCCCCGCCCTCTCCCGCCGGAGCGGGAGCCTGGCGAAACCCTCACCCCCCGCCCTCTCCCGCCGGAGCGGGAGAGGGAGCCGAGGCGGCACCCGTCACAGGCCCTGAACCGACAACGGCCCCGCCGCCGCCGGGCGGAGGGGGCGAATCGCGGCAGAGCGGGCTCGCGCCCCTGCCCTCCACCTGTGCCCTCCTGTCCGCAACGGCCGGGAGCGGGTCCACGGCCCTCACGTCTCGCAGAAGAGCGCCGTTTCCAGCAAGCAGGTGTCGTGATCGGGCCCGCCGTTCCCGCGGTCGGCGCCGTCCCCGCCCGTGAGGACGTCCTCGCCGGAGCCACCGCGCAGCACGTCGGCTCCGGCGTCGCCCTGCAGCAGGTCGTTGCCGTCGCCGCCGTTGAGCACATCGTCCCCGGGGCCTCCGGCCAGCCGGTCGGCGTGGGGCCCCCCGAAGAGATGGTCGTCGCCGTGGCCGCCGTGAAGCCGGTCGTCGCCGGTGCGGCCCCGCAAGCGGTCGGGCCCGGGGCCGCCGCGCAGCAC
>JBDROA010000138.1:0-2396 GCA_043810615.1 Actinomycetota bacterium | reverse complement strand
GTCCCGGCCATCACCACCCCACAGACGGTGGCGTCACAGGCCAGTATCTCCCGGGCGGTGGGCCCCAGCACCCGCCGATGCCCGATCTGGCTGCGGGTGGGGGTGCCGCCGGTGAGACCGTCCAAGTCGACGATCACCGACAGGTGGGGCCGGTGCCCGTTTCGGGTGGGGGCCACCCCGCCGTCGAGGGAGTAGCGGCACACCTCCGCCAGGGCATCGACCCGCCGTTGGGTGGGGGTGCGGCCATCCCCACCGTCACGGTTCGCCGGCCCAGCCAACGCCCCGATGGCGGCGATCACCGTCTCCCCCGACACCTGATCCAACTCGGCTTGGAGGCGGATCATCCCCTCGAAGGTTTCCGTGATCGACAGGTTGCGCCGCTCGAAACGTTCCCGCTCCCCCACCCGGGCCGAGGCGGGGGCGGCCTGTTGCCGCCACAACTCCACCGTCTCGGTGAATGAGGCGGCGTCCTGGTCACAGGCCCGTTCCACCAGCGACACCTCGTCGACGGTGAACTGTTCCGGGGCGGCCTGGTGGGCGTCGATCAGACGCCGCACCCGCAGCGTGTCGATCTCCCCCTCGGCGTAGGCGGCGGCGGTGTGAGGCATCACCCGAAGGGCACGGCCGATCCGCACCAACCCCGCCGCGGTCTGGAACGAGTCACCGGCCCGGTGCGCCACAAACGCCGTCGCCGAGAGGAACCCGTCCCGGAAGAACGAACCCCTCCGGGTGATCTCCCCCAACGCGGCGGCGGCCTCAGCGGCAGCGGCCCGTTCCCGCCGCCGGCACTCCACATACCAATCACCCAACTCGTCATCCGACAACCCCCCCAGGTCATCACTCAGACCGGCCGGATCGGATACCGGAGCCAACATCTCCAACATGCACCCAACGTACCAACCAGGTACGACACAACCGGAGGCGCCACCCCCACCCGCCCCAGGCCGGTCCACCCCCGAGTAAGTCGAGGCGAGCCCCCACGGATCTGAGTGACATCATCGCACCCCGGGGGTGATGATTCTTAAGCACATACCCCGAAGGAGGAGGAATCTGGCCATGGGGGAGACTGGACAGGTGGTGTGCTGTTCCGGCAACGAGGCATGGCGCTGATGCCAGTTGCGTCCACGTTCGTGGTGTATGGCGGAGGGAAATGCCGCCGGATAGGTGATCACCGCGTCAGCCTCACAGGCACTGACAGGCGACCGTGAGGAGGAACGCGGTGATCAACACGAGCATGGACCCATTGGCGTGGCTGCGCAAGCAGCTCGAGTCGGAGGGGAACGATCTGCTGCGGGAGATGATCCGCAGCTTCGCTGAGGGGCTCCTCGGCCTATCACTCGGCTCAGGGTCGAGCGCCCGTCTGGCCGTTCTTCGGTGGGCGGCTCCTGAAGCGTGATGCGGGCCTGATCCTGGCATGGCCTCGGACCACCCGCGATCCGCGGGATCTGCTAACATTTGGCACATACTAGAAGGGGGGCTTGGATGTCACGACGGAGATTCACCGTCAGTCTGACGGCGTGTTTGCTGCTGTTCGGAGTCACAGGTATCGCCGAGGGTGAATCCTCGACCATCCCGAACTACCGGACATCACCCCCGACCAACTACCCCCCGTCACGAGTGCCGCGATCTCCAATGATGCACTTGACATGTTGAATTCGTCGGCGTTCCGCCAGGTTCGCGATGCTTGGGCTTCTGACCCTGAGATCCTCTCCGCGATTGGCTTCGAGCTTGGATGGAGTTCCGACCTTGAGCTCCTTTCCGCCGTGGACTATCAACTGGAGTTCCGCGCGTACTTCGACTTCCTGGACGCCGGGGAAGAGCATCTAGCGGAGGCCCTTCTGGCACGACCCGACAACATGGGTATCAGATCGCTGAACCTGTACATGGCGGATGCAGAGGCAGCGGAACTGCAACGTCGGATGACTCTCGGTGACACCATGCCGATGGTGGTAGAAGCAGTCACAGGGGTCGACCAGGCCGAGATTGCCGAGGGCGAATCGCCAGAGCGCGGCCCCAACTTCGGCGGTATCTGGCAGGATCAACTCGACGGTGGTCGCATCACACTCGCATTCTGGGGAACATGTCCGGTTGTGGACGCCTAGCCAAACGCCCCCAGCGCACACTGTGCCAACGCGAAGGACGGTGTGGTGGCACCAAGCGACGAGGCTGGACACAGGAGGAACGCCATGCTCTCGATGAGACGTGATGCCGTGGCAGTGATTGTCGGCTTGTTGATGCTCGTAGCAGTGTCGGGCTGCAGCAGCACCCAGTACTCGACGACGGACCTACTGGGCACATGGTGGATTCAGCAGTTGACCGTTGCCGGCGAACCCTACGACTTCCCGAATGACTCGCCGATGGGCGACTACCCGAATGTCGATGCCCCGGGCACCCTC
>JBDROA010000137.1:0-30100 GCA_043810615.1 Actinomycetota bacterium | reverse complement strand
GTCAGCCACGGGCGGAGCCGCCGCGCCCGCCAGATCCGCGCCACCGTGTCCTTGCCCACCCCATACCGCCTTGCCATGGTGCGGGTAGTCCAATGGGTCGAGTCGTCGTCGGGCCGCTTGTGCAGGGTGTCATAGACGATGGCTTCCACCGTCGAAGCCGGGATCTGCGGTTTGCGGCCCCGCCCCGCAGCGACCCGACCAACACCTGCCACCCCCCCGCCACTGAACCGGCCCCGCCAGCTACGAACCGTCGGCAGCGACACCTCACACCGGCGAGCGATCTCAGCGTTAGCTACCCCCCCGGCGGCCAACAACAACGCCCGCGCCTGACGCACCTGCCGGAACGGAGCCGTCTCCGATCTGGCCATCACCTCCAACCCGACACGCTGCTCTTCAGTGATCAACAGGGGTGCAGCTGAATGGGACATAACCTCATGCTACACCAGCAAGCCATTTCAGCGACGCACCACTAGGCACGGATCCATCCGCGCCATACCAGTAGTCGCTAACGTATGTCTTCCCCGTGTAGCTCGTCCGCCAGCCCAGTCCCTCGTAGTCTGTGTAGTAGGTAATTCCATACACCCAGAAGTGAATACGCCAGGTCCCGGAGGTCTGGTTGCTGACGATCCTCACGTATCCACCTGGGCAGGACTTGGAAGCGGCATCAGCTGGGGCTGCCGTGACCGCTGTGAAGGCGGTCACCGTGATAGCCAGAGCGATGAATACCAAGAGGATACGACGTAATGGATGACCCGTTCGTGCCATGACACGCCCCCTGTCCGATCCCCTCGCCCGCGCGCGGCTTGGTGCTAATCAAGCGCGCCGGGCGCTTGCCAATCCAGTGTCTGCTCTGCCGGACTTCGCCAATAGGGCCAATAGGCCCTAGCCACAGGTGGTCGCAAGCCGATCCGTGAGGGCTGAGGTCGCAGATCGGGTCGCAGCACGGGAAAGCGGCCCGGGGCGGGGGTCCGTACAGCCCGGTGACGCCGATCCCCGGTTGGCTCGAATGGCTTATACCGTGGGGATAGAGCGATGATGCGTGCCTCGCGTCTGCTGCGGAGGATAAGCACCCTGGTCACTGCCGGCGCTATGTGCAGCGGGCTGCTCGGCTGTGTTCCACCGGAGCGCCTGTTCACCCTGAGAATGGTCAACCCGTGCGGTTTCCCCGTCGAAGTGAAGGTATGGTCGGTCTCACGAGACGGTGTGCCGGAAGCAGTTGCGCCACCGGACGACGTATGGACCATCGGCGCCCGCGATTCGCTGACGGTTCAGGGTCCTCCCGACGAACCACATGTTGTTCGCATGGATCAACTGGGATTCCGGCAGGAACTCATCCCCCCACCTGGTGGAGAGCTGTCCGATGTGATCCTGACACCTGACGCCGCCTCCTGCGAGCGGGTGAGCAACTAGGACGACCTTCCCTGGGGGTGCAACTATCCCGCCCTCAGCAATCTCCGACTCCTCTGCAGCCGACACCACACCGCTGCCCACGAGCGAGACTGGCACCCGAGAAGACAGTAGGTCGCGACCGGCGAGTTCTCACCTACGGTCGCTCCGCTCGCGCGGCTGCCTCAATCCGTCGGCTGCGCCTCGCCGTCGACGAACAGCTGGTCGATGATCCCCACTACCACCGCCCGGATGGGGGCGTCGGGATCGCCCACCACCTGGCGGGCCCCGTTGCCCTCGTCCAAGATCAGCACCGTCTCCTTGTAGCCCGCTCCGACGGCGTCCACACAGATCAGATAGCCACCCGTGTCCCCGCCCCGCTCGTCGAGCAAATCGACCATGAGGAGGCGCCGGCCGTCGTAGATGGGCACGTTGATGGTGCTGACCACCGTCCCGGCGACCCGTCCGATCTTCACGGCCGCTCCACGTGGTCCACGATGCCGCAGATGGCGTGATCCACGGGCACGAACGGCTCCGGCATGGCCAGGGCCGCCTCGCGGATCCCGATGAAGTAGACCAGGTCGCCGGGCCCCGCCATGTGGACCCCGTCCCCGGCAACAACCGGCCGTCCCACCGGACGGCGCTCCCGGTCGAGGGGTTGGACGATCAGGAACCGCACCCCTTCCAGGCCGGGGTACTTCACGGTGGCCACCAGCGTCCCGATCACCTCACCGAGTTGCATCGGGGCCTCGCAGGTCTCGCCCGACGCGCTCTCCGAACCGGGCGGCGCCCTCGATGTTCTCGGTCATCTCCGGGTGGAGGCTGGCGATGACCACCGCCCGGATCACCTGGCCCGGGGCCACCCGGCCGGAGCCGATCTCCACCGCGGCCTCCACGTCGGGTACCGCCCCACCGAACAGCACGTAGCCCCGGCCGCCCAGGCCGTCGGCCACCCGTAACTCGACTATGGCCACCGCCGCCCCCTTGACGCCGGCGTCGGCGGCCTCGATGGTGGAAGCGACGAAGGTGGTCTCCACTATGCCCAGGGCCTCGATGGAACCGGCGACCGTGGCCCCGCGGACGGCGGCGACCACGTCGGGGTGCACGTCGGGGAGGAAGACCCTGTCGAGCAGGGCCTCGCCCGAAGCGCTCCCTCCGGCGTCGATGGCTTCCACCACGCTGGCGGTGTCCCCGGTGACGAGCACCAGGTAGTGGCCGGGCTGCACCGTCCCGGCCCACAGGCCGGAGAGCGGGGCCCGCTTCACCATGGCGTCGCCCGCCACGATCCCTGCGGCCACCGAAGCGAACTCCAAGAGGGCGAAGGCGGGGTAGGGGCCGGGGCTCACACGATCCTCAGCGCCCCCACTACCGAGATGCGGCGCTCCCGAGTGAAGGTGAGGGGACGGGTCATGCCGTCGCCGCTGGGGCTGGCGATGGAGAACGAGGTGAACCCCTCCCCACCCTGGCCCAGCCCGGCGTAGTTGGGGCCGTTGGCGATAAAGATGCTCACGTTGATGGTCCGGGCCATGCGGGTGATAATGGACACGTTGGTGGAGTGGATCGAGGCGGTGTGGCGGAAGCCGTGCTCGGCCCGCACCGCCAGGTCGATGGCCTCGTCCACCGTGCCCACCCGCACCACCGGCATCACCGGCATCATCTGCTCGGTCCACACCAGGCTGTGCTCGGCGGGCACCTCGGCCACCAGCAGCCGCGGGTCGCCGTCCACCTCCAACCCGGCGGCCTGGGCGATGACGCCGGCGTCCTTGCCGATCCACTTCCCGTTCACGATGCCGGGCCGGTTGGGCGGCCCCAGGGAGGAGAACACCAGGCGCTCCACCTTGCGCAGTTCATGCTCCTTGAGAAGGCGGGCGCCGTGCCGCCCCATGGCCCGCAGCAGTTCGTCGGCCACGGAGCGCACGACGATGGTTTCCTTCTCGTCGATGCAGATGATGTTGTTGTCGAACGAGGCCCCGGCGATGATGTCTCGTGCCGCCTGATCGATGTTGGCCGTGTCGTCGACCACCGCCGGGGGGTTGCCCGGGCCAGCGGTGACCGCCCGCTTGTCGGTCTTCAGCGCCTCCCGCACCACTCCCGGTCCCCCGGTCACCAGCAGCACCTGCACCCGGGGATGGTGCATGAGGGACTGTGCCGTCTCGATGGTGGGCCGGGCCACGGCGGTGACCAGGTCGGGCGGGCCCCCGGCCGAGAGCACCGCCCGGCCGATGAGACGCACGCACTCCGCCGACACTCCCTTGGCGCTGGGGTGGGCGTTGAACACCAGCGAGTTGCCGCCGGAGAGCACGGCGATGGTGTTGTTGATGATGGTGGCAGTGGGGTTGGTAGTGGGGGTGATCGAGGCGATGAGGCCCATGGGGGCCATCTCGGTGAGCATCATCCCGTCGTCGCCGGTCTTGATGATCGACTCGAGGTCCTCCGGCCCCGGGGTGCGGGTGGCGACGAGGAGGTTCTTGCGGACCTTGTCCTCCACCCGCCCCAGGCCGGTCTCCTCATGGGCCATGGCCGCCAATCGCCGGGCGCTGGCCACCATCGCTTTGCGGATCGAGGCCACCACCGCCACCCGGATCTCCGAGCCGAGGCGCCGGTACTCCTCCCCGGCCCGGTCGGCCGCCGCCACCGCCTGCTCGACGGTGGCGTGGATGCCGTCGCCCAGTTCGCTTTCGGGCACCTCGACGGGCACCCGGGGCTGCTCGGGCGGCGCCTCGGCCGTGCCCCCCAACCGGAGGCGCACCCGGGCGATGGTTTCGTAGACCTCCTCGGGGCTCAGCCCGGGCTTCATGTCACTCCCGGTACTTGTGGTAGCGGGTCTCGCCGCGCACCTCCCAGGTGTCGACGATCGCCATGATCACCGCGTCGACGGGTCGGTCCTTCGTGACCACCGTCTGGCGGGCGCTGGAGCCGGAGGCGTAGAGCACGATCTCCCCCACCCCGGCCCCGACGGCGTCGGCGGCCACCACGTACATCCCGGTGTCGGCGCGGTCTACGTCGATCTGGCGCAGCACCAGGAACTTGAGACCCTCCAGGGTCCCCTCCTTCCGGCTGGCGACCAGCGTGCCGACGACGCGGCCCAGGAACATGCGCTGCGCCGCCGCTCAGCCGGCGATCTCCGCCTCGGCCTCGTCCGTACGGCCGAGCGGGAGCACCAGGTCGATGTTGACGTGCGGGCGGGCTATGACGTGAGTGGAGATGACCTCGCCGATCTTCTCGGCGCCGCGGGTCCCCGCCTCGATGGCCGCCTTCACCGCGGCGACGTCGCCGCGCACGACGGCGGTTACATACCCGCCACCCGTCTTCTCGAACGAGACCAGTTCCACCTTGGCCGCCTTGACCATTGCGTCGGCGGCCTCAACCATCGCCGGGAATCCGCGGCATTCGATCATGCCGAGTGCTTCTGCCATGGGCTCTCCTTGCCTCGTCCCTCGCTAGCTCAGCTCTTGCCGTCCATGGGGCGGCCGGTGATGCCCTCCAGGGCCGCCACCGCCGCCCGCCAGCCGACGTCGATGTCGCGCTCTTCGCCGCCCAGGTACACCCGGCCCAGCGAGCCGAAGGAGCGCACCTCGAGGATGGTGATGCGGGCCGCCTTCTCCGCTTCGTTGGCCGCCAGCGCGGCATAGGACGCCGGTTCCATCTCCAGCACGTAGAGGGTCTGGCCGGGGATGAGCAACTGGCCGTGGCGCATGCGGTTGATCAACTGCGCCTGGTGGTCGTCGATGCGGCGGATGATCTGGCTGCTGGCGATGCGCGGCTTGATGCGGTCGGGCTCCTCGGCGCCGATGGCCGCCAGGATTGCCGCCCCGGCGGCCCGGGTCTCGGCTTGCTCGGGCGAATGGACCTCGAGCAGGCCGAAGTAGCGCTCCACGATCTGCATTCCCGGCTTCACCTTGGTGGCCTTCAGCGCCACGTCGGTGAGGCGGTTGATCTCGATGCCGGGACTGATCTCCACCATCAGCGAGGCGTCGTTGGCCAGCGGCAAGAAACCCTGAGCGACCGTGCCCAGGAAGGCGGCGTACTGCGGCTGGAGGCTATCCAGGAACGAGTAACCGCGCAGGTCGACTTCGCTCTTCACCCCACTCCTCCCGACTCGCTGACGATAGCGACCCCGGCCGAGGCGCCGACGCGCGTCGCCCCGGCGGCGATCATATCCTCGGCGTCCTTGCGGGTGCGGATGCCCCCCGAGGCCTTCACTCCCATCTCGGGGCCCACTGCTTCGCGCATCAGGGCCACGTCGTAGACCGTGGCCCCGCCGGGCCCGAAACCGGTCGAGGTCTTCACGTAATTGGCCTTGGCCCGCTTGGCCAGGCGGCTGGCGACGACCTTTTCCTCGTCGGTGAGCATGGCCGCCTCGATGATCACCTTGCACACCGCCCCGGCCTCGCGGCAGGCGTCGGCCACCCCGGCGATGTCGCGCTCCACCAGTTCGTAGTCGCCCGAGCGCAGCGCCCCGATGTTGATGACCATGTCGATCTCCCGGGCGCCGTCTCGGATCGCCTGGCGGGCCTCCATGGCCTTGATCGCCGGAGTGTGCGCCCCCAGGGGGAAACCCACCACCGAGCAAGCCACGGCGTCGCTCCCCCGGAGTTGCACCGCCACCCGCCGCACCCAGGCCGGGTTCACGCACACCGAGGCAAAGCCGTAGCGGCAGGCCTCGTCGCACATGCGGTCGATCTCCTCGGCGGTGGCGTCGGCGCGCAGCAGGGTGTGGTCGATGAACCCGGCGAGGTCGGTGGGGACGTCGGCGCCGCTGCCGTTGAAGGAGATCCGGGACGCCCCGGCGGCCACCACCTCGCGCACCTTGCCCGAGGAGTGCGAGGCGCAGTCCCCCGGGCAAAGCAGGCACTGGGCGAAGGCCTCGCCGGTGAGAGCAGTGAGCACGCGCCGGGTGACCGCCTCGACGATGCCTTCCATGTCCTGGCTCATGAGGCCACCCTTCCCGCCAGGTAGCGCCGTTCGACGGTGTCGATCTTGGCCACACGGGTCGCGTGGCGGCCGCCCCCCCACGGCGTCGCCAGCCAGGCCTCCACGATCTGCCAGGCCAGGTTCTCGCCGATGAGGCCGGCGCCCAAGGTGAGCACGTTGGCGTGGTTGTGCTCCCGGCTGTTCGCTGCGGTGGACACGTCGTAGCAGAGGGCGGCTCGCACCCCGGGAACCTTGTTGGCCACTATGGCCGAGCCGATGCCGGCGCCGTCGACGGCGATGCCCCAGGCGCAGCGGCCCGAGGCAACCGCTTCGGCGACCTTGACGGCGAAGTCGGGGTAGTCCACCGCCTCGGTGGAGTTCGTGCCGCAGTCCTCGACGGAGTGGCCCTGCTCCCGCAGGCGGAAGGCGAGGCGCTCCTTGAGCTTGAAGCCCCCGTGGTCGGCGCCGATGGCGATGGCCGGGCCGGGTCCGGGCCCGGGGGCTCCTTCCGTGGCGGCGGGGGCCGCGGCCGGGGCGGGTGCCGGGGCGGCCGAGTCCGGGGCCGTCTCGGGCCCCTCGGCGGCCATGACGTCGGCCACGACGCGACGCACCAATGCCCGGATCTCCTCTTCGGAAGGAACGGGGCGGCTGATCACGATGGGGATTATCCCACGAAGTACCCGGCGGAGACGGGCCTATGCTGGGCCGCCACCCGACCCATCGGAGCCGCGGCGTGGGAACCGACCCCACCTCCATCTGGGAAAGGGGCGAGCCACGGGTGCGCCGCCCGGTCCCGCCCCCCTCGCCGACCCCGGTGGCAGCGCCGCGGGCGGCCTCGCGCCGCCTCGCCGAAGACCGCCCCGCCGCCCCGGCTCGCATCGGCCGGAAGGAAGCTTCCCGGCGCTACGGGGTGGCCGTCGCCACGCTGCGCACCTGGTGTCGCGCCGGCGAGGTGGACGCCGTCATGGGTCGCGGCCCGCAAGGCCGCCAGTGGATGGTGGCCCCGGCCTCGGTGGCCGCCCGCAAGCGCCGCGCCGGGGCCGGCGGGCGTTCCTCCGCCGGGCCCACCCCCGACGGGAATGCCATGCTCGTGCCCCGCGACGCTTGGGACCGCCTGCTGGCCCAACTCGGGCACCTCCACGAGGCCGGCCAGCAGTTGGCCGAGGCGCGCGAGCGCGCCGCCAAAGCAGAGACCGAGGCCTCCTTCCTGCGGGAGCGCCTGGCCGAGATGCGCCTGGAGCGCGACGGTCTCAAGCAACGCCTCGATGAACCACCCGCTCCCGGCGCCCCCGCGCCGCGACGCCCCCTGCTCCGCCTGCCCTTCCGCCGCCGGCCCCGGCCGTCGTAGGTACCCGGATGCGAGCCCGCATCTGGATGGCCATCGTGGTCTCCTCCTTCGGGTGGGGCACCGCCGGCATCGCTACCCGCGCCGCTCTCCGCGAGGGCGTCGGGCCCTACACCATCATCGGGATGCGCATCCTGATCGCCGCCGCTGCGGTCTTCGCCTACCGCCTGCTCCGGCATCGGGCCCTGCCGGACCGGCGGTTGTGGCTCCTGGGAGGGGTGATCGGCCTAACCAACATCACCGCCCCTTACATCCTGTTCACCCTGGCGGTGCAGCACGCCTCGGCCGGCTTCCTGGGCCTGCTCATCACCAACATCCCCCTGGCCACCGCGGCGTGGGCCCACTTCCTGCTGCCCGACGAGAAGATGAACCGGCACAAGGCCTTCGGGCTGTCGCTGGCGGTGGCCGGGGTGACGCTACTCCTGGCCACCGGGGACTCGGGCCTCGGCGACGCCGGGCGGGCCGGGCTCTCGGCGGCGCTGGCCCTCGGCGGGGTGGTGGTGGCCTCGTTCGGCGGGGTGCACGCCCGTCGCCACGCCCCCGGCCACGACATCCTGGACCTGGCCGGCCCCCAGTTCGCTCTCGGGGCGGTGGTGCTGGTCTCGACCATGCTGGCCGTCGAGGGCCTGCCGGCTCAGGTGTCGGCCGCCGGTTGGGGCCTCGTGGTCTACATGGCCTTTGCCGGCACCTTCATGCCTTTCCTGCTGTTCTTCTGGATGCTGCAGCGGGTGAGCGCCACCACCGCTTCCCTGCCCAGCTACCTGATCCCCGTGATCGCCCTCACCGGCGGGGCCTGGCTGCTCGGCGAGCAGGTGACGCCGTTCATGGCCGCCGGCGGGGCCCTGATCCTGGCCGGGGTGGTGTTCACCGAACAGGCCGAAACGACGCCGCCCGCCGCCGGCCCCGGCCCCGAAGTCGCCGGCTGAGCCCGGGCCGGTCTCCCCGTCACCGATCCGTCGGCTAGCTTGAGTCGGTGCCCGAGACGATCATCTCCACCCGGGGGCTCGGCTTCTCCTACGGCGACATCGTGGCCCTGAATGACGTCAGCCTCGACGTGCCCGCGGGCTGCATCGGCCTGGTGGGGGCCAACGGCGCCGGCAAGACCACTCTGCTCAAGCTGCTCCTGGGCATCCTCCGCCCGACCGAAGGGGAGGCCTGGGCCCTGGGCCATCCCGTGCCCGCGGCGGCCCTGGCCCTGCGGTCCCGCGTCGGCTACATGCCGGAGAGCGCCTGCCTGCCCCCCGACCAGACCGCCGCCGACTTCGTGGGTTACACCGCCGAGATCGCCGGCCTGCCCGCCCGGGACGCCCGCCAGCGGGCCAGCGACGTGCTGGGCCTGGTCGGCCTCCACGAGGAGCGCTTCCGCCACATGGGCGGGTTCTCCACCGGCATGAAGCAGCGGGCCAAGCTGGCCCAGGCCATCGTGCACGACCCCGATCTGGTGCTCCTCGACGAGCCCACCGCCGGCCTCGATCCGGAAGGCCGTGAGGAGATGCTCGAGATCATCTCCCGCCTCGACGGCTTCGGGATCAACGCCGTCGTCTCCTCCCACGTGCTCACCGACATCGAGCGCACCTGCCAGTGGATCGTGATGCTCGACGGCGGCCGGGTGCTCCGCTCCGGGCCGCTCACCGAGATCTCCGCCACCGGCGAAGTGGCGGTCGAGGTCCTCGAGGACGACGCCGCCCCCATGGCGGCCGCCCTGGCGGCGGCCGGAGCCGTGATCGAAGTGCGGGGCCGGGTGGTGGTGGTCCGCGGCGGGCCCGCCGACCCCTACGACCTGGTGCGCGACGCCCTGGCCGCTACCGGCTGCGCCCTGCGCCGCCTCGGGCCGCGGCGCACCACCCTCGAAGACGTCTTCCTCCAGGGGGCCGGAGATGACTGAGGGCGTCGTCTACGACCTGGGCTATCAGCCTCACCAGGGAGAGCGCCTCGGACGGGCGGGAGCGGTGCGCGCCCTGTACCGCGATGGGCTGCGCCGGGTGCTCGGCCTGCGGCGGCGGGCCCGCGCCAAGGCCTTCTTCTGGAGCCTGCTGGCCATCGCCGTACTCCCCGCCACCGCCTTCATCGCCCTCTCGGTGATCACCGGGCAGATGGGCGTCGAAGGCACCCAGTTCTTCTCCCACGCCCAGTACTTCGATCTCACCGGCACCATCGCCCTGCTCTTCGTCGCCGCCGCCGCCGGGGAGCTGCTCGTCCCCGACCGGGCCAGCGGGGTGCTGCAGGTGTACGCCTCGCGGCCTCTCACCGCCAACGACTACCTGCTGGCCCGGGCGGCGGCGTTGGCCACGGTGGTCGTCGCCTTCATGGAGTTGCCCCACGTCGTGCTGTTCCTGGGCCGAGCCTGGATCTCGGCGGATGGGTTCGGCTCCTATCTCGCCGGTCACGGAGCAGAGCTCGGGAAGACGGCCCTGGCCACCTTCGTGTACTTCGCCGCTCTCGCCCCGCTCGCCTTCCTCTTCGCCGCCTTCGCCAAGCGCACCGCCCTGGCGGCCGGCGCCTTCATCGGGGTGATGGCCATCTCCTCCCCGGCGACCCGGGCCCTGGTGGTGGAGGCGGGCTTCGAGCCCTTCGGCCTGCTCGCCCTCCAACAGCACCCGGCGGTCGTGAAGAACTGGATCCTGGGCGCTTCCTCCCGCGACCTGGTCCCCCGGCTCGCCGGCTACGACCCCTGGGTGTCGCTCGTGGCCATCGGGGCGGTGGCCCTGGCCGCCGGGATCCTGGTGGTGCGCCGCTACCGGAGGCCGGTGTGACCAACTCGTCCCCGTCCTGGGCGCCGCAGCCGACCATCGAGGTTCGCCGGGTATCGAAGTGGTTCGGGCAGAAGGTGGCGGTCTCCGACCTGACCTGCGCCTTCGGCCCCGGAGTCACCGGCCTGCTCGGCCCCAACGGGGCGGGCAAGACCACCCTGCTGCGCCTCATCGTCGGGCTGCTCTCCCCCTCCGACGGCACGGTCACGGTCCTGGGCAAGGACCCCCGCCGCACGCCCGAGGTGTACCGCTCCCTGGCCATGGTGCCCGAGGAGGACGCCGTGTACGGGTTCCAGACGGCGCGGGAGTTCGCCGGCTACGCCGCCGTGCTCTCCGGAGCCGCCCCCGCCGCCGTCGACCGGGCCCTCGCCGCCGTGGATTTGGGCGACGCCGCCGACCGCCCGCTCTCGGGGTTCAGCAAGGGGATGCGCCAGCGGGCCAAAGTGGCCGCCGCCCTGGTGAACGACGCCCCGATCCTGGTGCTCGACGAGCCGCTCAACGGCACCGACCCGGTGCAGCGGGCCCATCTCATCGCCACCTTCCGCCGTCTCGGCGCCGAAGGGCGCACCCTGGTGGTCTCCTCCCACGTGCTCGCCGAGGTGGAGCGCATGGCCGACCGGGTTCTCGCCATCGTGGACGGCAAGCTGGCCGCGGCCGGCGACGTGGCCGCCATCCGCCGGGCGATGACCGACATCCCCTACCGGGTGCGCCTCGAGGCCGACGACCCGCGCCGCCTCGCCGCCGCCCTCGCCGGCTCGGAGGCGGTGGGGAGCGTGGCCGTCCAGGGCCGCATCCTCACCGTGGAGACCGGAGACCTCACCGGGCTGGGGCGGGCCATCGCCCCGCTGGCGCAGTCCCTGGGAGTGCGGCTCTCGCTCTTCGAACCCGAGGATCTGTCGCTGGAGAGCGTCTTTCGCTACCTGGTGAGGGGCAGATGAGGGCCTTTGCCGCCATCGTGACGGCCACCCTGCGCCAGTTGCTGGGCGGGCGCCGGATCATCGCCCTGGCCGTAATGGCCCTGCTCCCGGCCGGGGTGCTGCTCGCTCTGCTTGCCGGAGAGCCCACCGTCGGCGTCGAGCGGTCCTTCCACGAGGCCCCTCTCGTCATTCTCATGGTCATCGTCCTGCCGGTGATCTCCCTGGTGTTCGGGGCGGGCGCTCTGGGCGACGAGCGGCGGGATGCCACCCTCTCGTTCCTGCTGCTCCGCCCCGTGCCCCGCACCCTGGTGGCGGGGGCGAAGCTGCTGGCCGCCTGGTCCGCTGCCTTTGCCGTGGCGGGCACCGGCGGCGCCGCCATGTCGGTGATGCTGGGGGCCCGCGCCGGCAACTGGGGCACCCTGGGGCCGCTGCTGCTGGCCGCCGCCCTCTCCACCCTGGCCTACACGGCGGTGTTCCTCACCCTCGGCTATCTCACCCGGCACGCGGTGCTCATCGGTCTGGTCTACGCCTTCGTGTGGGAGAGCGGCATGACCACCGCCGTCTCTTCGCTGGCCACCGTGTCTCTGATGCGCCTCGGCTTGAGCGCCTATACCGCCCTGGTGCCGGCGAGCCGGGCCCACATGGAGGAACTGCTGGGGGTGGTGGAACCGGGCGCCGGCGGCGCCGCGGCCAAGGCGTTGGTGGTGGCTCTGCTCGCCGTGGCTGCCACCGCCGCGCTGCTCCGCCACCGCGACATCACCTGAGCGCCGGCCCGGCGGCGCACTCCCGGGGTGCCGACGCACTAACTTGCCCGCGGTGAACGATCCCGGCCCTGCGACAGAGCGCCACGGCCTCTATCGGGCCATGGGCATCGCCGCCCTCATCGTCGCCGGCGGCACTCTGCTCTCCCGGGTACTCGGCCTCCTCCGCCAGGTGATCTTCGCCTGGCTGCTCGGCGCCGGCGCCACCGGGGACGCTTACTTCGTCGCCTTCCTGATCCCCGACTTCCTCAGCTACCTGCTGGCCGGCGCCTACATGGCCATCACGCTCATCCCCATCCTCAGCCGCCGCTTCGCCGCCGGCGACGAGGAGGACGCCTGGCGGGCCTTCTGGGCGGTGACCAGGATCCTGCTGATCGGCTCGGTCGTCCTCCTGGCGGCGGCCCTGCCCTTCGTCTCCCCGGTGCTGCGCGCCGTCGAACCGGGGTTCAGCGACGCCCAGATCGCCGAGGCCACTCGCCTCACGCGCATCGTCCTCCCCGCCCAGGTGTTCTTCATCCTCGGCCAGCTGTTCACCGCGGTGCAGTTCGCCCGGGAGCGCTTCGTCATCGCCGCCCTGGGCCCCATCGTCTACAACCTCGGGATCATCCTGGGGGGCATCGCCGGCGCCCTGGGGAGGGAACAACCCACCGCCGAGGGGTTCGCCTGGGGCGTGCTCGGCGGCTCGTTCGTGGGGATCTTCCTGCTGCAGTGGTGGGGGGCCAGACGCTGCGGGCTGAAGTGGCCCACCGGATCGCTGCGCCGCCACCCGGCGGTGGGGCGCTACTTCGCCCTGGCGATCCCCCTCATGCTCGGCCAGTCGTTGGTGGTGCTCGACGAGCAACTCGGCCGCACTTTCGGTTCGCTCATCAAGGACGGCGGGGTCTCCTGGCTCACCTTCGGACGCCAGACGATGCTGGTCCCGGTAGGGGTGATCGCCCAGGCGGCCGGGGTGGCTGCCTACCCCTTCCTGGCCCGCCTGGTGGCCGAGGGGAAGCACCGCGAGATGACCGAAGCGGTGAGCCGCGCCCTGCGCTACATCGTGGTGCTCAGCCTGGCGGCGGCCGCCGTCCTCATGGCCCTGTCGGTGCCGGCGATCCGCCTGCTGTACGAGCGGGGGTCGTTCGACGCCGCCGACACCGTGGCCACCGCCGGCACCGTGGTGTTCTTCGCTTTGGGGGTGCCCATGTGGGGGTTGCAGCAAATCCTGGCCCGCGGCTTCTACGCCCGCGAGGAGATGTGGACCCCGGTCATCGTCGGCACCCTGGCGACCGCCGCCGCCGTCCCCATCTACTGGGGCTTGCGCCAGGCCATGGGGGTCGACGGCCTGGCCCTGGCATCCAGCATCGCCATCACCCTGTACACCACAGCCCTGGCGGTCATCTGGTACCGGCGAACCGGGTGGCCGGACGGTCGCCCGGTGGCGGTGACCTCGCTGCGCAGCCTGCCGCTGGCCGCCGCAGCCGGCCTGGCGGCGTGGAGCGCCGCCGAGTGGGTGATGAGCCGCTTCCCCAGCCAGGGCGAGATCTCCAGCCTGGCGGCCCTGGCGGTGGGCGGCATCATCGTGCTGGCGGTTTCGCTCGGACCGCCGTGGGTGCGGCGGGAGCTGCGGTAGGCGACCTCGGCCCCGCTCGACCACGACCCTCTCAGCGCGGCCCGCCAGAGCGGCCGGATCGGCGACATCCGAGACCTGCCCGGTTCGACCAGGGCCGCCGCGAGGGCATCGACGGCCGAACCTGCGGGCGCCCGGGAGCGCAGGACGACGGCCCGGGGGGCCAGGGCCTCGGGCAGGTCCTCGACGAGGTCAGCCGCTTCGAACAGCCGGTTCACCCCGCCATCCCGGCCCGTATCGTCCGCCAGGAACTCGACGAGCACCGAGGAAGGCGCCGGCGGCGGTCACAGCCCCTCGGACCGCAGCGCCGTGATGTTTGCCGCCACCTGCCGAGTCCGCCGGGCGAGAAAGGCGACCGCCCCCAAGTCGAGGGCCGGCATGGCCGGCCGGTCACCCGGCCGGCGCGGCCGAGGAGGCGCCGGGCCGGGCCTTGGCCCGGCACGGCTCCTGTGGGGTCAGATCGCCGACCTCGGCGATGAGTCTGGCCAGATGGGTATCGGCGGCCGCGAGCGGACGGCGCCGTCGGAGTTCGATGCGCACCGCTTCTTGCAGCAGATCCGCTGCACCCAGGGCGTCATCCTCGACCACCGGTAGAGATCGTCGGGCAGGTGGACCTGCATCCGTGGCATGCGCCTGACTCCACGCCCGGCGCCACGCCTCGCCCTCACCCCCACCCCCACCTCTCCCCCCCGGGGCGGGCGGGAGAGAAAGAACCCCGAGCCGTGCCTACCATCCCCCCGACCCCATGACCGCCTCCTCCACCTTCTGGCGAGCCGCTCTCAAGTGGCCCCGGCTGCAGCGCCTGGAGGTCCTCGAAGTGCCCGAGCTCGAGGTGCGAGCGGTCCAGGTGCCCAAGGCGGGCTCGGGGACCATCCGCATGACGGTGCTGCGCGGGTTGCGCGAGCAGGCCGGCGCCGACCTGCCCAAGGAAGCGCTGTGGCGCTTCGTGCGTTTCGTGACGCCCGAGAGTGTCGCCTCCCTCCAACCCCCCCGCTTCACCTTCGGCTTCGTACGCGACCCCTACGCCCGCCTCATCTCCTGCTACCGCCACAAGATCGAGCGCCCCCACCGCCAGGGGAAGAGGGTCTCCCCCATCTTCTGGGTGTACGGCCGGGCCTTCTCGCTGGATATGGGCTTCCCCGCCTTCGTCCGGGCGGTGGCCGCGGTGCCCGACGAGCGGGCGGAGAAGCACATCCGCAACCAGACGCGCTTCCTCTTCCGCGACGGGCGGCCCATCGTGGACTTCGTCGGCCGCCTGGAGCACTTCGCGGAGGACTGGGCCGAGGTCTGCCGGCACACCCGCCTGATGCCCGTGGCCCGGGCCTACAACGTCACCGGGGCCCCGGTGCGCCTGGAGGACTGGTACAACCCCGAACTGCTGGGCCTGGTCAACGCCCGCTACGCCGCCGACTTCGCCCTGCTCGGCTACCCGGTGCGCGACCGGATCTGAACGCGCCGGAGGGCGGCCCGCGGGACCGCCCTCCGCATCAGAGCGGAGCCGCTAACCCTTCTTGGTCTTCCAGAAGATCTCGGCGATCTCGTCGATGAGGGCGAGCAACTCGTCGCCCACTTCGGGGTTCATGGACTTCTTGGCGTCGCCGGCCTTCTTGGCGGCCCGCCAGATGAGGTCGTGCAGGTTGGGGAACTGCTCCACGTGGGGGGCCTTGAAGTAGTCGGTCCACAACACCCACAAGTGGTGCTTCACCAGTTCGGCCCGCTGCTCCTTGAGGATGACGCAGCGCTGGCGGAACACCTCGTCGGTGGAGTCCTGGTACTTCTGGGCAATGGCCTTCACCGACTCCGCCTCGATGCGAGCCTGGGCCGGGTCGTATACCCCGCACATCAGGTCGCAGTGGGCGTGGGCGATATGGCGGGGCCGCAGCAACGACATGCGGTTTCCTCCTCGTTCTGTGGGCCGGCTCACCCTACACTCGGCCCGTCGCTTGACGGAGGTCGGGTGCGTCGCATCGTGGTGTTCCTGGGGCTGGCATTGGCCGTGGCGGCGCTGGCCGGACTGCTGCGTCGCCTGGTGGCCTACGAGATCGCCGATCGCAGCATGGAGCCCACCCTGCGGCCCGGCGACTGGGTGCTCGGCCTGCGCCGGCGGCGGGCTCGGCGCGGCGACGTGGTGGTCTTCGAGCACCCGCTGCGCCCCGGCTTCGAGATGGTCAAGCGGGTGGCCGCCGGCTCCGGCGAGGACATGGGCCGGGTGGCCCTGGGCTCGGGCGAGATGTGGGTGCTGAGCGACAACCCCGACGTCGGCAGCATCGACAGCCGGGCCCTGGGGCCCATCCGCTCGGAGTGGCTTTGCGCCCGCCTCTTCCTTCGCTACCACCCCGGCCCCATGGCGCTGATCCGTTGACATCCGCGGCCGGGGACTACCCTGAGCCTAAACCACTCCACACACGGAGGGACCCACCATGACCCCTGACACAGCCGCCGAGCGCTCGTCTCGCCGTCGTTCGACGCTCCACCGCCGTCTCGGCGCCTTGCTGGCATGCTGCGCCCTTCTCCTGGCCGCCGCCGGGTGCAGCGGCGGCGACTCGGTGTTCGACCGGGCCGCCGACGGCTCGGACTCCATCCCGGGCGGCTCCATCCCGGGCGGCTCCGGCGTCTCCGCCGCGGGCAGGAGCTCGGGGGCTTCGGCCGGGGCCATCCCGGCCGGTGCCCAGGTGTACGGCGCCTTCGCCGTCGATGCCATCCCGGACCTCATGCGCCTGGTCGAGGCCTTCGGGGCATCCGATCCCGCCGCCCTCACCGAGGGACTAGACCTCGGCGAGGGAGCCGACGCGGCGGTCGAGGGCATCGCGGATGCCGAGGACACGCTCACCTGCCTGGGAGACGAGCTGCTCTTCGATCCCGAGAGCGTGCCCGCCTGGATGGGCGATGAAGTGGCCCTGGCCCTCTTCGACGTGGAGTTCGACGCGGTCACCGGTGACGTCACCGATCCCTCCGTCCTGGTGACGGTGGATGTCGACGATCAAGGCGCCGCCGGGGCCTACCTACAGGAGATCATCACCTCTCTCCAGACCTGCAACGAAACCACCTTCGACGAGACCGCCTACCAGGGGGTGACGGTCTACCGGGCCGATCCCGGGGACGGTGAGCCGCCGATCGCCATCGCCCTGACCGAGGGCCACATGCTCGTGGGCATGGGCGCAGGCATGGTGGAGCGGGCCCTCGACCTCGCCGACGGGGTCTCGCTGGCCGACGACCCGGACTTCGCCGAAGTCCTGGCCGCCCTGCCGGCGGACCGCCACCTCACCGGCTACATGGGCATGAACCTGCCCCAGCAGATGCTGGAGTCCCTGACCGGAACGCTGGCCGAGTCGGGCCAGGTGTCGCTGCCCGCCGGGCTAGACCCCGCCGCTGCCCTGGCGGGGGCCAGGGGCTTCGGCCTGGCGGTCACCATGCTGACGGAGGGCATCCGCCTCGACATGGTGGCCGTGGGCGAGCCCACCGACCCGCGGCCCATCGGCGACACGGCCGCCAGCGGTTTGCCCGGCCAGCTGCCCGCCGACGCCATCGGCTTCGTGGGCATCGGGGCCTTCGACGTCTCCGCCGCCTGGAACAGCCTCACCGAGATGCTGGCGCAGCTCCCCGTCGAAGAAGGCCAGCCCAGCATCGAGGACAGCTTCAGCCTGATCGGGTTCATGCTCGGCGTGGACCTCGAGGAGGACCTGATCGGGCAGCTCACCGGCGAAGTGGGCATCGGAGTGCTGCCCGCCACCGCCGGCACCCTGGCCGAGCAAGCCGGGGTCAACCTGGGCGTCATCGCCGTCATGGGGGTGGACGATCCCGGCGCCATGGCCGGCACCGTGGCGGCCATGGCCGACGGCCTCGCCCAGATGATGGAGATGCCGGCCGCCCCCCGGCCTTTCGAAGGCGGCACCCTGTACGCCTTCTCCGACGGCACCGCCGACATAGTGCTGTTCGGCATGGCCGGGGACGACATGGTGCTCACCACCCACGAGAGCCACGCCGTCGCCCTGCTGGCGGGGGGCCCCAAGCTGGCCGGCTCGGCCCGCTACTCCGAGGCCATAGGCGGCCTGCCCCAGGGCAGCGCACCGATGATGTACCTCGACATCGCCGCCCTGATCGCCGCCCTCGACCTGGAGGAGGCGGAAGCTGCCGCGGTGGCCCCGCTGCAGACGGTGGCCATGTCGGTGAGCGGGGGCGGCGAAGTCGCCCGCACGACCATCTACGCCCGCATCGACTACTGAGCGGGACTGCCTGAAGGGGACCGGGAGGGGTGATACGCCCCTCCCGGTTTCGCTTCGGAGGGCGCCGGCCGCCCTACTCCACCACCCTCCGGTACACCGCCCGGTACTCCTCGGCTCGCGATGCCCACGAGAAGTCCTGCTGCATGCCGTTGGTGACCAGGCGGCGCCAGCCTTCCCGATCCTCGCAGGCGGCCAGGGCGTCCTCCAACGCAGCAGCGAACGCCTCGGGGGTGTACGGCGAGAAGAGGAAACCAGTCCCGGAGGTTCCATCCCACTGCTCGATGCTGTCCGCCAGGCCGCCGGTGCGGTGGGCCACCGGCGGGGTGCCGTAGCGCATGCTGTACATCTGGTTGAGCCCCGACGGCTCGAACATCGACGGCATCAGGAAGATGTCGGCACCCGCCTCCACCAGGTGCGAGAGGCCCAGGTCGAAGGCGGCCACATGCGCCGCTTCACCGGGGAAGCGGCGGGCAAGGCCGGCGAACAGCGACTCGATGGCCGGATCACCGATGCCCAGGGCGGCCAACTGCACCCGGTTGCGGGCCAACAGGTGGGGCATGGTCTCCCGCAGCAGGTCGAAGCCCTTCTGGCGGTCCATCCGCGACACCACCCCCAGCACCGGGACTCCGGGGCGCTCCCGCAGGCCGAAACGCTTGCGCAACGCCACGGTGCTGACCGCCTTGCCCTCCAGGTCGCCCACCTCGTAGCGGTAGGGCAGGTGCGGGTCGGTGAGCGGGTCCCAGTCGTCGCCGATGCCGTTGAGTATCCCCACCGGCAGGTCACCCCGGGCCCGCAAAGCGGCGTCGAGGGCCATGCCTCCCTCCGGCGTCACCATCTCCCTGGCAAATGAAGGGCTCACCGTGGTGACCAGCGAGGCGGTGGCGATACCGGTCTTGAGCGAGTTCAGCCACCCCCCGGCCAGGTCCTCCGGGTCGAAGCGCCCGGCGAGGGCCTCCAGACCGAGGCGGAGCAGGTCGGCGGCGGGGAACACCCCCTGGTAGGCCAGATTGTGCACGGTGAACACCACCGGCAGCGAGGCCCAGGGCTCCCCGGCCCCGGCCAGGTAGAGGGCGGCCAGGCCGGTGTGCCAGTCGTTGGCATGGAGCACGTCGGGCACCCAGCCCAGGGCGCCGCACAGCGCCGGCACCGCTGCGGCCAGCACCCCGAAGCGCAGGTGCTCCTCAGCGCCGCCGTACACCGCCCCGGTGTGGAACCACTGCGGGGCGTCCACCAGGTACACCGTGGGGACCCCCGGTGCCGGGTCGCCCAGGGTGCACAGGCCCGCCGTCCCGAGCGGCCCGAGAGGCACCTCCCCCATCCCGGCCACCGGCCGCACCGCCAGGCCCTCCGGGTCGAGCACGTCGTAGCCGGGCAGGAACACCGCCACCTCGTCGCCCCCGGCCGCCAGGGCCCGGGGCAGCCAGCGGGTGACGTCGCCCAACCCGCCCACCTGGGCGTGGGGGGCCATCTCGGCGGCCACGAAGGCGATCCGCATCACACCACCGTGCCCGGGGGGATCACCACGTTGCGGGGCACGACGATGACCCCCTCGCGGATGTGCCAGCCCTCGCCGTCGGCGTGCCACAGGTCGCCCTCGTTGAACAAGCGGGCGCCGTCGCCGATCCGAGCGTTCTTGTCGATGATGGCGTTGCGGATGAAGCAGCCGTGGCCGATGCCCACCAGGGGCAGGCCCGGCGGCGGGGCGTCCTCGAAAAAGTCGGCCCCCATCACCACAGTCCGCTCGATCACCGAACCGGAGCGCACGAAGCCGCGGATGCCCACGATCGACGAGGTCACCCGCGAGCCCTCGATCACGCTGCCGTCCGACAGGATCCCCTCGTACACGTGGCAGTCGGTGACCTTGCTGCCCGGCAAGAAGCGGGGCCGGGTGAAGATGGGGAACGCGGCGTCGTACAGGTTGAGGGCCGGCAACTGGTGGGTCAGTTCCAGGCTGGCCTGATGGAACGAGCCGATGGTCCCGATGTCCCGCCAGTAGCCCCGGTGGGGGAAACCGAACACGGCGAAGTCGCGCACTGCCTGAGGGATGAGGTCGCGTCCGAAGTCGTCGCCCCGGTAGTCCCTCAGCAGGCGTTGCAGCACCTCAGTGCGGAACACGTAGATGCCCATGCTGGCGAGCAGCGACCCGGGGTCGGCGTCCACCCCGGTGGCGGCCACGGTGGCCTCATCCAGGGTAAAGCGCTCCACGGTGGCCGGGTCCTGGGGCTTCTCGACGAACTCCACCAGGCGGCTGTGGATGTCGAGGCGGAGGATGCCCAGGCCCCTGGCCTCCTCGGCGCTCACCGGCTTCACCCCGATGGTGAGGTCGGCCTCGTGGAGGCGGTGCTCGGCGATGAGGCCGTCGAGGTCCATGAGGTACAACTGGTCGCCCGACAGGATCACGACCTCGGCCGGTTCCTGGTCCACCAGGCGGCGCAGGTTCTGGCGTACCGCGTCGGCCGTGCCCTGGTACCAATCCCGGTTCTCCAGGCCCTGCTCGGCGGCGAGGATGTTCACGAAACCGGACGAGAAGATGTCGAAGCGGTAGGTCTGGGCTATGTGGCGGTGCAGGCTGGCCGAGTTGAACTGGGTGAGCACGAAGATGCGGTCGATGCGGGCGTGCAGGCTGTTGCTGATGGGCACGTCGATAAGGCGGAACTTGCCGGCCACCGGCACCGCCGGCTTGGCCCGGTCGCGGGTCAGCGGCCAAAGTCGGGCACCCTGGCCGCCGCCCAGGATGGCGGTCACCACATCGCGCATCTCTCCCCTCCAGTGAGGCCCTTGCAGGCATCCGTGAAAAGACTCGCCCCGGCGTCACGATGGGCTCGGGGACGAGTCGCATCGTGGCGATCCCCACGACCTCGTGCCGGACGCTTTGCCCCACGATACCCCCCCGGCCCCCCTGGGCTCCCCACCCCGATAGGATCGGCCCATGGTGAACTGGCCGAGGCTGGCACTGCGGGCGCTGGGGAAGCGCCTGCCCACGGTGGACGGCACGCTGCGGGTGCGGGGGGTCGGGGGGCGAGTGGAGATCGCCCGCGACCGCTTCGGCATCCCCCACATCACCGCCGGCGACGACGCCGACGCCTGGTTCGCCGTGGGCTTCTGCCACGGCCAGGACCGGGCCTTCCAGATCGAAACCCGCCTGCGCCTGGTACGCGGCACCCTGGCCGCCCTCACCGGGCCGAAGGGCCTCCCCCTCGACCGCCTCTCGCGCCGCATCGGCTTCCGCCGCTACGGCGAGGAGGCGGCGGCCGCCCTCTCCCCGGAGCACCGCCGCCTCGCCGAGGCCTACGCCCTGGGGGTCACCACCGGGGCCGACGCCGGACTGACCCGAAAGCCCCACGAGTTCGCCCTGCTGCGCTCCCGCCCCACCCCGTACCAGGCAGCCGACGCCCTCGGCTTCCTCGCCCTGCAGGCCTTTGCCATGGCCTCCAACTGGGATGTGGAACTGGCCCGCCTGCGCCTCCTCACCCTCGACGGCCCCGAGGCCCTGCTCGCCCTCGACCCCGCCTACCCGGAGTGGCAGCCGGCGTCGGATCGCCCCGGCGAGGCGGCGGGGCGGGCCGCCGACCGGGTGGCTCACGACGCCGCCCTGCTGGCCGGCGCGCTGGGCATGGGCGGGGCCTCGAACAACTGGGCCATCGCCGGGTCGCGCACCCGCACCGGTCGCCCCGTGCTGGCCAACGACCCCCACCTGCCCCCCATGCTGCCGCCGCACTGGTACTTGCTCCACGTCACCACGCCCGAGTGGTCGCTGGCCGGGGCTTCCCTTCCCGGCGCCCCCGCCCTCCCCGCCGGCCACAACGGGCACTCCGCCTGGGGTGTCACGGCCGGCCTCATCGACAACACCGACCTGTTCCTGGAAGAGGTTGGGCCCGACGGCCGCAGCGTGCGCCGCGGCGACCGCTTCGTGCGCGCCGAGATACGCACCGAGGTGGTCCAGGTGCGGGGGCGGCCCTCCGAGACCATCGAGGTGCTGATCACCGACCGCGGCCCCATCGTGGGCCCCGCCTTCACCGGGGAAGTGGGCAACCTGTCGCTGTCGGCCACCTGGCTGATCCCGCGATCGCTGGGCGGCATGTTCGACCTGGGCCGGGTGCGGGACCGCGACGGCCTGCGCCGGGCCTTCTCCGGGTGGAACTCGCTGCCCCTGAACGTGGCCTACGCCGACGTGACGGGCACCATCGGCTGGCAACTGGTGGGCGAGGCGCCGATGCGCCGTACCGGGGCCGGGGCCCTCCCCCTGCCTGCCTGGGACGAGACCACCGGGTGGGAGCCCGATCCGGTCCCCTTCGACGACTTGCCCAACCTGGACGACCCGGCTTGCGGCTTCGTGGCCACCGCCAACAACCTGCCTTCGTCGTCCGGCCCGCACCTGAGCTGCGACTTCCTCGACGGCTACCGGGTGGCCCGCATCTCCGAGGCCCTCGCCGCCCGCTCCGACTGGGATGTGCCGACCAGCCTCGCCCTGCAACTGGACCGCCGGTCGCTCCCCTGGCGGGAAATGCGGGACCTGGTCCTGGCCGCCGCCCGGGAGGATGCGACGCTCGACCCCATCACCGCCTTGCTGGAGGCCTGGGACGGGCAACTGGCCCCCGAGTCGTCGGCGGCGGCGGTCTTCGAGTTGTTCGTGGCCGAGATGTCGAGTCGGGTCGTCCGGGCCCGGGCCCCGCGCGGCGCCGAGTGGGCCCTCGGCAAGGGCTTCGTATCCCTCATCCCCCTGAACTCCTTCCTGGTGCGCCGGGTCTCCCACCTGGTACGCCTGCTGCGGGAACAGCCTCCGGGGTGGTTCCTGGAGGGTTGGGGCGAGGAGACGCGCCGGGCGCTGCGGACCGGAACCGACTCCCTTTCCAGCCGCTACGGGCCCAACCCGGCCCGCTGGGCCTGGGGCGAGTTGCGGCCGCTCACTTTCAAGCACCCCGCCGGCCAGCGCAAGCCCCTCGACCGGGTGTTCAACCTGGGGCCGTACCCGTGCGGCGGCGATGCCAACACAGTGAGCCCGGCCCCGGTGGACCCCGCCGACCCCACCGCCAACCCCGTGGCCGTCGCCTCCCTGCGGATGGCCATCGACGTGGGCGAGTGGGAGCAAAGCCGCTTCGTCCTCCCCGGCGGGCAGTCGGGCAACCCCTACTCCCGCCACTACGCCGACCAGATGGCCCTGTGGCGCAAGGGGGATGCCCTCCCCATCGCCTGGTCCCCGGAGGCGGTGGCCCGCGCCACCCGCCACACCCTGGCGCTGACGCCGGTGAGATAGCGTCTGGCCTCCCCCACAGCGGTGGGGGAGGCGCGAGGCGGCAGCCGTGGTCCGGTCCCAACTCGCGGCAGAGGCGCCCGTCGAGCAGAGGGGGCAACCCCGCGACTTGCCCCGGTCGCTACTCGCCCCGGTCGCTCCTTCTGCCCTCCCCCCTGCACCCCTCCCGCCCAGGGCGGCCGGGAGGGGGAATCAGAGCCCCACCATCCCGCTAGCGTTTCCCCCGTCATGAGACGCGCCCTCCTCGCCCTGCCCGCCACGCTCGCCCTCCTCCTCCCCGCCTGCGGCGGCTCGGGACAGGCCGAGACCACCACGACCGCCACCACGACCGCCACCACGACCACCACGACCACCACGACCACCACGACCACCACGACCACCACGACCACCACCCTTCCCCCCGGGTCCCCATCCCCGCTCAACGGACTGCCGGTGGAAGATGCGACCCTGCTCGCCCGCCGGGTCCTCGCCGTCAAGGTGGACAACCACCCGAATTCCCGGCCGCAATCGGGGCTGCAGGAGGCCGACGCCGTCATCGAAATCATCGTCGAGGGCGGCCTCACCCGGTTCCTCGCCCTCTTCCATCACAGCGACAGCGGCTACGTGGGGCCGGTGCGCTCGGTGCGCCCCACCGACTCGGCCATGCTCGCTCCCCTCGACCCGGTGCTGTTGATCTCCGGGGGCCAGACCTGGATCCAGGCCCTGACCAACTCGCGCGGGATCCCCCTGATCGGCGAAGGCTCGGCCGGCTTGTTCCGCATGCCTCATCGCCGGGCGCCCCACAACCTGTACGCCGACACCTGGGACGCCCGGAGCACCGCCGACGGCCGGGGCTTCGATGACGACATCAACGGCCCTCTGTACGCCATCGGCGATTGGCGCGAGCCGGAAGAAACGGCGTCCGAGATCACCCTCGACTGGGCGGCGGGGCACATTGTCACCTGGGTATACGAGCGTGACCGCTACTGGCGAGCCGAGAACGGCGTCAACCACTCCTGGATCGACGGCGCCGACCGCCGTGCCCAGCTCGCCTTCGACGTGCTGGTGGTCATCGAGGGCCGTCAGTACGTCGCCTATCCGCCGCCGGACGGGCGCTCCGCCGTCCCCGCCATCGAGACGGTGGGCTCGGGCACCCTCCTCGTCTTCGCCGGTGGCAGGGTCATGGAGGGCACCTGGGAGCGAGACGCGGTGGACGAGCCCTTCCGTCTCTTCGACGACGACGGGAACGCGACCGTGGTCCCGCCCGGGATCCCCTGGATCTCGGTGTTCCCCCAGCAACGATCCGTCACCTGGTCGTGAGCTGCCGGCCCGAACCGCCACCGAGATCACGGCGGCGGCGGCTTCGGGAAAGGTGAGTGCGGCCGCCGTGGTGTGACTGGGCGGATCGGGGAGAAGCACTGCCGGCTGGAGACCCGGCCCTCGAGGCGGCCGGGGTCGTGGGTTTCCGATGGCCCGCAGGACCCGCAGCGCCCTGGGCGCGGATCGGGGTCGCTGCCCCCGGGGTCATAGAATCGGCTCTCAACAGCTCAGGGGAGGATGGCGCGAGATGCACGGATGGACCGGCCAGATCCTGCGAGTCGACCTGACGACGCGAACCTGGCGGCGCGAGTCCTTCACCGAGGAGTTCGCCCTCACCTGGATCGGGGGACGCGGCTTCGCCGTCAAGATCCTCTACGACGAACTGCAGCCCGGCATCGACCCCCTCGGCCCTGAGAACAAACTGGTAGTGGCCGTGGGCCCCATCAGCGGCATCTCCGCCCCCAACACCGGCAAGACCGTAGTAGCGGCCAAGTCCCCGATGACCGGCGGCTACGGCGACGGCAACCTGGGGACCCGGGTCACCGAGAAGCTCCGCAGAGCCGGCTTCGACGCCCTCATTGTGGAGGGCCGGGCGGAGCGGCCCACCCTGCTCTACGTCGACGACGAGCGCGTCGAGTTCCTCCCCGCCGACGAAGTCTGGGGCAAGGGCACCTACGAGACCAACGACTATATCTACGAGCGTTACGGCAAAGGCGCCGGGGTGCTCAACATCGGCCAGGCCGGCGAGAACCTGGTCCGCTACGCCGTGGTGCGCAGCATGGAAGGGCGGGCCGGCGGCCGGCCGGGGATGGGCGCCGTCATGGGATCCAAACTGCTCAAGGCCATCGTGGTGAAAGGCTCGCAGCCCATCCCCCAGGCCTTCCCCGCCGAGATGAAGACCCTGGGCCGCGACGACCTGCGCGCCGTGCGCGCCCTCGACCAGAAGACCGCCTGGTCGCAGCAGGGCACCACCGGAGTCCTCCCCTGGTGCAACGAGGTCGCGGCCCTGCCGGTGAACAACTTCCGCCAGACCCACCACCCCGAGGCCTGGCGGGTGGACGGCGAGCGGTTGGCGGCCGCCAAGGTGGCGGTCTACGGCTGCCCCAACTGCACCATGCAGTGCGGCATCGCCATGCTCGACACCGAGGGTCGGGAGTCGGAACTGGACTACGAGAACATGGGCCTTCTCGGGCCCAACCTGGGCCTGTTCGACATCACCCAGGTGGCCACTCTCAACTACATGTGCGACGACTACGGCATCGACACGATCTCGGGGGGCGGGGTGCTGGGCTTCTACGCCGATGCCGTGGAGCGGGGCGCCGCCGCCGGATCCTTGCGCTTCGGCGACTTCGAGGGGTTCAAGCGGGTACTCGCCGCCATCGCCCACCGGGAAGGTGAGGCGGGGGACATCCTGGCCGAGGGCACCCTGCGGGCCGCCCGGGCCTTCGGTCACGGCTCCGAGGACTACGCCATGCAGTGCAAGGGCCTCGAGGTCTCCGCCTACAACTGCAAGTTCATCCCCGGTATGGCGCTGGCTTTCGGGGTCAGCCCCATCGGCGCCCACCACAAGGAGTCCTGGATCATCAGCTACGAGATCCAGCAGACCCCGCGCGAGTCCTACGGGCGCGAGAAGGCGCAGAAAGTGGTCGACCTGCAGCGCATCCGGGGCGGGCTCTTCGAGGCCATCGTCAGCTGCCGCTTCCCCTGGGTCGAGGTCGGCTGGGGGCTGGAGAACTACCCGAAGTACTTCAACACCATCACCGGCCAGGACTGGGAGCTGGCGGACTTCTGGCCGAGCTCCGACCGCATCTACGCCCTGATCAAGCTGTTCTGGCTGCGGGAGTTCCCCGCCACCGGCCGCAAGGACGACTACCCGCCCCACGCCTGGTTCGATCCGGCCAACGCCGACACCGAGGGCCCCATCGCCGGCAAGCACCTGGAATACGACAAATACGACGCCCTGCTGCAGCACTACTACGACATCCGGGGCTACGACCGGCGGGGCATCCCCACCCGGGAGACCTTGGATCGTCTCGGCCTGGGCGCCGAGGCAAGAACGGCCGAGGAGCACGCCACCCTCACCTGAGGGGTGCCCCCATGAAGATCACCGTCAAGGTAATCGGCGGCCTGGTGCATCGCCTCGGCTTCGGCGAGCAGGAGCGGGAGGTCCCCGCCGGCACCACCGCCGGCGGCCTCCTCGCCGAATTGGGCATCCCCGATGCCCGCACCGTGATCACCACCCGCAACGGGTGGGGCATCGCCCCCAACGAGATGATCGCGGAAGGCGACCGCATCCTCGTCTCGCCGCCTTTCTCGGGGGGTTGAGCCGGCCCAGCCCGCACCCACACGTCCCGCAGCACGACTTGGACCCTGGGCTCAGGGACGAATGCCCATGGGCTTGGACGCGGGCCGGCATATCATCAAGCCAGCAGTCATGGAGAACCTCCACGAAGCCGGAACCAGGGGCCGTCGGCACGGCCTTCCCCCCGCTCCTTGCCTCGCCCATCCCCACCCAGAGAAGGTGATCTGAGCGTGCCCGACGAGACACCCCGCCTCGACCAGGAGAGTGTCGACCACGTCCGGATCCGCTTCGCCGGCGACTCCGGCGACGGGATGCAGTTGGCCGGGGCCCGGTTCACCGACGCCTCGGCCATCTTCGGCAACGACCTGGCGACCCTGCCCTCCTACCCCGCCGAGATCCGCGCCCCCGCCGGGTCCATCGCCGGGGTCTCCTCGTTCCAGGTCCACATCGCCGACAGCGACATCCTCACCCCGGGCGACAACCCCGACATGCTGGTCGCGATGAACCCGGCGGCCCTGAAGGCCAACCTGGCCGACCTGAGCCCGGCGGGCACCATCGTCGTGAACCGCGACGCCTTCGATGAGCGCAACCTGGCCCGGGCTGGTTATGCCACCAACCCCCTGCGCGACGGGTCGCTGCGCGGCTACACGGTCGTCGAGGTCCCCATGGACGAGATGACCCGCGAGGCGGTCAAGGACACCGGCATCGGCGGGCGCGGCGTCCTGCGCTCCAAGAACTTCTTCGCCCTCGGCCTGATGATCTGGATGTTCAGCCGGCCCATGGAGCCCATCCTGGAGTGGATCGAAGGCGCCTTCACCAAGGACGCGGCGGTGAGGCGCGCCAACACCGCCGCCTTCAGGGCCGGGTACAACTTCGGCCTGAACACCGAGCAGTTCCGCCACACCTACCAGGTGAAGCCGGCCAAGCTGCGAGCGGGAACCTACGCCAACGTCACCGGCAACCAGACGGTGGCCTGGGGCCTGGTGGCCGCCGCCCAAGCGGCCCGCCTCCCGCTGCTGTACTCCTCATATCCCATCACCCCGGCCTCCGAGATCCTTCACGAGCTGGCCCGCTTCCAGAAGCTGGGGGTGCGCACCTTCCAGGCCGAGGACGAGATCGCCGCCATCGGCGTGGCCCTGGGCGCGTCCTTCGCCGGCAGCCTGGGGGCCACCGGCACCAGCGGGCCGGGCCTGGCCCTGAAGTCGGAGACGATGAGCCTGGCGGTGATGATCGAACTGCCCCTGCTCATCGTCGACGTGCAGCGGGGCGGTCCCTCGACCGGCCTGCCCACCAAGACCGAGCAGGCCGACCTGCTTATGGCGCTGTACGGGCGCCACGGCGAGGCCCCTCTTCCGGTCCTGGCCGTCGCCTCCCCGGCCGACGCCTTCGACACGATGATCGAGGCGGCCCGCATCGCCGTGAAGTACATGACGCCGGTGATCGTCCTGTCGGACGGCTACATCGCCAACAGCGCCGAGCCCTGGCTGCTGCCCGATCTCGAGGCGCTGCCCGATCTCTCGGTGCCCTTCGTCACTGCCCCCAACGGCGACGGCAAGTACCTGCCCTACCTGCGGGACCCCCGCACCCTGGCCCGGGGCTGGGCCCTGCCCGGCACCCCCGGCCTGGAGCACCGATTGGGCGGCCTGGAGAAGGAGGACATCACCGGCGAGGTGTCGCACAGCCCAGCCAATCACGAGCGCATGGTGCTGCTGCGGGAGCGAAAAATCGCCGGCATCGCCGACGACATCCCCGAGGTCGTGGTGAACTCCGAGGAGGGTGCCGACCTGCTGGTCGTCGGCTGGGGCTCCACCTACCCGGCGATCTTCGCCGGGGTGCGCCAGGCCCGGGCCCGCGGGGTCAAGGTGGCCCGGGCCCACCTGCGCCACCTCAACCCCTTCCCCCGCAATCTGGGCGAGGTGGTGCGGCAGTACCCCCGCGTGCTAGTGCCCGAGTTGAACCGGGGCCACTTGCTCCGCCTGCTGCGGGCCGAGTTCCTCGTCGATGCCATCGGCATGAGCAAGGTGCAGGGGGTGCCCTTCAAGACCTCGGAGATCGAAGAGAAGATCATGGAGATGACCCGGCCATGAGCGACACCTCGACCCCGCGCTACACCCGAGCCGACTTCCAGAGCGACCAGGAGGTGCGCTGGTGCCCCGGCTGCGGGGACTACACCGTCCTGGCCTCGATGCAGACCTTCCTGGCCGAGGCCGGCCTCGACCGGGAGAAGGTGGTGTTCGTCTCCGGGATCGGGTGCTCCTCCCGCTTCCCCTACTACATGAGCACCTACGGGTTCCACGGCATCCACGGCCGGGCCCCGGCCATCGCCTCGGGCATCGCCGTGGCCAACCCCGACCTGTCGGTGTGGGTGATCACCGGCGATGGAGACGCCCTCTCCATCGGCGGCAACCACATCATCCATGCCATGCGGCGCAACCTGAACATCAAGGTGCTGCTCCTCAACAATCAGATATACGGACTCACCAAGGGGCAGTACTCCCCCACCAGCGAACTGGGCAAACGCACCAAGTCCAGTCCGGCCGGCTCCCTGGGATGGCCGTTCAACCCGGTGAGCCTGGCCCTCGGGGCCGAGGCCACGTTCGTGGCCCGCACCATCGACATGGACCGGCCTCACACCATCGAAGTCCTGCGCCGGGCCTACCAGCATCGCGGAGCGGCCTTCGTCGAGATCTACCAAAACTGCAACGTGTTCAACGACAAGGCCTTCGTCGCCCTCAGCGGCCGCGCGGAGCGCCTCGAGAACCGGATCAACCTGCAGCACGGCAAGCCACTGGTGTTCGGCAGGGACGGGGAGAAGGGGGTTCGCGTTCTCGGAGGCACCGCCCGCATCGTGGACGTCGCCGAGGTGGGTGTCGGGGCTCTCCACGTCCACGACGAGCACATCCCCGACCCGGCGGCGGCCTTCGCTCTGAGCCGTCTGTCGCATGGTCCCCAGGGGCCCACGCCCATGGGGGTCTTCCGTGACATCCAGCGCCCGCTGTACGAGGACGGCCTGCAACGCCAGATGCTCGACGCCCAGAGCAGACGCGGGCCCGCCGACCTCGCCCAGATGATCCGCCAGACGGGCACCTGGACGGTGCGCTGAGTTTCTCTCGCCTCTCCCGCCACCGAGCGGGGGGGACGCGCCCGGCCCCAGCCGGGCACAGAGGGGGCAGATCGCGGCAGAGGTGAGTCGCGTCTTAACCCTCACCCCGGCCCTCTCCCGCTGCCGCAGGCTGCGGAAACCCTCACCCCGGCCCTCTCCCGCTGCCGCAGGCTGCGGAAACCCTCACCCCGGCCCTCTCCCGCTGCCGCAGGCTGCGGAAACCCTCACCCCGGCCCTCTC
>JBDROA010000136.1:0-4972 GCA_043810615.1 Actinomycetota bacterium | reverse complement strand
GCCGGGAGGGGGCGAGGGGGAGGGCAAAGGCGCCACTCACCTCCGTCGCGCTCTTGCCCCCTCCGCACCGCCGCTCGGCCGTTTCGGCCGGGAGGGGGCGAGGGGGAGGGCAAAGGCGCCACTCACCTCCGTCGCGCTCTTGCCCCCTCCGCACCGCCGCTCGGCCGCTTCGGCCGGGAGGGGGCGAGGGGGAGGGCAAAGGCGCGACTCACCTCCGTCGCGCTCTTGCCCCCTCCGCACCGCTGCCCGGCCTTCCCCAGAGCCTCCAGAGCCCCTCACAGGCGGGCGGCGGCGCGCCTCCCCCGGCAAGCCGGGAGAGGCAAGACACGGCTCACCGCTCGGCGGCCACGCGGGAACAGCCGTTCAGGACTCCCTCTCCCGCGGCAGCGGGAGAGGGCGGGGGCGAGGGCTTCCGCGTTTCCCACGACCGTGGGGCACCAGAAGCTCGACGAAGCCGGCGCAGCACGCTCCGCCGCAGCCGCGGGGAAGACGAAGAACCTAACCCCCTCCCCCGGCTGTGGGAGGGGGTCAAGGGGAGGGCAACGGCCCGATGAAGCCGGCGGCGACCTGTTCGGTCGCAACGCTGCCCCCTCTGCCCATCGGGCATCTCCCCCGCAGCGGCGGGGGAGAACAGAGTGGGGGCATCCGCAACTCCCGCCCAGCGAGCCGGGAGGGCAGGAGTGGCTACACCAACTCGGTCAGCACCCCCGGGTCCAGCCGATCCAGCAGCGCCGCCCCGGCCGCCAGCAGGCGCCCCACCTCGGCGGGGATCCGGGCGACCCCGATCACCCGCATCCCGGCCGCAACGGCGGACGCCGCCCCGGGGCCGGTGTCTTCGATCGCCAGGCAGTCCGCCGGCCGCACCCCCAGGCGGTCGGCGGCGGCCAGGTACACGTCGGGCGCCGGCTTGCCGCGCGTCACCTCGTCCCCCGCCACGGTCGCCTGGAAGTACCGGGCCAGGCCGCTGCGCCCCAGGGTCAGGTCGAGGCGATCGCGGCGGCTGCTGGAAGCCACCGCCAGGGGGACTCCTTGGAAGGCCAGAGCGGTCACACACCCGGCGGCGTCGGGGAAGACCAGCAGGCCCCGGTCGAACGACGCCGCCAGCGCCGCCAGCACCTCAGGGGCCAGGTCCTCGGGTGAGGGCAGCCGCACCGCCGGGCCCAGCGCCGCCAGGTGGGCGTAGGTCGCGGCGTAGCCCAGGCCGGTGCAGACGGCGACGTCGGCGGCGGTGGCCCGGTGCCCGTACCGTTTGAGGGCCGCCATCCAGGCGACCGCCGAGTGCGGCTCGGAATCCACCAGCACCCCGTCGCAGTCGAAAACCACCGCCCGGGCCATCAGGCCCCCTGCGGGGCCCGGCGCGGCCTCACCCTGCCGCCCGCCGGATGGCCTCGCTCACCCGGCGCGGGTCGGCCCTGCCCCCGGTGGCCTGCATCACCCTGCCCACGAGGAAACCCACCAGGCGCTCCTCGCCGCCCCGCAGGCGCTCCACCTCGGCGGGGTGGGCAGCGAGCACCTCGGCGACGGCGGCGGCGAGCACGGCGTCGTCGGAGATCTGGATGAGGTCGCGCCGGGCGGCCACTTGCTCGGGCCCGCCCTCCCCCGCCAGCACCCCGGCGAGCACCTCTTTGGCGGCGGTGGCCGACAGACGGCCCGCCGCCACCAGGGCGTGCAGTTCGGCCAGGTGAGCCCCGGTCAGCGGAGTGACGGCCAGGGCCACGCCCAGGCGGCGGAGATTGGAGGTGACCTCGCCGGTCAGCCAGTGGGCGGCGGTGCGGGCGTCGGCCCCGGCGGCGGCGGCGGCATCGAGCAGCTCCCCGTAGCCCTCCCCCTCCACCACCACGCGGGCGGCTTGGGCGTCCAGGCCCAGCGCCCGGTACCTCCCCCGCCGCTGCGCCGGCAGTTCGGGCAGGGCGGCCCGCAGGCGCTCGAGCAGGACAGCCTCCAGGGTCACCGGCACCAGGTCGGGCTCGGGGAAGTAGCGGTAGTCGCTGGATTCCTCCTTGCTCCGCCCCGCCCGGGTGCGCCCCGCCGCCTCGTCCCAGTGGCGGGTCTCCTGCTCCACCTCGTCCCCGGCAGCGAGTCGCTGCGTCTGGCGCTCCACCTCGAAGGCCAGCGCCCGCTGCAGGGAGCGCAGCGAGTTCATGTTCTTGATCTCCACCTTGGTGCCCAGAGCAGTGGCCCCCTCGGGGCGCACCGAGACGTTGGCGTCGAAGCGCATCTGCCCCTCCTCCAGGCGGGCCTCCGACAGGCCCAGGGCCACGATCACCGCCCGCAACTCGGCGGCGTAGGCCCGGGCCTCGTCGGGGCTGCGCAGGTCGGGTTCGGTCACCACTTCCATGAGGGGCACCCCGGAGCGGTTGAAGTCGAGCAGCACGGCCTCGGCCGCCCGGATGCGCCCCGACTCCCCCAGGTGAGTGCTCTTGCCGGTGTCCTCCTCCAGGTGGATGCGGGTGAGGCCCACCCGGCGCACCCCGGCGTCGGTCTCGACGTCCAGGTGGCCGCCCCGGCACAGGGGCAGGTCGAACTGGGAGATCTGGTAGTTCTTGGGCAGGTCGGCGTAGAAGTAGTTCTTGCGGTGGAAGAGCGACCGGGGGGCGATCTCCGCCTCGAGCGCCAGACCCAGCGAGACCGTGGCCTCGATGGCCCGGACGTTGGGCACCGGCAGCGCCCCCGGCAGGCCCAGGCACACCGGGCAGATGCTCGTGTTGGGCTCGGCCCCGAAGCCGTTCGGGCAGCCGCAGAACATCTTGGAGCGGGTAGCCAGCTCCACGTGGGTCTCCACCCCGATGACGGCCTCGTAGGGCATCAGCCGACCTCCGAGGTGGCCAGAACGGGGCGGGCGGTGAAGCCGGCCAGCGCCTCGACGGCCCGGGCCGCCCGCAGCAGCACCGCCTCGCCCAGCGGCGGGGCCAGCACCTGGAAGCCGATGGGCAGTCCCCGCTCGTCGAGGCCCACCGGCACCGAGATGCCGGGGCCGCCCCCCAGGTTGCTGGGGATGGTGCCCACATCGGCCAGGTACATGGCAAGGGGGTCGTCGGTCCGCTCCCCGATGGAAAAGGCGGTGGTTGGACTGGTGGGCAGCACCAGGACGTCGACCTCGCCGTAGGCCCGGGCGAAGTCCTCGATCACCAGGGTGCGGACCTGCTGCGCCCGGCCGTAGAAGGCCTCGTAGTAGCCGGCCGAGAGCGCGTAGGTGCCCAGCAGGATCCGCCGGGTGACCTCGGGACCGAAGCCGTCGCGCCGGGTGGCGGCCATCATCTGCTCCACCGTGTCGCCGGGCAAGCGCGGGCCGTAGCGCACCCCGTCGAAGCGGGCCAGGTTGGCGGAGCACTCCGCCGGGGCGATGAGGTAGTAGGCGTCGAGGGCATAGGGCATCGACGGCAGCGACAACTCCCGAACCGAGGCCCCGGCCCCCTCGAGCGCCTCCAGGGTGCGGGCGAAGGCGGCGAGCACCGCCGGTTCGTTCCCCTCCCCGGCCAGTTCTTTGACCACCCCCACCCGCAGGCCCTCGGGCCCGGCCTCCAGGGTGGGCCGCACCGCCGGCACCTCCCCCCGGTAGGAAGTGGCGTCGGAGGGGTCGTGCCCGGCGATGGCCTCGAACAAGATGGCGGTGTCCTCCACGGTGCGGGCGAAGGGGCCGATCTGATCGAGCGAGGAGGCGAAGGCCACCAGGCCGTAGCGGCTCACCAACCCGTAGGTGGGCTTCAGCCCCACCACCCCGCAGAGCGACGCCGGCTGGCGGATGGAGCCCCCGGTGTCGGAGCCCAGCGCCCCCAGGGCCGAGCCGGCCGCCACCACCGCCGCCGACCCGCCCGACGAGCCTCCCGGCACCCGCTCCGGGTCCCACGGGTTGCGGGTGGGGCCGTAGGCCGAGTTCTCGGTGGACGACCCCATGGCGAACTCGTCCATGTTGGTCTTGCCCACGATCACCGCCCCCGCCTGCCGCAGGCGGGCGACCACCGTGGCGTCGTACGGGGGGTGGTACCCGGCCAGGATGCGCGAGCCGCAGGTGGTCTCGACCCCGCGCGTGCACATATTGTCCTTGAGGGCGAGGGGGATGCCGGCCAGCGGCCCGGGGTCCTGCCCCCGGGCGAAGGCGGCGTCGGCTTCTTCGGCCGCCCGCTCCGCTCCTACGGTGTCGAGGGTCAGGTAGGCGTGCAACTGGGCTTCGGTGGCGGCCGCCCGGCGGCGCACCGCGGCCAGCAGGGCGGCGGCGCTCAGCTCCCCGGAGCGCAGGGCCGCCCCGGCGGCGGCGATGGTGAGGTCGGCGGGGTCGCCGGTCACGCTTCCTCCATGAAGGGCGGCACCCGGAAATAGGGGCCTTCCCGGTCAGGGGCCTGCTCCAGGACCTCCTCCCGGTCCAGGGTCTCCTCGACCTCGTCGAGGCGCAGGGCGTTGAGCATGGGCAAGGGATGCGCCGTCGGGGACACCCCCTCGGTGGCGAGGCCCTGGATCGAGGCGGCGTGCTCCAGGATCGCCCCCAACTGCGCCCCGTAGCGCTCCAGTTCCTCGGAGGTGAGGGCGAGGCGGGCGAGGCGGGCCACTTTGGCGATGTCGATGGGCGCCGGCACGCCGGGGATGGTACCCGGGCAGGTCCACCCTCACCGCGGCCAGCGCAGCCGGCCGGGCCTCTTCCGCCGGTGCGCGGCGCGGGCCGACTCCGTCGCGGATCTGACCCCTCTGGCCCTGACGGGCCGTCTCCCCCGCTGCCGCGGGGGAGAAAAGGGGCTCTCCGCGATGAAGTGGGGAGAAGCATCGACGAGGCGAGGGACACGGGGGCGTCCAGTGAGCTGGCAGCTCCCATCCTTCGTTGCCTGACAAGGCCTTTCGCGGGTATCGAGAGCACCGCCCAGACAGGCGTCGGCCGTTCGGCCGCGTCCCTCCCCACTCAGACGCGTAGAGCCAGAAAAGGCCGGCCGCGCCTCTCCCGCTGCCGCGGGGGAGAAAAGGCCGGCCGCGGCGCACCCGCCGG
>JBDROA010000135.1:0-4447 GCA_043810615.1 Actinomycetota bacterium | reverse complement strand
GGCCGGTGACACCCCAACGGGTGACTCGCCGGGGGCCGCTTGGGGATGAGCGCTTCAACCGCCCCCCAGATGACATCCACCACCCGTGGATCCAAAGCGAGCATGATGGGCACCTCCACCAGATCGTCGTTGTGTGCTTGCACCCGGGATCATCCCCGGGCACCAACGACGACTGGTGGAAATCACCTATCTGCGCGCGCTCTAAGAGGCCGCGCGGATAGGTGAGGGGTCCACCGGTCGTTGGGTTGCCTCGGGGATGATCCCGAGTGCACGCAAACCAACGAACCGGTGGAGGTACCCATCATGCGCGCGCTCGATCCAGAAGTCGTAAACGCAGCGTGGAAGGCGGTCGAGGGCCTGGTTCCGGAACCGGTGGATTCCCATCCGTTGGGGTGTCACCGACCTCGGATCGCTAACCGGACCTGTTTTGAGGGGATGCTGATCCGTCTGGCGACGGGATGCTCGTGGGAGGACACCGAACGGTTGATGAACAACCGTGTCTCGGATACGACGCTGCGGACCCGCCGTGACGAATGGATCGGAGCCGGTGTGTTCGACGCGCTCGTCGAAGAAGCCCTTGCCGCCTACGACCGGATCGTTGGACTCGACTTGTCAGAAGTCTCTGTTGATGGCTCTCAACATAAGGCACCATGCGGGGGTCAAGGAACCGGCCCCAGCCCCACCGATCGGCGGAAACTCGGCTGGAAATGGTCGCTGTGCACCGACCGTGCCGGGATCCCCCTAGGTTGGGCCACTGCCGGCGCCAACCGTCACGACATCATCCTGTTCGAACCCACCCTGACCGCCGTCGCTGACCGAGGGCTCATCCACGACATCGAAACCTTGCATCTCGACCGCGGTTACGACGCCCAACGCATCCATGAGTCCTGCGACAACCACGGCATCGACGATGTCATCTGTGGCAAACGCCGACCCGCCGGCTCCGCGGCTACGCCGCTGCCCATCCCACTGGGAATGCGCTGGCCCATCGAACGAACCAACTCGTGGCTCTCCAACTACGGGCAGCTCCGAAGAAACACCGACCGCAGCATCATCCACCGACTCGCTCAACTCGCCCTCGCCATCACCCTGCTCATCACCGCCAAACTCATCGACTGGCGCAACAGATGGAGTCCCGACTCACGCCCTATCCGCTGAACCTCTAACAGGCGCAGTTTGTTGCAATATTGCACATACATTTTCTGGCAGGGGGTGGTGAGGTGGTCGGCCCGGAGTCGGATGAAACGGGGGATCGAAGCACTTGGCGGTGGCCGCCGCATGAGACTTGTCACAGGGTGGCGGTAGGTTGCGGGTGACCCGCAGCAATAAACGGCTCCCTCCCGCATAGCGGCATTCCGGCCCTGATCCTGGGCCCACCGAGCCCCCATCGTCGCAGGCCAATCAGGCCATCGGGTTCCTAAGAGTCCGACGTTGTTGTGGAGGCTATGCGATGGGGAATTCTGATCGCCGCCCGGTGGGTGGTTCTTGGTGTTGGATCGGGAGGCTGGTGAGGCTGGGGGTTGACTCCGGGGCGCCGGCGGTGTGGCTGTCATGGCTGTGAGGCGATTCGACCCCGGGGTGATGCGGCGGTGGATGGTGGAGTCGTGTGCCCGCCAGGGGGTCGAGGTGACGGTGACGGAGGTGGAGGTGTTGGGGAGGGTGTCGGCCCTCCTACGGGAGGGACGGCGCCCCCAGCTGCCCGCCCCGCACACCCCGCCACCCGGCCCGGTCGGCTCGTAGACCGGGGGTATGGGGGCGGAGCCCCCATCGGTGCCCAAGACCACCCCAACTCGTAGCCACGGCGACCAATCAGGGGACCGTTCCGGGCGTGGGACCTTCAACCTTCGTCGCCTCCGAGAGACCGCTCGCCGGGTGGTGGCCTGACCCGTCCGCCGCCGCCCACCAAGGAGCCTTTCAGAGCCGCCAGGTGGGCTCGAACCGCCCGGGGTCGAACCCTCGTCCGGGTTTGGCTGGGTTGGCGGTGATGTGGTCGATGAGGACCCGCACGATCGCCTGGCGGCGTGGCATCGTGATTTCGTCCCAGATGGTGCGCAGCGTCTCGGCGTTCCCGGCGTACTCGTCGATGGCTGTGGTCGGTGAGATCCGCGACAGCCGCCGGCGGTTCTCATCAATCCGGGCCTGGATCGGTTCCCGGGCCGCCAGCCACTCGGAGCGCCCGATGATCTCGTTCCCGAAGTCGGCTGCCAGCTGGTCGAGGCGTTCCTGGTCGGCGGTGGCCTGGTCTTGGAGGTCGGCCCATTCGGTCTGCTGCGCCCGGGCATCACTGAGGGCAGCTGCCAACTCGGGTGTGTCGAGGCGGTAGAGGACGGCTTGGGCGATGAACGCCTCCAACGGGTCAGCGACCACCGACATGCGGCCACAGCCGCTGTGGCCGGGTCCACCGTCACAGACATAGCGGCGTTCCTTCTTGGCGGTGGGTCGGGAGATCATCGGGGTGTCACAGCGTCCACAACGCAACAAGCCGCCCGTCAACAGATAATCGCGGGGAGTCCGCCTCGAGGTCTGGGTCCGGGCACCCAGCAGGCGCCGCAGCCGGTCGGAGTCGTCGGGGGTGACGATCTGGTCCCATTGGGCGTTGGAGAACTCGCCGAGGTGGTCCCGGCGTCCTGAGATCCGGGCCGACATCAACACCCGTTTGATCCCGCCGGAGTTCCACTCGTTGCCTTGGGTGGTGCCGATACCCCTGGTGTTGAGGTCAGCAGCCACCGAGGACAGCGAATCACCCGCCAGCACCCTGGCGGCCATCTCGCGGACGATTGCGGCCTCCGAGGGGTTGACCGTTATCCGGTCGGTTTCGTATCCGAAGGGCCTCGGACCGCCACCGGCCACCTTCCCGGCCGCCGCCAGTTCGGCGTGCTTGCGTTTGAGGCGCAGACTCTTGTCGTCGGATTCTTTGCGTGCCACCGCACCCACGATACGGGCCATCAACCGTCCCTCCCCCGTCGATAGATCATGCTCCCCCGTCACCGTCGCCAGATTCTCAGCGATCCCCGCAGCCGCCACCAGGTCGAAGAACTCCTCCAACTCCCTCGGATGGCGATGCAGACGATCCAACTGCCACACCAACACGGCGTCCCGGGTGCCGTGCTTCAAATCCTCCAACATCCGGCGATACTCGGGACGGTTCCTACCCGACCACGCCGAAACATCGTTGTCGACATACACCTCAGCGACAGGCCACCCCAAACCGGCTGCCAGCGCCCCGCAATCGGCGATCTGACGCTCGACCCCCAACCTGGTGCCATCGGGATCAGATGAGATACGGGCATAGACACAAGCTGCATAGACCATGGCATGACATTAGCAAACATCACCCTGGGGTGGCGATGCTCACCCCCACCCCCTCTGCCCCTCCGGGGCATCTCCTCCGCCCCAGGGCGGGAGGCTGAAGCCACCGCAGGGCGCTGCGGTTCTCCCCCACCCCCTCTGCCCCTTCGGGGCTTCTCCCCCGCCCCAGGGCGGGAGGCTGAAGCCACCGCAGGGCGGTGCGGTTCTCCCCCACCCCCTCTGCCCCTCCGGGGCATCTCCCCCGCCCCAGGGCGGGAGAGAAGGGAGACCCGTCGATGAACGAGTCGCGCGGCTCTTCCTCTCTCCCGCGTAGCGGGGGAGATGCCCGCAGGACAGAGGGGGACGGCAAGAACCCTGGTGACGCGTCACGCCCGAGTCAGTGGCCCCCCTCTGGCCCCGGCCTACCCGGCCGGGCCCATCTCCCCCGCTTCGCGGGAGAGAGCAAGAACTGCGCCGGATCGCCCTTGGCTGGGCGCCTTCCCATCCCAATATGAGGGCGGGATGGCAAACATCACCCGGGGGTGGCCCACCGTCAACCGGTCGGTTCGTCGCTCCCGATCTCCATGCGGCGCACCGTGAGCGACTCGATCAGTTCGAGGTCTACCTCCACCCCGATGCCGGGGCGATCCAGGGGAACCGGCAGTGTCCCGTCGGTCATCACCCACGCCGGGTCGACGATGTCCTGCGTCCAGTAGCGGCAGCTCGGGCTGAGATCGCCGGGGAGGGTGAACCCCTCCAGCGAGGCCAGGGCAACGTTGTGGGCCCGCCCGATGCCGCTCTCCAGCATGCCGCCGCACCACACCGGCACCCCTCGGCGGCGGGCCAGGTCGTGGATGGCCAGTGCCTCGGTGTGCCCCCCCATCCGGCCCGGCTTGATGTTGATGATCCGCCCCGCCCCGAGAGCGAGCATGTCGGCAGCCCTCCGTACCGAGGTGATCGACTCGTCCAGGCACAGCGGGGCCGTCACGGCTGCCTGGAGCCGGGCGTGCCCCGAGAGGTCGTCGGGCGGCATCGGCTGCTCGATCATGGCGGGGGACAGCGCGTCGAGGGCTTGTAGCACGGGCAGATCGTCGAGGGTGTAGGCGGCGTTGGCGTCGAGGCTCAGAGGGAATCCGGTCCCGACTGCCTCCCGGGCGGC
>JBDROA010000134.1:0-2539 GCA_043810615.1 Actinomycetota bacterium | reverse complement strand
CGGGCCGCCGGCATCGAACCGGTGCTCACCGACGAGATCGACATCGACACGGCGGCGGCACGTTACGCCCGGGGTGACCTGCCCAACCTGGCGGACCGTCTCCACGAAGGCCGGGGCGAGCACCACCACGGATCGGGCCTTGGAGGATGAGGACGGGGGGGAAGCGGGGGGTACCGCCCCGACGCGGCAGGTCGCCCCATGGGGGTGGTGCACAGCCCGTTCCTCTCGCCGAGCGGCCCGCCGGTGCAGCCGACCTTGGCCGGGCCTGAGGCGTCCGGCACGACCGAGGTCTTCAAGAATCCACCGCCACCTTCGACTCATGTCCAGCGGTTCGGCAGGGCGGGCTGGAGGGCCTCCCCGCTGGTGAGGGCCGGGCCATGACCGTGTCGCCGGGGGATCTCCCGCCTGAGCCTTGCCGGAGACGACCCTGATGCGCGCCCTTCTCTCGCCCCGTCGGCCTGAGCCGTCCGTAACGAAGCAGGAGGCAGCAGGATGCGGGTACCGGCCGTCGCGGCCGGCAAGCACGGGTCACCGCCGAGATCGCCACGGCTCTGGGCGAGGCCCTCGCTCATCGGGGCAGCAGCGCGGCCGTCGCCGATGCTGAGGATGTGGCAGACCCCGAGGAGTAGGACGCGGTGGTGCTGGGGAGCGCGGTCTATACCGGCCGCTGGCGCAAGGCGGCCCGGGAACCGGCCGAGAGGCACGGCCCCTTCCCGGCCTGCGGCCGGTGTGGCTTTGCTCCAGCGGCCCGGTGGGCGACCCGTGGAAGCCCGAGGAAGACCCGGTGGACGTGGAGCAGATCACTGCCACCGTGGGCGCCCGGGGGCATCGGGTCTTCGCCGGGAAAATCGACAAGAGCCGGCCGAGCCCGGCGGAGAAGGCCATCGTGAAGTCCGTGAAGGTCCCCGAGAGCGATTCCGCGACTTCGCCGACAGGGCCGCCTGGGCGGGGAAGATGGCCGACGCCCTCCTGGGGGGCGCCGCGGGGTAGCAGCCCCGGGGCTCCGCCGGGCTCAGCGCTCCCGGCGCCGCTGCAGGGCGTGCCCGGCGCCGGTGCTGGCGGCCAGGGCTCCGAGACCCAGTGAGAGGACGATGGTCAGAGTGAGGAGTGTGTTTGTGAGGGAGGCCATGTCTCTATGACGGGCGGCATCTCGGCGGCGGTTCCCGGTGGGCGTTGCCACGCCGGGATGGTGGAGACCGCTCAGGCCGAGCGGGCGATCCTCCTGAGGCGCACGGGGGAAGCGGCGCCCGGTTCGGTCCCGCCGGTAGCGCCCGGGAGGGCTTGTCGGAGCCTGCGGTGGCAGGGGCCCTTATATATGATGTAGGATCATCAGCACCCGGCGCGGCGATCTGCCGACTGACCGGCGCTACTTACGGGAGGTCTATAATGGGCCGGAAGGTCTTTCTAGTGCTCGTTGCCCTGGCGATGGTGCTCGCCGCCTGCGGCGACGACGACGCGGCGACGACGACCGCGGCACCCACCACCACGGCGGCACCCACCACCACGGCGGCGGCGCTCACCGATGTGATCCTCCTCATCCCGAATCCGTCTGCCGTCATTTGGTACAACGCGTGCGCGGCGATCGGCCAAGGGTTCTTTGCCGAGGAGGGTCTGAACGTCACGACCGAGGCGCTCGATGGATCGGGCGCCGTGATGCAGGCGATCGCAGCCGGCCAGGCGAAATTCGGGGCCCCTGGCCCCGGGCCGATGATGGGCGCCATGTCCCGCGATGAGCAGTTCGTCGGCATCTACAACCACTTCGCCCAGTCCCTGTTCGGGCTCGTAGTTCCGGAGGACTCGGCGTTCCAGGTGCCTGCGGACCTGGCGGGGACCGTCGTCGGTGTGGGAACCGCGGAGGGCTCGGAAGTGTCCTACGTCCGCGGCATCCTCACCGAGGCAGGCCTCACCGAGAACGTCGACTACACGTTCCTGCCCGTCGGCGACGGTGGCCAGGCCACCGCAGCCTTCGAGCGGGGTGAGATCACTTCGTACGCGGCAGGCCTGCCCGACATGGCGGTCATGGAGGAGCGCGGCTTGGCGTTGCGGGACATCACGCCCGATTCGTTCTTGATCCTCTTTGGGAACATGTACGCCACCTCCGCCAGCACGGTCGCTAACGAACCGGAGCTGGTTCAGGCGTTCGTGAACGGCTTGGTCAAGGGCACCCAATTTGCCCAGAATCCGGCCAACCGGGATGCTGTGCTGGCCGACTGCGCGGACCTGAACCCGGAAGAGGGCAGTGAGCCCAGTCTGGCGGGCCGTATCATGGACTTTGCCGTGGCTCGTACCGTGCCTCTGGGTGGTCTGAGGCCCGGCATCTTCGACCCGGCGGGCTGGGAGGCCTGGCTGACGAACCTCCTGGCTTCTGGGGAGCTCACCGAGGCGCTGGACCTGAACATGCTCTACACCAACGTGTTCGTCGAAGCGGCCTACGCGGGCTAGCCAAACGAACGATGACCACACAAAGTGCGGTCGGTGGGGCGGGGCGCGAGTCCCCCCCCCCCCCCGAAGAAGTCGTTAGGATTACCAACCACTCCAA
>JBDROA010000133.1:0-2807 GCA_043810615.1 Actinomycetota bacterium | reverse complement strand
GGACTCCCACGGCCTCAATCGCCATTCAGGGTCTAGTTCATCCACCGTAGGTTCCCCGACCCGAGTCGGTCGAATTCCGAGCGAGCCAACCCCAGGCCTCCTGGTCATGCTGCCCCCTTCCGGGGGGCGCCTGTGCATTCTGGCTTCGCTTGGTCAAGGACACCGGCCTGAAGCCGGCGTAATCCGCAGAGCCCGACGGTTGAGGGAGCGGCACCAGCCCGCTACTCGGGGTCTCGGAGGTGTTGACCACGCTCAGGTGAAGCTCCCGAGAGTTGCTCACTGAGAGTCCCCCCCGGCTGGTCCGCCAGCGTGCTGTCTGGCGGTCGCCAGCAGGGTGGCGACTCTTGCCAGGGTGGCGGGGTCTTCGACGTGTGGGGGGAGGTCCTGGGCCAATCGGGATTCGGAGACGAAAGAAGCGGTATCTGGTGGCTGGGGGGACATGGGCACTCCTGGTGCTCATGTCTCGTTCCCGCTGGCGCAGATACCGCTGCTAGGACGGGGCCTAGTCAGTACGAGACGGTCTATGTCGTACCCGGCTGATAGTGCAGGCCCATGGAGACAGCCCCCGGTATCAGCCGCTACCCGTTCGGGCCTCACATGCTTGATCGGCAGTCGAGTCCTGCCAACGCGTTGCGTTGGGTGATCCGCAACGTCACCGAAGAAGGCGGGCAGGCCAGCTTCGTGGGGTTCGGTCGTATCGCCCGCCGGTTCTTCGGCAAGATCAGCCGGATGCTCCCGGTTGAGTATGAGACGACTGTGTTCATCTACCCCGAAGGTGACCCGCATGTGAATCGGTTCCGGGCGGCCCGGCATGAGGTGGTGCTGGTGGTCCGGCACCGTGACGGTCCCTGGCCCCCAACCCGGGTCGCCACACTCGGAGGCCCCCGGAGAGTCCCCGAGTAGTCCCGATGGGCCCCGGAAGATTCCCGGGGACCCGGGACTCTCGCGGAAGGGTCCGGGGCACCTGGGGATCTCCCCGGCTTGCCGGGCATATTGCCGGGCTGGCCGGGGGGTTTCGGATCAAACGGCCGCTCTGGTCCCTCCTTTCCGGGGGGCGGGACCCTCAATGCCCGGCTGGCCGGGGGGTTTCGGCCTGAACGGCCGGACTCGCCCGTCTATTCTGAGGGTGAGGGGGGGTTGATGCCGGACTGGCCGGGGGGTTTGGGCCCCAATGGCCGCACTGGTCCCCCTGTTTGGGGCTTATCGGCAGGCATGCCCCCTGTTCGCGGCCGATTCTGCCAGTGTGTCGTCTCGTTATCGGCATGGCCCGGCTGTGTATGGGAGGTATCCCGGTGTGTAGCGGGCATTATCGGCGGGGTGCCGCCCGTAACGGCCATCTATCCCCCCATCTATTCACCCATCGATGTTGCGGCTAGGCGTGCCAGGTGATGGTGAGACGTTGGGGGTCGAACCGGTTGCGGCCCCGGGTGGCGGGGGAGACCTCGATGCGGTCGATCACGGCCATCACCAGACCACGGCGCCACCCGATCTCGCCGTCATCCCAGGCGGCCTGGAGTGCCTGGCGGGTATGGGGGAGTGTGGTGAGTATCCGGCTTCGGCTGGTGCGGGTCAGTCGGGACCGGAGGGCGTCGATCTCGCCTTGGAGTGCCCGGGAGACCTTGATGAAGGTGGTCCGGTCGATGATCCCAGCCAGGTAGTGATCCTCGGCGGCCCGGGCGAGCGCCTCTTCGTTGACGCCGATCTGTTTCGACAACTCGGCGTCACGGTCACCGACCCGCCGGTCGGCTGCGATGGCCTGGGCGAGCATCGGGCCGTCCAAGGCTTCGATCACTGCCCCGCCGACGAGGTCTTCGACGGGTTCGGCGAGGATGCTGAGCCGCCCACACCCCGGTCTCCCCGGCCCGGAGGGGCACACCATGGTGCGTTTCCCATCCCGGCGGGCGGCGACCAACCCGGCACCACAGAGGCCACACACGATGGGGCCACCGGTGAGCAGGTAGAGACGTTCCCGGTTGACCCGATGCCGCCCGGTCCCTTTCAACCGGACCCCGAGCCGCTCGTGGGTTTCGGGGGTGATGATCGCCCCCCACTCCGCCGGTCCGATCACCTCACCCTGATGCTCCCGCAAACCAGCGAGGCGGGGGCGTTGCATCATCCGCCGGAACGTCGAGTACCGCCACCGGCCACCCGTCGGGGTGGTCACCCCCTTGGCTTCCCAATCCCGCAGCACCGAACCCTGCGAATCACCCGCCAACAGGCGCTCGGCCGCCTCCCGGATCAACACCGCCTCCGGTTCCCGGACGGTGACACGGTCCGCCTCGAACCCGAAGGGACGGGCACCGCCACCACCCACCTTCCCCGCCTCAGCCAACTCCAGGGCCTTGCGCCGATGCCGCGCCGCCTTGTCCGCCGACTCCTTCGCCGCGAACGCCCCCTCGACCCTCGCCATCATCAGATCACCAGGATCAGACAGGTCCCGGTCACCTGAGATCGTCACCAACGCCACATCCCCGACCCGGTCGATGATGTCGAAGAACTCCTCCAACTCCCGAGGATGGCGGGTCAGGCGATCCTGGGCCCACACCACCACCGCATCAATCCGACCCGACTCGACATCACCCAGCATCCGGCGGTACTCGGCGCGGGGTTTCCCCTTGTAGGCGGAACGGTCATTGTCCTCATACACATCGACCACCAGCCACCCGTTCGCATCGCAGCGGGCCCGGCAGTCCTCCAACTGGCGGATCACCCCCAGACGGGTCTCCTCAGGATCCGAAGAAATCCGGAGGTAGATACCTGCCCGACGAGTCGTGCTGTTCATATACGAAAATCATACCGTACCTTGA
>JBDROA010000132.1:0-3157 GCA_043810615.1 Actinomycetota bacterium | reverse complement strand
GTTCGGCGGCGGCGTGCCACCGGGGTGATGGGGGAACAACGAGAGCATGAACCAAACGGGGGCGCTATGTCAAGACGGGTTCCCCGCGGCCGGACCGGCGGGAGGCCCCGCCACGGCCGCTTCCAGGCCGGCGGCCAGGCGCCTCCCCACCTGCTCCCACGTGTACTCGGCCAGCACCCGCTCCCGGCCCGCCCGCCCCATCTCCCGAGCGCCGGCGGGGTCGTCGAGGAGCAAGCGCAGGCCCTCTTCCAGGGCGGCGTCGTCCGCCACCACGTACCCCGTCACCCCGGGCACCACCGTCTCCGGGGAGCCTCCCGAGTCCCCCGCCAGCACCGGCAGCCCGCAGGCGGCCGCCTCCAGGAACACCAGGCCGAGGCCCTCCATCTCCAAGCCCAGCCACCGGGAGCGGCAGGGCATGGCGAACACGGTCATCTGCCGGTAAAGGCCGGGCAGTTCAACCCAGGGCACCGCAACCTCCATGCGGGTGGGCACCCCGAGGCGGGCGGCGAGGCGGCGCAGGTCGCCCTCGTCGCGGCCCATGCCCACCAGGAGCACGCTCGCGTCGTTCCCCTCCGCCCGCAGGCGGGCCACCGCACGCAGCACCCGGCGCTGCCCCTTGCGGGGTACGAAGCGGCTGACGCACCCCACCACGAGGCCGTCCGGCGGCTCGCCGGGGACGAAGACCGCCTCCACTCCGGCCCCCACGTAGCGCACCGGGCGCCCGGTGAAGCGCTCCACCCGGCCCCGGGTGTAGCGGCTCACCCCGAAGACGACGTCGGCGCGACGCAGGGCGCGGCGCAGGGCTTGGCGCAGCCCGGGGACGGCCCCGGGGAGAAAGACCTCGGCGCCGTGGCACACCACGGCGTACGGGACCCCGGTGGCTCGCCGCAGGCCGGGGCCGAGCAGGGCCAGGGGGTGCGGCGCTCCGAAGAGAATCGCGTCGGGCCGGAAGTCGGCCACCTGGGCCTCCACCCAGCGGCGGACGGAGCGGGTGGGCCACATGAAGGGGCGCGGATGGCGCACCACCCGGGGGTCGCCGCCCTCGTCGGCTGGGGCCAGCACCCGCACCTCCCCCGGGAAAGCGGCCACCGCGTTGCCGAGGTACTGCTGGATGCCTCCGGGCTTGGGGAGATAGTCGTTGGTGACGAGGAGCACCCGCACGGTGAGGATCAGACTACGCCGGTGTTGTAGTCGGCGACGACGATCCCCGCCGGCCCCACCCGCGGGTGGGTGACCGAGGTGTTGTCCGGGCTCTCCAGCAAGTCGCGGGCGGCCGTCCCCAGGCCGAGGATCCCCCCGACGCAGGCGCGGATGGCCCCGCCGTGGCTGAACGCCAGCACCCGGCCCCCGGGGTGCGCCGCGGCCATCTCCTCCACCGCCCGCCGCATCCGGGCGGCCGCTCCGGCCGCCGTCTCCCCCGTCTGCCCCCGGGGCAGGTCGCCCCCGTCCACGTAGTTCGCCGCCCAGTCGCCGGGGAAGCGCTCCTGGATCTCCTCAGAAGTGAGCCCCTCCCACCTCCCGTAGGCCATCTCGTGGAGATCGGACCGCTCCGTGGGCTCCAGGCCGCGCCCGGCGGCGAAGGCGGCGGCGGTGAGGCGGGCCCGTTGCAGGTGGCTGCAGTAGATGTGGTCCAGGGCGTCGTAGCGGGCCGACAACTCCGCCCCCTGCACCAGCCCTCGGGGGCTCAGCGGCCCGTCGGTGGTCCCGTGCCAGATACCGGCCAGATTGGCCTCGCTCTCCCCGTGGCGCGCCAGGCCCACCACCGTGGTCCCCCCATCTGCAGCCGGGGCGCCCAGGTGGCCGTCGTCGTTCAGGGTCCGCACCCGCAGTTCGGCGCCCGTCCCCACCAGCACGGTCACGGCGGTGTTGCCGCCGTGCTCCACCGGCCAGGGCCGGCCCCGGCCGCGGAAGCGCAGCAATCCGGAGATCAGGGCATGGATCACTCCTCCGTGGGTCACCACCAGGCCACGCTCCCCCGGCCGAAGGCGGCCGGCCAGGGTGGCGAGGGCGGCATCGACTCGGGCGCAGAACCCGCCCCAGGTCTCCCCCCCACCGGCGGCCACCTCCCGTCCGGCGGCGAGGGCGCGTAGTTCCTCGCCGTAGCGGGCCACGACCTCCTCCCGGGTGAGGCCTTCCCAGCGGCCGATGTCCATCTCCCGCCAGGCCGGGTCGGGCGCCGCCTCCAGGCCGACCCCGCCGGCGGTGGCCCGGGCCCGCTCCAGATCGGAGGCCACGACCACGTCGAAAGGCGTCCGGGCGATGCGCTCGCCCAGCACGCCCGCCTGCTCACGGCCGCGCTCACTGAGGCCGACGCTGCCGTGGCCTTGCCAGACGCCGGCGGCGTTGGCGGTGGTCTCCCCGTGGCGGACGAGCCAGATCTCGGTCATAGGGTGCGGCGGCCTAGGCTAACCCCACCGTGCTGCCGCTCCGTCTCCTCGCCCAGGCCGACGAAGGGGGCTTCCGCCTTCCCGACGGCCCCGTCGAGTGGGTGCTGTGGCTGGGTTTCGCCGCCGTGATCGCCGGCCTGTGGTGGGTGGTGCGCCGCACCCGCCGCCGGGTCCAGGACGAGTACTTCGCCCGCAAGCGGCGCGAACAGCAAGAGCGCCGCCGCCGGCTGGGCGAGGACTGAGAGCCCGCCTCCTCAGTCCCGCCGGCGCCGGAGGGCCAGATGGGCTGCTGCGGCCGCGCCCAGGAGCCCCAGCCCCAGGCCCAGGGGCAGCCAGTACACGCCTTCTTCCAGGGCAATTGGCTCTTGAACCAGTCTCAGGCCGGTGACATCGAAGTACGACTCCCCGCCGCGCTCCGGGTCGTGGTAGCGCCACATCCCGGTCAGTTCGACCAGGGGCCCCCGCACCCGGTAGCCGCCCGGCCGATCGAAGCCGGGCCAGACCTCCTCCGGGATGCGGACCCCGATGCCCCGGTTCGGCCCGGCGAGGCTGCCGCCGGCGAGCAGCGGAGCCTCGGCATAAGGGTCGCCGTTCAACTGGGTCCACACCGTGCCGTCGCTTCGCACGCCGAAGTCCCCGACCAGTTCGCCGCGCACCACGACGGGCATGGTGGTGTAGGCGTCGGGGTCGGCGAGGAGGTCGGCGACCGTCACCTCGTCGAGGTGAGACGGTTGCAGCTCCTGCGGTGCGGCCGCGGCCGGTCCGGCGGC
>JBDROA010000131.1:0-3018 GCA_043810615.1 Actinomycetota bacterium | reverse complement strand
TCCTCGAGGAGCCGGAGGGGGTTCGTCAACCACACCAAACCCGTACGGCCGCAGGGAAGCACCCGCCTCGCCTCACAGACTCGGCACTCCCCCCTGAGGGGGGAGAACAGAATGGCACTCGCCTCACAGACCCGGCACTCCCCCCCCGGAGGGGAAGACACGGCCCCTCAGGCCCGGCGCACCTCGCACACCGGCACCGGATCCTCTATCCCCCGCAGCACGGTGGGCTGCGGCTCGCCGAACACCACCCGGGGCACCCGCCCCGCCCGATCGCGCACCTCCGTCGTCACCAGGGCGCGCCCGCCTTCGGTGGCACCTACCACCCGCGAGGCGACGTTCACCACGTCGCCCAGCACGTCGTCGCCGAGGACCACCACCCTCCCCGCGTGCCCTCCCGCCCGCAGCTTCAGGGGAACCGGGGCCGCCTCGAGCAGGTCCAGGCCGGCCAGCACCGCCGCCCGGGGCTGGGGGAAGGTGAGCAGATGACCGTCGCCCAGGCGCTTCACCACCCGGCCTCCGCGGCCCGCCACCAGGTCGTCGACGGCGGCGTAGTGGCCCCTCAGCAGCCGGCTCGCCTCCCCGTCACCCTCGCGGCGGGTGAAGGCGGTGAACCCCTCGAGGTCGGTGAAGACCACGGTGAGATCCGGCCCGGCCGGCGGCGCCTCGAGGGCGGGCGCCTCGCTCTCACAGCACAGCACATCCACCGACGACAAGCCGAGGTCGGTGAGCAGTGACGGCCGCTCCCGGATCTCCCGGGCTCGCTGTTGCAGGCGGCGCAGCAGGTCGAGAGGATCCGCCCTCGGATCGGCGAGCCAGGCGTCGTCGACGACACCCATGTCGCGAAGGTGGCGCAGGCCGCGCTCGTCCCGCTTGATGGCGCCGACCACGCCCTGCGCCACCCGGCGCCGGATCATCTCGGCGAGCCGCCGGCTCCGTTCGTCACGCGGCATGCCCGCCATTCTGCCAACTCCCGCTGCCGGGGGACAGGGGTCGGGGTCAGCGGTTCGTAATGGTCAGCTGGTCGCGAATCTGGCGCAACAGCACGATCTCCTCGGCCGGCTCGGGAGCCGCCGCCGGAGCCGCTGCGGCCGCCGCGGCCTGGCGAGCCCGCCACATGTTGTACGGCTTGACGATCAAGAAGAACACCGCCGCCGCCACCAGCAGGAACGTCACCAACGCGGTGATAAAGGAGCCGTAGGGGATGACGGCGTCGTTGATCGTGAAGGTCAGGCCGTCGAACGACGTCTGGCCCGCGATGGCGGCGATGAACGGCATGATCACAAAGTCCACGAACGCCTTGATGACCGCCCCGAAGGCCGCGGCGATGACGAAGGCAACCGCCAGGTCGATCAGGTTGCCCCGGGTCACGAAGTCCTTGAACTCCTTGAGGATCTTCACCTGCTCCCTCCGTGTCGAGTGGGACGCCCGGGACTGTAGGCACGGCCCCCGGCCCAGTGCCGGGCCGTTTCCCTCATCCCCACGCGATCCGGCGCCGATGACTCCACCCGTGGATTCCACCGCCGATCTGCGCGTCCTCTTCCGCTCGCGCCACCCCCTGCTCGTGGTCGAGGCCGCCGACGAGGAGCGCCTGCTCGCCCTGGTGCGCCGGGTGGCCGCCGAGGCCGCCTTGCCGGTGTGGACCTGGACGGCGGCCCGGGGCCTCGGGCGCGACGGCATGGGACCGCAGTACCGCACCGCCGACCCCCGCGTCGCCCTGGCCTTCGTCGGGGACCTCACCGCCCCCGGGGTCTTCGTGTTCTGCGACGCCCAGATGCTCTGCTCCGACCCGGTAGCGGTGCGCGCCGTCAAGGACGCCGCCCGCGACGCCGAGGCGGGGCAGACCATCGTCCTCGCCGGGCCCGGCCTGGCCATGCCTCCGGAGCTGAAGGGAGTGGCCCTCCCCTGGTCGCTGCGCCCTCCGTCGGACGACGAGCTCGCCGGCCTCGTCCGGGGCATGGTGGCGGACCTGGCCGGCCGCGGCCTGGCCGACAGCGGCGGGCCGGAGGTCGAAGCCGCGCTGATCGAGGCGTTGCGCGGCCTCACCCTGGCCGACGCCCAGCACTTGCTCCAGCGCAGCGTCCTGCGGAACGGCCGGCTCTCCAAGGAGGATCTGCCCCGGGTGCGCGCCGCCAAGATGGAGCTCCTCGACTCCGACGGCGTGCTGGAACTGGTACCGGCCACCGCGGGGACGCTCGACCGGGTCGCCGGCCTCGACGGCTTGAAGCACTGGCTGGACTTGCGGGGCCGGGCCGTCGGCTCGGAACTGGCTCGCGACATGGGCCTCGACCCGCCCCGGGGCATCCTCCTCACCGGCGTGCCCGGGTGCGGCAAGTCGCTGGTGGCCAAGACCCTGGCCGCCACCTGGGGCCGCCCCCTCCTGTTGCTCGACCCGGCCCGCATCTACCGCAAGTACGTCGGGGAGTCGGAGCAGCGCCTCGAGGCCGCCCTGCGCACCGCCGAGGCCATGGCCCCCGCCGTGCTGTGGATCGACGAGATCGAGAAGGGCTTCGCCACCGGGGGCGACGCCGACGGCGGGGTATCGAGCCGCCTCCTGGGCACGTTCCTACGCTGGATGCAGGACCGGCCCGACGGCGTCTTCCTGGTGGCCACCGCCAACGACGTCTCGGCCCTGCCTCCCGAGTTCCTGCGCAAGGGCCGCTTCGACGAGGTGTTCTTTGTGGACCTCCCCGGCGCCGCGGCCCGCCGCGCCGTCTTCGCGGTGCAGTTGGCGGCCCGCAAGCACGACCCGGCCAACTTCGATCTGGAGCGCCTGGCCGGGGCCACCGAGGGCTTCTCCGGTGCGGAGATCGAGGCCGTGGTGGTCGGGGCCCTCTACCGGGCGTTCGCCGCCTCGGCCGGCCTCAGCACCGTCGATCTGGCGGCCGAGGTCGCCTCGGTCGTGCCCCTGTCGGTGTCGCGTGCCGAGGAGGTGGCCGCCCTGCGCGCCTGGGCGGCGGAGCGGACGGTGCCGGCCGGCTGAGCCGGGCCGGCTACAGCACCCAGGGGATCAGGCGCCGG
>JBDROA010000130.1:0-21664 GCA_043810615.1 Actinomycetota bacterium | reverse complement strand
ACGACGACGACGTCGCAGCCAGCGTCTGCGTCATCCTGTATCGAGCTAGGCCAGCGCGTGGCGTCGAGGACTCCGTAGGCAACGTGTGCACGGTGGACAGCGTTTCCAACCCGGCGGCCCCCTACACGACGGCCATCGATTTCCGACAGGTGAACACCGCCAAGCAGGCCGCATACCTGTGGGTCACATTCAATGGTCCCGGCGTCGAGCTCTACGGGGTGAAGATCACCTACAGCTACGAGGCCTGACCGCCTGGTTCCTCCACTCGCAGGCCTGGATGAGTTCAGGGGTGTCGAGGGGGCTTCGGCGAGGTCGGCGGCGCTGTGGGTTGGGGTGTGGACGACTTGGAGGGCGGCGTAGGCGAACGGGTCGGCCTGGCTGTCGTGCCGTCCGTTGGGGAAGACGAGCAGTTCGGTTTCCCACTCCCCCAGGGCGGCACCCTCCGGCCTGCTCATCGCCCAGGGTGACCACCCCAAGGTGGGGTGCCGTCGTCTCACCTCACTCGGACGACCCCCGCGGCTGTAGGGTGCGGGGATGTGGCTGTGGCCGGTGGCCAAGGGGGTGCTCCTGGGCCTGCTCCTGATCGGGTCGTGTGGGGGCCATGTGCCTGGGGGCCGTCTTCGCGGTGATCGGGGTCCTCTGGGAGAAGGCGGCGGGCCTGGCCCTGCTCGCCGGGGGCTTCCGGGCCGGCATCCTGTTCCTCGACGTGGTCTGGGAGCGCCCGCCCCAACTGAGCAAGCGGCCGTGGGAGCGTCCCTGGGAGGAAGAGGACGGGCGTGAATAGCCTCCCCGCATTCGGCCCTGGCGGCAGCGACGGAGGCCCCTGCCGCGGCGCGGTGGAGGCGTGGCACACTGGGCAGGTGACGGCGAGACGCCGGAAGGGGAAGCGGGTCGCGCTCCCCGGCCGGCCCACGCGTTCGGGCCCGGAGAAGAGCGAGGCGACGGTGTCATGAGCCGCTTCGGCAAGCTGATGCTGGCGTTTCTCGCCGTCATCTTCCTGCTCAGCGCGACCTTCAGCGGGGTGGCGGCGTTCTTCATCGGCAGTCGGGTGCTGGCCGAGGCGGAGAGGCGGGTCGAGTCCGACCTGAACTCCGCCCAGGAGATGTACGGCGCCTACTCGGCCCGCCTCCACGACGTGCTCCGGCTGTCGGCCGACCGGTTCTATCTTCGGAATGCGCTGCTGGACGGCCAGGTGCAGGTGGCCGCCGGGGAACTGCTGGGAGCGATGCTCGCCGAGGACCTGGACTTCCTCTCCGTCACCGATGCCACCGGGAAGGTGCTGCTGCGAGCCGGGAATCCCCTCGTCGTGGGCGATTCCCAGGCCGGCGATGCCGTGGTGGCGGCGGCACTCGAGTCGGGCCGAGCGACGGTCGGCAACGCCGTCTACTCGGCGGATCGACTGGCGGCGGAGGCCCCGGGCCTGGCGGAAGCCGCCCGGATCGACCTGGTGGACACGCAGGGCGCCCGGCCGGTGGAGGAGGCGGTCCTCGACGACGGCCTGGTGCTGGTGGCGGCCGCCCCCATCGTCGACTACGCCGGGAGAGTGATCGGGTCCCTGTACGGCGGGTTGCTGCTGAATCGCCGCGTCGAGATCGTGGACAGGATCAAGGACACCGTGTTCGAGGGGGACACCTACGAGGGCTTCGACATCGGCACGGCGACGGTCTTCCTCGACGACGTGCGCATCGCGACCAATGTGCTCAACGAGGACGGCGCCCGGGCCATCGGGACCCGGGTGTCTGCCGAGGTGTACCAGCAGGTGGTGGTGCAGGGGGAGCGCTGGCTGGACCGCGCCTACGTGGTCCGGGACTGGTACCTCACCGGCTACACCCCCCTGCGCGGCCTCGACGGCGACGTGCTGGGGATGCTCTACGTGGGCATCCTGGAAAGGCCCTACAGCGACCTCAAGACGCGCTCCATCCTGCTCTTCGTGGGCATCACCCTGGGCGGGGTGGCTCTGGCGACCGCCATTTCCTTCTTCGTGTCTCGCCGGCTGGCCACTCCGGTGCGCGCTCTGGTGAAAGCCTCGCGGCGGGTGGCCGAGGGCGACCTCGACGCCCGGGTAGCGGTGACGACACACGATGAGATTGCTGTGCTGGCCGGGGCCTTCAACACGATGGCGGCGGCTCTCAAGGCCCGTGACGAGCAGTTGAAGGACTTCGCCCGCAAGCGGATCATGGCGTCGGAGCGCCTGGCGGTGGTGGGGCAGCTGGCCGCCGACGTGGCACACGAGCTGAACAACCCACTGCAGGGGATCGTGACCTACTCTCACCTGCTCCTCGAACGAATGGCGGCAGACGACCCGCAACGGGTTCCGGTGGAGAAGATCGCCAACCAGGCGGCGCGCTGCACCACGATCATCCGGGGGCTTCTCGTGTTCTCTCGTCCCCAGAAGCCGCACAAGAAGCCGACCAACGTCTGCGCCATCATTGAGGAGTGCTTCTCCCTTGTGGAGGACCGGGCCCTGTTCCACAACATCGAGGTGGAGCGGGACTACGCCGACTGCCTCCCGGATGTCGTGGTGGATCCGGCGCAGATGCAACAGGTGTTCATGAACCTGATCGTCAACGCCGCCGAGGCCATGGGCGGGACCGGCCGGCTGTCGGTCACCACCGGGCTCGAACTCGAGCGAGAGGTCATCCAGATCGTGTTCCGTGATACCGGCTGCGGCATAAGCGAAGAGGGCCTGGGCCGCATCTTCGACCCCTTCTTCACCACCAAGGAGGTCGGGCACGGGACCGGCCTGGGCCTGGCCATCAGCTTCGGGATCGTCAAGGAGCACGGCGGGACCATCGCAGTGGAGAGCGAGCTCGGGGCGGGCACCGCGTTCACCATCGAACTGCCGCTGGGGGAGAAGGAGGAGGAGCCATCGTGACCGGGACCGGCCGTCGCCTGCTGCTCATCGACGACGAGGAGGTGGTGCTCGACTCCTGCCGGGCCATACTCGAGGGGAGCGAGTACGAGGTGGTTGCGGTCGGCGGGGGCACCGAAGGCCTGGAGCAGGTGAGGGCTTTCGATCCCGACCTGGTCTTCGTGGACCTGAAGATGCCGGGCCTGTCGGGCATGGAGGTCCTCGAGACGATCCGGGCCCTGGACCCGACCATCGTCTGCATCGTCTTCACCGGTTTCGCCACCATCACATCGGCGGTGGAGGCGATGCAGCGGGGGGCCCGCGACTTCTTGCCGAAGCCCTTTACCCCCGACGAGTTCCGCTCCATGATCCGGCGAGGCCTCGAGTGGCGAGACCTGGTGGTCGAGGCGGCGGCGTTGCGGCGGGAAAGGGAGGCGTTGCGGGAGAACTTCGCCGCCATCGTGTCCCACGAGCTGCGCTCCCCCCTCGGGGCCATTCAGCAGAACCTGTTTGTGCTCCTAAAGGAACTGGCGGGGGTCGTCTCGGAGGACCAGCAGCGCCGGCTGGAGCGGATGAGCAGCCGCCTCAGGGACCTGCTGGCCCTGGTGAACCGATGGCTGCGCGGCTTCTCGGTGGACTTCGTCGGCCTCAAGGAGAGTTTCTGTGCGGTACCCGTCGCCGTGCCGGTGGCCAAGGCGGTGGAGAGCGCCCAGGCGGAGGCGGTGCGCAAGGCGGTGACCATCGAGGCGGACGTCGACCCGGAGGCGACCGTGTTCGGCGACGAGGGGACGCTGACCGAGGCCCTGCTCAACGTGATCGGTAACGCGGTTAAGTATTCGCGCGAGGGCGGTAGAGTGCAGGTATCGGCCGTGCGTCGGGGCGAGAAGGTAGTGGTCTCGGTGACTGACACGGGAGTCGGCATTCCGGAGGCAGACTTGACACGTCTGTTCGATGCCTTCTATCGGGGCCAGGCGGCAACGAGCGGCGTGGGCGGGGCCGGGATCGGCCTGGCGGTCACCCGCCGTATCGTTGAGAGCCATGGGGGGACCATCACCGCGGCCAGCGACCCGGGCCGGGGTAGTACCTTTGTGATTGCACTGCCGGTTCCGGGTACGCCCGCAGCGGGATCGGAGGGGGTACCTCCGGACCAGGTCTCGAAAGGAGAGGCGGGATGAGCGAGCGCAAGTTGGTGCTCATCGTCGACGACGACCCCGACTTCGTGGAGGGGATCAAGGCCATCCTCGACACCAAGTACGACACCGAGGTGGCGTACAACCCCAAGGACGGCTGGGATGCCCTGAAGCGCGGCAGCCACGATCTGCTGTGCCTGGACATCATGATGGGTCGCGGCGCCGAAGGCGTGATGATGGCCCGAAAGATCCGCAAGGACCCGGTCCTGCGGGAGATGCCGGTGCTCATCATCACCAGCGTGCGCGAGCAGATCGCCTTTCTCTTCCCCGGCCAGGCGGTACACCCCGGGTTCGTGCCGGTCGACGAGTTGGTGGAGAAACCGGTGGATCCCGACATGCTGCTGCAGAAGGCCGCGGACATGATCGCCGCCGCCGAAGCGCGGCGCGCCGCCAAGTGAGCCGGGAGGGAATGGTGGTGACATCGACTGCGAGGAAGGTCTCCTTCCGGGAGGAGGTGGAGAACCTCCTCCACGCCGAGGAGGGGGCCTCCCTGGTCCGTTGCATCCAGTGCGCCACGTGCTCGGCGGCGTGCCCGGTAGTCGAGTTCATGGACCACACGCCGCGCTTTCTGATCGGCCTCATCAACGCCGGCATGAAGGAGGAGGTCATGGCCTCCAATACCTTCTGGACCTGCGCCTCGTGCTACGCCTGCACCGAGAAGTGCCCCGAGGGGATCCGCCCCGCCGACGTCATGTACGCCCTCACCCGGTACTCGCTGTGGAAGGACACGTTCGATCGGGACTGGGTGGCACCGGAGTTCTCGCGGCGCTTCACCCGAACCATCCTGCGGACGGGCAAGTCGTACGAGCCCGGGTACGCCCCGGCCTTCATCTTCGAAGGCGGGTTCCCGGGGATGATGCGCGAGATGCAGATGGGGCTGAAGCTGCTGGCCAAAGGCCGGCTGCCGCTGCTCCCCGCGCGGATCAAGCGAATCCACAACCTGCGGAGCATGGTGGCCCGCGTCCTCCCCCTGGACGGTATCGAATGACCCGCTACGCCTACTACCCCGGCTGCTCGCTCGAGACCATGGCGGCCACCTATCACGTGTCCTCCATGGAGGTGGCCCACAAGCTCGGCCTCGAACTCGAAGAGCTCGAGGACTGGAACTGCTGCGGGGCCACCGCCTACTCGCACGTCGACGATCTGCTGGCCACGGTGCTCTGCGCCCGCAACCTGGCCATCGCCGAGAAGCAGGGCCTCAACATCGTGGCCCCGTGCAACGCCTGCTACAAGAACCTGTGGACCACGAATGCGGCCCTCAAGCGCGACCCCGACCTGGCGGAGCACATGAACTACGCCCTCGAGGCCGACGACCTGCACTACGACGGCAGCATCGAAGTGGGCCACATCATGGACGCCTTCGTCACCGACGAGGCGTTGGCGACCATCCGCAAGAAGGCCAACGAGCGTCTCAAGGGTCTGCGGGTGGCTCCGTACTACGGGTGCCAGATCGTGCGGCCCAGGCGGCCCGGGCTGGATCAGAGCCAGGTCGACGACCCCCGGTACTTCGAAAGCTTGCTGCAAGCGGCCGGGGCCGATCCCGTGCCCTATCCGTACAAGCTTCGCTGCTGCGGCGCCGCCCTTATGGTGACCAACCGGCGGGCTGCGGTGCAGACGCTGCGCGACCTGCTGCAGAGCGCGGTCGATGTCGGCGCCGAGGTCATCGCCACGACCTGCCCGCTGTGCCAGACCAATCTGGAGTGCTACCAGGCCGAGGTCAACCGGGTCTACGGCACCGACTACGCGATGCCCATCCTCTACTTCACCCAGCTGCTCGGCCTGGCCCTGGGAGTAGGGGTCAAGCGACTGGGGATCGGCAAGGAGCTGGTGTCGGCCGAGGCCATCATCAAGCGGCCCACGGCGGCCACGGCGCCCAAGGGCGCGTAGGCGGCCTCCTCGGTAGCGGACGGGCCCGGCGTCAGGCGCTCGGGCGCCCGAAGCGTCGCAGGCGCAGCGAATTGGTGACCACCGAGACGCTCGACAGCGCCATTGCCGCCGCGGCGATCATTGGGTCGAGAAGGCCGGCGGCCGCCAGGGGAATGGCGGCGCTGTTGTAGGCGAAGGCCCAGAACAGGTTCTGGCGGATGGTGCGGAAGGTGGCTGCGGCCAAGCCCAGGGCGGTGCGGGCCAGGGCCGGGTCGCCCGACATGAGCACCACATCTCCGGCTTCGATGGCCACATCCGTGCCGGTGCCGACGGCCATGCCCAGGTCGGCGCGGGTCAGGGCCGGGGCGTCGTTGATGCCGTCGCCAACGAAGGCCACGGTGCGCCCCTCGGCTTGGAGGCGGGCCACCTCCTCCGCCTTCTCGCCCGGCAGGACCTCGGCGGCCACCCGGGTGAGGCCCAGGGCGCCCGCGATGGCGGTAGCGGTGCGCCGGTTGTCGCCGGTGAGCATGACAACCTCGAGGCCGGCGGCCTGCAGGGCGGCCACGGTGGGCAAGGCCGTGGGCCGCAACCCGTCGGCCACCGAGAGGGCCGCCCGGGCTTCGCCGTTCCAGCCGGCGAGGAAGGCGGTGTGCCCCTCGTTCTCCATGGCGGCCAGGGCGGCGGCCAGGTTGCCCGGGACCACCAGCCCGGCCTGTTCCAGCAAGCGGGGGCGGCCCACCCACACCTCGACCTCGTCCACCGTGCCTCGCACCCCCAGCCCGGGCACGGCCTCCAACCCGCTCACCGGGCCCAGGTCGATCCCCTCCTCTTCCGCGCCGAGGGCCACGGCCTTCCCCACGGGATGCGCGGAGGCGGCCTCCACGCTGCCCACCAGGTACAGGGTGCGGCGGCGGTCCTCCGCGGTCTCCAGGGAGCGTAGCGTCATCGCCCCCCGGGTGAGGGTGCCGGTCTTGTCGAACACGACCGTGTCCACCAGGCGGGAGCGCTCGAAGACGTCGGCTCCCTTGAAGAGCACCCCCAGTTCGGCGCCGCGGCCGCTGCCCACCATGATGGCCGTGGGCGTGGCCAGGCCCAGGGCGCAAGGGCAGGCGATGACCAGCACCGCCACTGCGGCTTCCATGGCGGCTCCGGCCTCGCCGGCGATCCCCAGCCACAGGGCGAAGGTGGCGGCGGCGACGGCCAGCACCACCGGGACGAAGACCCCGGCGAGGCGGTCGGCGAGATGCTGGATGGGAGCCTTGGTGGCCTGAGCCTCCTCGACGAGGCGCACGATCTGGGCTAAGGCGGTCTCGGCCCCCACCCGGGTGGCCTCCACCACCAGGTGACCGTGCTGGTTGACGGTGGACCCGAACACCGCATCCCCGGGGCCCCGCTCCACCGGCACCGACTCCCCGGTGAGCATGCTCTCGTCCACCGCCGATGTCCCCTCGACCACCCGGCCGTCGGTAGGGATGCGTTCCCCGGGGCGCACCACCATGAGGTCGCCGGGGCGCACCGCGGCGATGGGCACGCTCACTTCGGTGCCGTCGCGCCGCAGGCGGGCTTCCTTGGCGCCGAGCTCCAGCAGGCGGGCCACCGCCCGGGAGGCCCTCCCCTTGGCGCGCGCTTCGAGGAAGCGGCCCAGGAGGATGAAGGTGATGATGACCGCCGCCGTCTCGAAGTAGAGGGGCTCGTGGGCGAAGAAGGCCCACACCGAGTAGCCGTAGGCGGCCAGGGTCCCCAGCGACACCAGGGTGTCCATGCCCGCCCCCAGGGAGCGGAGGCGCTTGGCGGCGTTGCGGTGGAACTGCCATCCGAAGACGAACTCCACCGGGGTGGCCAGGCCCCAGACCAGGGCCCGCCACACCGGGGCGTGCATGTCGCCGAACATCGAGACGAGGAACACCGGCAGGGTCAGCACGGCGGCAGCGGTGAAGTTGCTCCGCTGGTAGCGGGCTTCGGCACCGTAGCGCTCCGCCACGCTCGCCCCTTGCTCCTTCGGCAGGGCGCGGACGGCCCGGTAGCCGAGGCGGGCCACCGCCGCTTCGAGGGCGGCCGCGTCGGCGCCGGGGAGGGCCTCGACCCGCGCTTCCTGCCCGGCGAAGCTCACCGCCGCCGCCGTCACTCCGTCCTGGCGCGAGAGGACCCGCTCGATGCGCAGGGCGCACGAGGCGCAGGTCATCCCCTCGACGTCGAAGATGATGGTTTCGGTGCCGGCGGCCACGGCAGGGTCAGGCCCGGGCGGGAACGGAGTAGCCCTGCCCCTCGATGGCGGCGACGATCTGGTCCAGGGTGGCCGGGGCCTCGAACGACAGGGCCACGGTGGCCGAGGGCACGTCGACCGCGGCGCGCCCGACGCCGGCCAGCAGGCCGACGGTGCCTTCGATGGCCATCTTGCAGTGGTGGCAGTGGATGCTCGGCACGGACAGGGTGATCTCGGTCATCCGTCTTCGCTCCTCCGGTCGGGGGGATGAGGATCTGTTGCCCGCGGTTGGGGTGGGCTCGCTCAGGCTAGGAGGCGGGGATCCCTAAACAAGGTTCGGGCGATGCCAGAAAGGGGTCGAGTCCGGGGGTCCAGCGGACGCGATGGTCCGTGCCGATCGTGAGGTAGTGATAGCCGTCGAAGCGGTGGAACCAGGGGTAGGCCTGCCCGTCGGCGGCGAAGAGGGCCGTGGCCAGGGCGTCTGCCAGACCGAGCCTCGGCCCGGCCACCGTGGCGCTGAGGAGGTTGCCGTCGCCGCAGCCCCAGACATGGGGCCCGCGCTCGTAGGCCCCGGAGGTGGCCACGGCCCGATCGCCGGCGTGGAGCACCGCGGCCACCGCCCGTCGTTCGAAGGGGTGCCGCACGCCGACGCGCCGGGGCCCGCCGTGGGGGCCGCACCCGGCGGCGCGCACGTCGCCGCCGGCGGAGATGCAGTAGTCGGTGATGCCGGCTCCCTGGAGGAGGGCGGCGGCTACGTCGACGCTCCAGCCCTTGACGTACCCGGATGGGTCCACCCGCCCCTCCGGGCCGTCGGGCCAGGCGTCGAACCAGCCATCGGTGCCCAGGAACAACTCCACGCAGCGGTCGAGGACCTCATCGACCAGGGGGTGAGCCTCTCCCGGGGGGAGCGCTCGCGCCGAGACACGGGAGACCTGGCTGTCGCTGCGGTGCACGCTGAAGGTGCGGTCCACCCGGCGGAACCAGGCGAAGACCTCGTCCAGCAGCGTGGAAGGGCACCCGCCCGGCACGGCGACACTCACCGCGGTGCCCATTACCCGCTCCACCCGCCGCCGTTCTGCCGGCCCCGGGCTCACGTCAGATCCCGGCCGCGTCGAGGGCGGCCTGGAGCGACTCGGCGTAGGCGAGCGAGGTGAAGGTGGCACCCGACACCACGTCGATGTCGGCGCTTTGCGCCTCGAGGGCCATCTCTCGTAGTTGCGGCGCTGCGAAGGCGTTGATCGAGTCGTTGTGTGGGTCGCCGCTGGGGAGTTGGAGGACGACGACGTCGGCCAGTTCGGTGCCGGAGAGGACCGCCGTCACCTGCACCGGACCGAAGGGGGTTTGGATCGCCGGCCCCTCGACCCGGATGTAGCCGGGCGCCGCTCCCAGCGCGGCCATCGTGGTGGGCGCCGCCGCCGCCGGACCCGAGGCGATGGAGGCCACCGGTGAGGTGGCCGTCGTCTCCCCGGTGGTGGAAGCGGTTGCCTCGGCGATGGGCGGGGCCTCTCTCGTCTTGAAACCGAGGACCGCAGCCAGACCGGCGATCGTGAGGGTGAGGGCGGTGAGGACGCGCTTCATGTGACGCCTTTCAGTAGCCGAACCGCTCGTAGACGATCTGGGAGCGGGGGACGCCGGCCGCGTGCAGGCCCGCTCGGGCGGCGTCGATCATGGCCGCGGGCCCGCAGACGAAGACGGTGCGCTCGGCAATGTCCGGTATCGCCTGCCGTAGGGCCTCGGGGCGAAGGGGGTTGGGGGTGGGGGAGGTGCCGCGGCTGTAGGAGACGAATAGGGGGTACTGCTTCGCCCCGGCCAGGGTGGCCACCTCGTCGAGGAGGACGGCGTCGTCGTGCCGGCGGGCGCGGTAGAGCACGGCCACGTCGCCCGGCGGGTGGTGGAGGGCCTCCAGCAGGGAGCGGATGGGGGCGATGCCGATGCCGCCAGCAATGAGGGCCAGCCGCTCTCGGGTAGCCCGGGCCAGGGTGAACGCTCCGTACGGGCCTTCGGCCATCACCGGTGTCCCCACCGGGATGTGGCGCAGGCCGGCGCTGTCATCGCCCAGGGCCTTGATGGTGAAGCGGAGGCTGTGGCCATCGGGTATGGCCGAGAGAGAGAAGGGGTGCGCCTTCCACCAGCGGTCGCCGCGCAGGAAGCGCAACAGGAAGAACTGGCCGGCCTCCACGGGCAGGCGATGGAGACCTCGTCCCCGCAGTGTGATTGTGACCACGTCGGCCGACGCCTCGCGGACTGTGGCCACCCGGAGGCGGTAGCGGATGGCCCGGCCGAGGGGGAGCAGCCATCGGTAGCAGAGCAAGGCGGCGGCGGTGCCGCTGAACAGGACGATCCAGTAGGCCCGGAACCAGGGATCGCCCGACAGGTCGCTGCCCAGAGTGATCTGGTGGGCGAAGGAGAGGGCCACGGCGAGGTAGGCGTACAGGTGGAGCAGCCACCAGGTCTCGTAGCGCAGACGCCGGCGCAGGGAGCGGGCCGAGGTGACCGCCACGAGCACGAGCACGGCGAACCCGGCGGCGGCGGCCAGCAGGTTGGGGTAGTAGAGAACGAAGTCGGCCATCTGGCCGACGAGGCCACTCCCCGTGGCCGCGGCGAACCCGGCGGTGGAGGCAGCGACGTGGGCGGTGAGCAAGGTGGTCGCAGTGATGCCCACCCAGCGATGCCAGTGGTTGAGATGATCCATCCCGTAGCGCCGCTCCACCCACGGCAGACGGGAGATGAGCACCAGCAGGACCAGGACGGCGAAGGTGCCCAGCAGGGCGGTGATCTGCCCGAGGGCGACCATGTCGCCGGCCAGCGACCCAAACTGCGCCGGGCCGCCGTGGGACACCCACCAGGCGGTGATGGCGGCGGCGTTGGCCAGGACGAAGAACGGGCCGGTCCAGGCCCGGCGCCGCCGGAACCGAGGGCGGGCCGCGGGTGAGGCCGGGCGAGGAGCCGGGCGGGGGTCGGCCGGGTTCGTGTCGCTCTCGGGGCGCGTCTGGGTGATCACGGAAGAGATGTTGGCGGGGGCAGGTTTGTGGGCCGTGAAGAGCGCATGAAGATGTGGTGAAAGCCGCCGCTGCGGCGAAGAGCGACGTGGAGGCCCCGACCGCCCTGCGGTGGGGCCTCCGCCACGCATCAGGTGGTGCGCAGCGCCTCGGTGGGCGACAGGCGGGCCGCCCCCGCAAGGCCGGGTAGAGACCGGCGACCTCGAGGTGGTGGTGGCCGAGCGGTAAGCGGGCGCCTTCGGCCGGGGCAGGGCAGAATGGCGTTATGGGCGGCGACCATCCCGGCGACGATCCCCTCCACCGGCTCACCCGGGAGCAGGTGCGCGACCTGGTGGCCAAGGGCTGGCTCACCCACGACGGCATGTGGTTCGACGAGGCCGCCCGCGCCCTCAGGATCGACCCCGCTAACGCCTTGAACCGCGCCGCCATTCGCGCCATGGCGCCCTTCGAGGTGAGCCGCCTGGCCGAGGCGCTCGGGGTGGGCCCCGCCGGTCTGCGGGATCCCGCCGCCGTGGCTCGTTTCGTGGCCGCCGGCATTCGCCTGGTCACCCCGGAGTCGGTGTCCGCCCACCTGCGGGTGACGGCGGGAGACGGCCTCCTCCACTGGGAGTGGGATCCGGGGGAGTGCTTTGCCTACAAGGGGATGCGGCGCTACGGATGGCTCGACGGCTATGGCTGCGGGGTGATCTACCGGGTGGAGTGCTGGCTCGAGGCCCTCGGGGTGCGCCCCCGGGCGGAGCCGGCGGTGGAGGCATGCCTCATGCACCGCACCGGCCGCTGCGCCGGCGACCTGGCGCTGTCACTGCCGGCCTGAGACCGGAGGCCGCTAGGCCGCGGGGCGCTTGCGGCCGAACAGGAAGTAGGCGATCGGCCCGGCGAAGTTGACGAACGAGGCGGCGGTCCAGGCTCGCTTGCTGCCGTTCACCCCGGCGGCGGGGCGGTGGGCGATGTCCCACAGAGCGGCGGCGAGGAGGCTGATCTGCACGATCGAGGCCAGCACGGTCGCCGTCTGCCGACCGCGGCTCATGTCGGACCAGAGCTTCTTACGGTTCTTCCCCATTGGCCTCCTCCTTCGTCGCCAGGGTACCGCGGCCCGCCGTTTGGGCGGTGGAGCTTCGAGGGAGCGGATGCCGCCGCGGCGGCCGACACTGTTGGCGCAGGCCCGAAACGCCCGAACCGCAGGAGATCGCACGCCGGCATCGCTGGATGGCCGCCGACCTGTTCAACCGTGCCTGGGAACTGCTCGAGGCCGAGCGCACGCCGGAGCAGGGTCCGGAACTGCTGGCGACCGCCCTGGGCCCGTTCCACGTGGGCTACGCCTGCGAGGCGCTGGCGCGGGCGGCCGCGGTGGCCGGGAACGAGGGACAGCGGGCCGCGTGGCTGGCGCGAGCCCGCGAACAGGCAGCGGCCGTGGCCGACGAGGAGGAGCGGGCCCTGCTGACGGCCGACCTCGACATGGTCTGATCGAGGGAGGGGGCCCGGCCGGCGGCGGCACCGGCTCTGATCTCGGTCCGCTCCCGGCGCCTCCCGGGGCGCGTCCCGTTCTACGCCACCGGCGCTCCGGTGCGCACCCGGGGCCGATCTACGCGGCCGGAGGGCGGGACGTGCCGCCCGGAGAGGACCAGGCGGAACACGGTCAAGCTGCCTTCCCGGCGGTAGGTGAGGTCCCCGCCCATCAGCCGGGCCAACTGGCGGGAGATGGTGAGCCCCAGGCCCACCGAGGCATGACCGCGGGTCTCCCGATCGCCGTGCTGGAAGGGCTCGAACACCCGCTGCTCGTCGCCCGGTGCCAGGCCGGGGCCGTCGTCGGTCACCACGAGCCGGGCCTGTTGCGCGTCTCGGGTCGTGGCGACGCGGATGTGCTCGCCGCCGTGGACGATGGCATTGACCACCAGATTGCGCACGATCTGACGGACTCGCATGGCATCGCCCAGGGCCGGCGCCGGCGGGGTCACGACCTCCAGCGTGCCGGCGTGGCGGTCGCTGAGCCCGGCCAGGGCCCGATGCGCCTCGTCGGCAAGGTCCAGCGGGGCGGAGACGACCCGCAGGGTCCCGGCGTCGGCCTGAGCAGCGGTGAGCAGGTCCTCGACGATGTTGGCCACATCCTCGGCCTGCTGTTTCACCACGGCGGCCATCTCGGCCTGCTCGGCCGAGCCCGGGTCGCGAGCTTCGCTCAGCAGGTGGGCGTAGCCGACGATTGTGGTGAGCGGGTTGCGCAGTTCGTGGCTCACCGTGCCGATGAGTTCGATCTTGGAGCGCAGCGCGGCCTCGAGTTGCTCGCGGTGCTGCTTCTCGTCGGTGATGTCCTCCAACTGCCCCTCGTAGCAGCGCACCCGGCCGCGTCGGTCGCGCACCGGCACCACCCGGTCGCGGACCCAAATCGGCGTTCCGTCGCGGTGCCGCATCAGGAGTTCTGCCTCGATCGGGCCCTGCGCCTGGTTCACCCGGGACATCCAGCGATCGCGGTCTGCCGGATCGACGTAGACCGAGCGGGCCGGGGCGGCGAGGAGTTCAGCCGGGGTCTCGAACCCGAAGAGGCGGGCCAGGGCCGGGTTCACATCGACGATGCGGCCGTCGGGCGCCGTGCGGTACAGGCCCACAGGGACCCCGTCGAGCAGGCGGCGGTAACGGCGATCGTGGCGGTGCTGGGCGAGGGCGGCGACTCCGGCGAGGCACGAGGCGCCGGCGGTGTGGGTGAGCCAGGGCCATATCTCGTTGTAGAGGGCCAACCCGGTAGCCGCGGCGGCGACGACGAACAGCAATGCCACCGCGATCAGGGTGGTGACGCCCCGCAGCGCCCGCGATGGGGAACCAGTACCGGGAGCAGTCTCGGGGACGGCCATCCTGCTGTATCGGAGGGCTCCGGCGCGAGTTTGAGGAGAACGAAGCCCGGAAGCGGGAGAAAGAGAGGCGTACCGACACCGGGTGGTGCGCCGTGGCCGGCTTCCGGAGGCCCGGTCCGGCCCGGTCCTCGGAGCGCGCGGTGGCTCAGATGGCCAGGCCCAACGCGTCGCAGAGGAAGCGCATGAACGGCACGCCGGCCCGCATCGTCGTCGCGTAGTCGTCGAGGAAGCCGGGGGCCGTCACCCGGGCCTGGGTGAGGCGGGTGGAGGCGGTGAAGTCGCGACGTTTCAGGTCGTCGAGAAGGGGATGGCCGGGGGCGAACCCCTGCGGCGGGCGGAGGAGGGGATTGCCGTCGCCCATGGCGTACACCGTGGAGAACGGAGGCCGGCGGGTGGCGCTCACCCAGGCTTCGGAGCGTCCGGCGATGGCCTCACGAATGGCCTGAGTGTGCGCCGAGGCCGGCTGCCAGAGACCGAGAGAGGCGAAGCAGTTCCCCGGCTCGAGGTGCAGGTAGAAGCCGGGGGCATGCACGTCCTCGCGGGTGGCCACGTGGCGGAAGTGCAGACCGGTGTGGGTCTTGTACGGCGTCTTGTCCTTGGAGAAGCGCGTGTCGCGTTGGATGCGGAAGAGAGACCCTCCTATGGGACGGGGGTCGGCGGTGAAGTGGCGGCTGATGCCGAGGAGTGGCTCGGCGAGGTCCTCGACGAATACCAGGGCGGGCCGACGCACCAGTTCCTCGTAACGCTCCTGGCTCGCCTTGAACCAGGGACGCTCGTTGTGCTCGGCCAGGTCGCGCAGGAAGCCGAAGAGGCCCGGGGTGAAGTGGCGGGTGGGCATGGGGACAAGGTACCGCACCACGCCGACGGAAGCCATCGGCACGCTCCGTCGAGAGACGGCTCAACGAGTCGATGGAGCCGCGGGCCTTGGGGTGGTCGGCGTCCAGGGTGGTGACGTAGAAGGCGCCCTCGACGGCCGCACTCGGGTCCGCCAACCCGATCCAGATGTTGTAGCGGCCGTTGGAGGCGGCGGGGCAGTCGATGGTGGGTTCGGTGTGCCGGGTGAGTCGTTTTTGCAGACCCTGCTGCTGGGGGATCGTTGGCGGTGAGGGTGGTATCGGCCCCGGGAGCGTCGGGGACGAAGCAGAAGCGGACCAGCGCAGCGCCGCGGGGCCGGAGCGGTCTGAAGGCGGGTGCCGCATCCGACCATCCCCGGCAGTCATCCAACTTGGCTGGGTAGGCGCGATCCCCGGGCCCGCCGGCAAGCGCCCGGCCGGTCCACGGGTCGGGCGAGAAAGCGGGGTTCAATTCGACTCTCTGGTACCGGGCGTCGAGGCCGGGATCGAGTTCCCGCGCGTCTGGAGAAGAGGACGAGGTGGTGGAGGAAGCCGCGGTGGTGGCCGACACCGTGGTGCTCGAGGAAGTGGGACTGGAGGCTCCGGAGGCCGTGCCGCCGTCGTCGCCCTGGGTGATGAAGAACCACGAGAGGGCGGGGCCCGAGGCGGGGTCGCCGTCATGGCATCGGGCCGCCCCGGCGGGGGCGGCCCGATGCCATCGAGGGAGCGAGCGGTCTACGGGTGGTAGGAGTCCAGTTCGGTGATGTAGAGGACGCCGTTGATGTAGGTGCTCTCGGAGTAGGAGCCGATCCAGATGTCGTAGATGCCGCCGGGGGCCGTGTCAGTGAAGTCGACGGTGGGGTTGCTGGTGCCGTAGGAGTCGTCGCCGCACACCCAGTCGCCATGGGGGTCGTTGACGATGAGCGTGGCGTCGTCGTTGGTGTCGTCGGCGACGAAGTAGATGCGAAGCGACGAGGCCGCGGCGGTGTAGTCGAGCTGGAAGTCGGGGGCGCCGCTGGCCCAGCCGACACACCCTCCGCCCAGGTAGGACACGTCGACGGACCCGCCCGACAGCGCCGGGCTGTCCCACGGGTCGGGCCAGAACCCGCTGGTGAGAGCGAACTCCTCGTAGTTGGCGGTCAGGCCGGTGTCGAGTTCCAGTGCGGCGGTCGTGGTGGTCGTGGTCGTGGTGGTCGTGGTCGTCGTCGTCGAGGAGGTGGTGGAACTGCTGGTCGTGCTCGACGAGGTGCTCGTGCTGCTGGACGAGGTGGTGGAGTCGGCGGTGGTGGAGGTCCCGGCCGTGGTCGAGGATCCGCCGCCGGTGGTGGTGGAGGCAGAAGAGGTGGTGGACGAACCGGCGGTCGGCTCGTCGTCATCCCCGCCGAGCACCAGGAAGACCACGGGAACGGCGATGGCGGCGGCGATCAGGATGCCGATCATGAAGAGGGCGGCGGGGCTGCGCCACCACGAAGATCCGCCGGCGGTCGCCGGGGGAGGCGGTGGGGGTGGGGGGCTGTAGGCCAATTGGTCCTCCGGGTCTGAGTGTGCCGAGTGTACGACGGGGCGGATCGCCAGGTGAGACCTGACGCCACATCCCCGTGGAATCGGGTCAGTGCCCGGGCCGTCCTTCGGCCTCCCGCTTGAGGCGGCGCATGAGGTCCAGGTCGAAGCCCAAGGGCAGTTCCAGGCGGTGGGCCGCCATGAGCGGCCGATCGGCCAGGATCTCCTCGATGGGGCCGTCGGCAGCGATGCGGCCGGCGCTCATCACCACCGCCCGGTCGCACAACTGCAGGGCGTAGGGGAGGTCGTGGGTCACCATGAGCATGGTGAGGCCCAGGCGCCGCAGCACCCCGGCCAACTCGCGCCGACCCGCCGGGTCCAGGTTGGCCGAGGGCTCGTCGAGCACCAGGATCTCGGGTTCCATGGCGAGCACGGTGGCGATCGCCACCAGGCGGCGCTCGCCGAACGAGAGGTGGTGGGGCGCTCGGTGGCGTCGCTCCTGCATCCCCACTGCCGCGAGGGCGGCCTCGACCCGAGCCTCCAGTTCGGCGCCGCGCAGCCCCAGGTTGGCCGGCCCGAAGGCCACGTCCTCGTGCACCGTGGGCATGAACACCTGGTCGTCGGGGTCCTGGAAGACGATGCCCACCCGGCGGCGCACCTCCACGAAGTGCTCCTTCGTCACCGGGATGCCGGCCACCTCGACCGTGCCCTGCTGCGGCACGAGGATGCCGTTGAGTTGCAGCACCAGGGTGGTCTTGCCCGCTCCGTTGGGCCCCAGGAGCGCCACTCGCTCACCCGGGTGGACGTGCAGGTCTACCCCGTTCAGGGCCGGCCGCCCGTCGGGGTAGGCGAAGACCACCTTTCGCAGCGAGATGGTGGGGACGCTCATCGCAGCACCCACCCCAGGGCTGCCACCGCCGCGGCCAGGGCCACCACCGCCAGCGCCGCTGCCCACTGCCCGGCGGGAGCAGCCGCCGCCTCTAGCTCCGGCATCACCCCGCGGTAGCCCCGGGCCTGCATGGCCAGGTAGACCCGCTCCCCGCGCTCGTAGGAGCGCACGAACAGAGTGCCCGAAACCGCCGCAAGGGCCCGGGCCTGGCCGATCCAGCGGGGACGGTAGGCCCGCGATTGGAGGGCGATGCGCATACGCCCCAGGTCGCCGACGACCAGGTCGAGGTAGCGGACCATGAATCCCATCATGGCGGTGATCACGCGGGGGAAGCGCAGCCGGGCGAACCCCTTGAGCAGGTCCGGGACCCGGGTGGTGGACGCCAGGATCACCGAGGCCGCTGCTCCCAGCGTGGCCTTGGCCACGATGTTCCAGGCTGCCCAGAGCCCTTCCTGGGAGAGCGACAGTCCGATCACCTCGACGCGCTCCCCGCGGCCCACGAAGGGCAGGAACACGGCGAACAGCAGGAAGGGAGCTTCCACCAGGAGGCGGCGGAGCAGGAAGCCGGGAGGCAGGCGCCCGGCGGCCGCGGCGGCCGCCACCAGGGCGGCGTGGGCCCCGAAGGCCCAGAACGCCTCCCGGGGGGTGGCCACCACCGCCACGACGAACAGCAGGGTGGCCGCCAGTTTCACCTCCGGGCGGAGGCGGTGCAACGGCCCTTCGGCGTGTCGGTAGAGGGAGTGGACGTGGCTCTCGTTCAGGCGGCTTCCTTGCCCCGGCGAGCCTTACCGTAGAGGCGGATGCTGTAGAACAGCGCCCCGGAGAGGACGAGAGTGATGGTCACGCCGATGATCCCGGCGAGCCCGGTGCTCAGGCGTTCGTCTTCCACGCCCTCGACGGCGTAGTCCGCCAGGGGCGAGTCGGCCAGGGCGTGGTCCTGTGCCGTCTCGTCGAATCCCTCGTCGATGGAAACCCGCTCCAGGCCGTCGGGGTCGCCCGAGGCGAAGCCGCTGAGCACCCCGGCTACCAGCAGGGCCACCACCAGGCCGACTCCCAGGAACCACCAGAGACGCCTATCCATGGGCCCGCACCTCCACCTTCGGAGCCGACGCCACCAGGTCGGGCCGGGTGCTGAGGACGGCCCCCACGACCAGGGCGGTGATCAACCCTTCCCCAATCCCGATGAGGGCGTGCACCCCGCCCATGGCGGCCGCCACCGTGCCCACCCCGGCGCCGCCCTCGCCGCCGATGGCGTACTCGAAGACGAAGGCGAGGGAGGCGAGCACCACCGAGAGGCCCCCCGCCACTCCGGCGGAGGCCATCATGGCCGGCCGGGTCCTGGGCAGCAGGGCGAGGAGGCCGCGGTACAACACGTAGCCGCCGAGAGCTCCCACGATGGCCATGTTGAACACGTTCAACCCCAGGGCGGTGAGTCCGCCGTCGGCGAAGAACACCCCCTGGACGACGAGGACCACGGTGATCACCAGGGCCCCCAGCCAGGGGCCCACCAGGACCGCGGCCAGCACCCCGCCGAGCAGGTGGCCGCTGGTCCCCGACACCACCGGGAAGTTGACCATCTGGGCGGCGAAGACGAAGGCGGCGACGAGACCGGCCAGAGGCACTCGCCGGTCGTCGAGGAACCGGGCCGCCCGTCGGATGGAGAACCACACCCCGCCGGCGGCGGCCGCTCCGAAGCCGGCGGAGATTGGCAAGTTGATGAACCCGTCGGGGATGTGCACGGCCCTCCGTCCTGCGAAGCGTTCGCAATAAGTGTAGCGAGGTGCGGCGACCGGAGCACCCCGGGACCGGCCCGTAGACTCCACCTGTGGAAACCGGCCTGGCGGGCAAGGCGGTCCTGGTGACCGGCGGAGCGGGGGGCATCGGCGCCGTCATCTGTAGCGCCTTCGCCGCCGAGGGCTGCCGGGTGGGGGTGCACTACCACACCTCGCGGGCCGCCGCCGAGGAACTGGCCGCCGCGCTGGGCGGGGTAGCCGCCGGGGCCGATCTGCGCCGCGAGGAGGAGGCCGATCGCCTGGTGCCGGAGGTGGCCGCCGCCCTCGGTCGCCTGGACGTCTGCGTGGCCGCCGCCGGGGTGTGGCCCCTCGCCGACGTGCCGTTGTGGGAGATGCCCCTGGAGCGATGGGAGGAGACGCTGGCGGCCAACCTGCGGGCCACCTTCTTGACGGCGCGCGCCTTCCTGCGTCACGCCGCGACGACGCGCTCGGGCGCCCTGGTCCTGGTGGGGTCCACCGCCGGGATCGTCGGTGAGGCCGGGCACGCCGACTACGCCGCGGCCAAGGGCGCCATCCTCAGCGGACTACTTCTCAGCTTGAAGAACGAGGCGGCCCGTATCGGGGTGCGGGTGAATGCGGTGGCCCCGGGTTGGACCCTGACCCCGATGATCGGCGCGAAGGGCCTGGACGAGGCGCGCCTCGCCCGGGTCACGGCCACGATGGCCCTGAAGAAGGTGGCCCGACCCGAGGACATCGCCCCCCACGTGGTGGCTCTGGCGAGCGACACCGTCTCGGGCCACGTCACCGGTCAGGTGGTCGTGGTGGCCGGCGGCATGGAGGGCCGGATCGTCGACTGACACCCTTCACCCCCTCCCCCGCCGCCAGGCGGGGGAGGGGGCCTACTTCGCCTCCTTGCGCGCCGACGCCGCCGTCCCCACGAGGGGGGCTGCCGCCAGCCAGAGGGCGATGGTCACCTTCATGGCGTCCACGTAGCCGAAGGGGTTGATGCCCACTTCGTCGTGGAGCACTCCGGTGAACATCATCACGATCCAGGCGCAGAAGAAGAAGATGGGACCGGCGGCGGCGATGGCGCCGAAGCCTGCAGGGCGCATGGTTGCCTCTCTGGTTTGAGGAGATCAGCATGGCACGCCGTCGCCGCCTGCGGTTGGGCTATGGTGGCGGACCGCGTCGGCCGGTGTGTCGGCTACGGGCGCTCAGGAGGCGACGGGGAGGAATGCCGATCACGGCCTGGATCCAGTGGTCGCCGCGCCGCGCCGGGGAGGTGGGGTGAGCCGGCGCTCTCCGCCCGGGATCCTGGTGGCCGAGTTGCTCGGGGGCGACGGCCCCTACCTCGCCGCGGCCGAGGCCTTCCTCGCCTGCCGCTGCGCTTGCTGCGGGCGGGGAGTGGAGCGCACGGCGGTGCAGCACGACGACACCTACTACTGCCCCACCTGCTGGGTGGGGACTGCGGGGTTCGCCACCGGGGCGCGCTGAGGGCCGCCTCCCTTCAGTCCCTCCAGGCCGGCATCCCCTCCGGAACCGCCACCTCCCGCCCGCCCACGAAAGTGGTCACGACCCGCATGCGGCGCAACTCCTCGGCCCCGACCGCTACCGGGTCGCCGTCGAGGACGGTGAGGGTGGCCGGGCTGCCCGGGGTCAGGCCGGCCTCCTCCCCGATGGCGCGAGCGGCCCCCGTGGTGAACAGGGCGAGGGCGGCGGCGGCGGGAAGCGCCTCCTGGGGCCGGAACCCGGCGCGATCCCGGGCCGAGGCCATGCCCCACAGTGGGTGCGGCGGTTCCACCGGGCAGTCCGACCCGCCGGCCAGGGGCACCCCGGCATCGGCCAGCGAGCGGAAGTTGTAGGCGAAGGGCAGCCGCTCACGCCCGAGGCGGGCCTCGAGCCAGGGGGAGTCGGAGGGCAGGAACGACGGCTGGATGCAGGCGGTGACCCCCAGGGCGGCGAGGCGCTCCAGGTCTTGCGGGGGAACCAGCGAGGCGTGCTCCACCCGCAGTCGCGTCGGGTCGATCCCGGCGGCGACGGCGCCTTCGAAGATGTCGAGCACCCGGCTCAGGGCGGCGTCGCCGACGGCGTGGACGGCGGTAATGCCTCCCAGGGAGGCCGCGGTGCGGATCATCGGCGCGGCCCAGGCGGGGTCGAGCCGCAGCGTGCCCGTGTTCCCCGGACGATCGGCGTAGGGGCGTCGCAGGGCGGCGGTGTGGCCGCCGAGGCTGCCGTCGGCGAACGCCTTCAACCCCAGGAAGGAGACCATGGGGCCGGCGTCGCCGAGGCGGCCGGCGGCGGCTTCGAGTTCGGCGGGGGTGGCGGCGATGACCAGCACCCGCAAGGGGAGGGTCAGGGCGGGAGCTGCTTCGAGGAGCAAGGCGAGTTCGGAGCCGCTCCCTCCCCACAGACCCTGGTCTGTGGAGACGATGGCCCCCAGGCCGGTAAGCCCCACGCCGGTGAGGGAGGCGACTGTTGCCGCCAGGTCGTTCGGCCCCAGGGGAGGGAGGAGCGACCGCAGGGCGGCCGCCACCGGGGTCACCGCCGTCTCCCGCAGGACCCCGGTGGGGCGGCCCCGGTCGTCGCGATCGAGCGATCCTCCCTCCGGGTCGGGGGTGCCCGGGCCGATCCCTGCCGCCTCGAGGGCGGCGGTGCTGGCCACGGCGATGTGGCCGCAGTGGCGCACCACGAGGACGGGGCGCCCGGGGGCGGCCCGGTCGAGCAGTCCCCGGTCGGGGAGGCGCCCCTCGGCCAGGG
>JBDROA010000129.1:0-5402 GCA_043810615.1 Actinomycetota bacterium | reverse complement strand
CAGAACCCCTACGTCGGCTACGACGACCCGGCGGCGACGCCGTTCCTGTTCCGCGGTGCACTCGACGACCGGGCCGCCGCCATGCAGCGGGTCGTCGGGGTCGCCCTCGGCGACGACGCCGCCGCCTGGCCGCTCGACGCCATCTCCGGGGGGACGGCGACCGCCACCAACACCGATCTCGCCGACCGGCCGCTGGTGATCCTGTGGAAGGCGGGCCAGGCGAGCGCCCTCGACGACGGCGCCATCGCCGAGGGTGGCGACGTCGGGTCGGTCGGCGTGTTCGACCCGACGGTCGACGGCAGGCCCCTCACCTTCGCCGCCGCCGACGGGACCGCCGACGACGGGGCGTTCACCGACCGGGAGACCGAGTCCGGGTGGGACATCACCGGCGTCGCCGTCTCCGGCGAACTCGCCGGCACCCGCCTCGAGCGCATCGTCCACCTCGACACCTTCTGGTTCGCCTGGTCCACCTACCGGCCGGGAACCACCCTGGTCGGCGGATGACAGGCGCAGCCGCCTTCCGGTCGCCGCCGCCGGGAGGCGCCGCCGCCGGGCTCGACCCCGGGGTCCCCGACCAGACCCGTGGGGCCGAACGGCGCACCCCACCCGAGAGGAGCACATCTATGAGCAGCCGAGGCAGGGTCCGGGTGGAACCGGGCAGCAAGCGAATCCGGGTGGCGTTCGGCGGCCAGATGGTCGCCGACACCACGGCCCCGCTCCTGGTGTGGGAGAAGCCGCACTACCCGGTGTACTACCTCCCGATCGGCGACGTCCGCACCGAGTTCCTGGCGCAGACCGGTTCGTCCCGGTCTCCCAGCCGGGGCGAGGCGGTGCGCTACACCGTGTCGGCCGGAGGCGCCTCGGCCCCCGACGCCGCCTACCGGCATCCCGATTCTCCCATCGAGGAGATCCGCGGCCACATCGCCTTCGACTGGGACGCCATGGACCACTGGTTCGAGGAAAACGAGGAGGTCTACGTCCACGCCCGGGATCCGTACACCCGGGTCGACGTGCTGCGCAGCTCACGCCACGTCCGGGTCGAAATCGACGGGGTCACCGTCGCCGACAGCACCCGGCCGACGCTCCTGTTCGAGACCGGGCTCCCGGTGCGCTTCTACCTGCCCAAGACCGACGTGCGCCCCGACCTGCTCCGTCCCGGCACCACGACCACCCGCTGCCCCTACAAGGGGACGGCCTCGTACCACAGCGTCGAGGTGAACGGGGTCCTCCACGAGGACGTGATCTGGACCTATCCCTTCCCGGCCGCCGAGGCGGCGGGGATCGCCGGGCTGCTCGCCTTCTACGACGACCGGGTCGACGTGTTCGTGGACGGCGAGCGGTGGGAGCGGCCGCCTCGGCGATAATGGGGCATCGCCCGGTCACCCACGGCGGCGGCGCACCCCACGCCACAGTGCGGTGATCGCCGTCACTGCCGCGGCGACGACGTCCGGGTAGCGCCAGAGACGGCCCGCTCGATCACGAACCCCTGCCCGCCGGGAACCGGGCGCCCCCCACCAGCCCGGCCAGGCCTCCCGCCACCGCACCCACCACCGTCTCGAGGAGCGCCCCGCCCCACGGGAGCAGGGACGGGCCGTCGAGCCGGCCGGCCGCCAGGAGGACCACACCCACCAGCACCGCCGCTCCCAGACCGAATGCCCAGGCGTTCAGACGCCGTCTCGTGGCGAGAAAAGGCGCCGCTCCGGCGACCAGCACCGGGCCGAGATGGAAGGTCGTGTCGTCGACGAGCCATGCCGCGACCAGCCAGACGGCGGCGAAGCCGGCCGTCACCGCGGCCCCGTTGCGGTCGATCCAACTCGCCATGAGCGCACTCCTCCTCGCAGGGGTCCGGCCGCTACCGGCCGGCATGCAGGTGCAACCCCGGCCGCTGCTCGGGTCCGGCGCCAACGTCGGACTGCCGACACTGACGACGAGCGAACCGGCCCGTTCCGATGGCGGCCGATTGTCGGCTTCCCGTCATACCTCCATGATCCGGCGGCCCGCGAGGTTGGGGTCGATGTGCAACGCCCTACCGCATCCCAGAGAGGTGACATCACCGTCATGACCCGCGTCCCCATCCACTCCGTCCTCACGGCCCCCGCCCCGAGCCGTCCGGCTCTCGAGGCCGTCGCCGCCAAAGCCGGCCGAGTCCTCAACATCCACGGGGCGATGGCGCACTCGCCGCTGCTCCTCGACCTCTACACCTCCATCGAACGCCTCCTGGCGGAGAGGTCCTCCCTCGGTGAACAGGTCCGTCAAGCCATCCACCTGACGGTGGCGGCGGTCAACGACTGCGACTACTGCCAGTCGGCGTACACCGGCGCCGCACGGGCGACCGGGTTCACGGTCGAAGAGACCATCGAGATCCGACGGGGGTTCGTCACCGGCCGCCCCGACCTCACTGCCCTGCTCCGCCTCTCCAGGGAGATCGCCGAGCGGCGCGGCCATGTCGACGGCGCCACCTGGGAGACAGCACTGGCGGCCGGATGGAGCGAGGAGCAACTCCTCGAGGCGTATGCCGAGGTCGTCCGCACCATCTTCACCAACTACTTCAACCACCTCGTCGAAACGGAGATGGACCTTCCCCCGGCGCCGCCGATCGCCCCGCGTTTCGTGAAGGAGGGATAACCATGGCACTCGCCCACCTGTTCCGACCCTCCACCGCCCGTCCCCGCCGGGCCGCCTGGGGTGACGCCACGCTCGCCGAGTCCCCATCGACCACCCTGGTGGACGGCCGCGAGTACTTCCCTCCCGGCACCGTCGAGTGGGACCGGCTCGTCCCGTCGGACCAAACCAGTGTGTGCCCGTGGAAGGGCGTCGCCACCTACTTCGACGTCGTCGACGGCGACCGCCGCCTCCCGGCGGCAGCGTGGAGCTACCAGTCGCCCACCCGGGCCGCCGCCGCCATCGCCGGGCATGTGGCGTTCTGGAGGGGCGTCGACGTCGGCCCCGCCGTCTGAGCCCCAGGGCTTTGCCTGCGAGAGCGCCGGCCCCCCGCTGCCCGCCGGGAGCCACCCTGTCGGGTCGATGACACTCCGGGCAGCAGGCGGGGGGCGGCCCGGTTGACGAGGAGCAAGAGAGTCCGATTCCCCGGAGGCAGCCATGGCCACCCACCGTTCCGCTCCCCCCGTCGGCCGCACCCGGCGCCGCAAGGCGACGTCCTGGACGCTGGCGGCGGTAACCGCCGCGGCGGCGATCGCCCTCGGCGTGGTCACCGCCGCCGGGGGGGACGAAAGGGCCGCCGACGCCCCGCAAGCCCCGTCGGTGGCCTTCGAGCGCTTCGACGGATCGCCGGCCACCCTCGCCGACTACCGCGGGATGCCGCTCGTCGTCAACTTCTGGGCATCCTGGTGCCCGTCGTGCGTCGCCGAGATGTCGGCCGCCTTCCGTCCGGTCCAGCAGTCGCTGGGCGACCGGGTCGAGTTCCTGGGGATGAACCTGCAGGACGACCGCACCAGTGCCCTCGAACTGGTCGAGGACACCGGGGTCCTGTTCGATCTCGCCGAGGACCTCCGGGGTGACCTCTACACCGCTCTCGGCGGCCTCGGCATGCCCTTCACGGTGTTCATCTCCCCCGACGGCTCGATCGCCCACACCCACAACGGCCCCCTCACCGAGGGGCAACTGACCGGCCTGATCACCGAGCACCTGCTGCCATGATCGATGCACCCCTCGCCCTCGCCTTCAGTGCGGGGCTCGTGGCCACGGTGAACCCCTGCGGGTTCGCCATGCTCCCCGCCTACCTCTCCTACTTCGTCGGGACCGGAGGGGACGCCCCCGAGACCCGGGTTGCCGCCCTGCGACGGGCGCTGATCGTCGGGGGGGTCGTCTCCCTCTCCTTCCTGGCGGTGTTCGGCATCACCGGGGCGTTGATCGCCGCCGGGTTCCAGGCGGTCACCGATTACATCCCCTGGCTGGCGCTGGCGGTGGGCGTGATCGTCATCGGGTTGGGAATCGCCATGCTGGCAGGCTTCGAACTCGCCGTTCGGATCCCCCGGGTCGGGCGGGCGGGGAAGGGACGGGGCTCTGCGGGCATCTTCGGGTTCGGGGTCTCCTACGCAGTGGCATCGCTCTCGTGCACGCTGCCCGTGTTCCTGTCGGTGGTGGCGCTCCAGGCCCAGCGCACCGACCTCCTCTCCGGTGTGGTCACCTTCCTGGTGTACGGGGCGGGCATGTCGATGCTGCTGGTGGGCGTCACGATCGCCGTCGGATTCGGACGGCAGCGTCTGGTGAGCCTCCTGCGCCGTTCGGCACGGTTCATCAACCGGATCGCCGCCGGCATCCTCATCGCCGCCGGCGCCTACATCGTCTGGTTCTGGGGGACCAACCTGTCGAGTGGCGCCACCGCCCTGAGCGGCTCGGGGCCCTTCCGCTTCATCGAGGACCTGTCGCAGCGGGCCCTGCAGGTGATCGGGGACCACCCGCTGGTCTGGGGCGTGGGGCTCGGCGCACTCATCCTGGCTGCGATCCTGGCGGTGATCCGCCGCGACGAGGTGGAGGCCTCCCCGGGGGACGGCCCGTCGGTTGGAGCGGAGCGTGATGCCGGTTGACGCCGCCGGGCCCGGGGCGCCGGCGGTCCCGACACTCTGTCCAACAGCCGACACTCTCCCGGAGTGGCCGCTCCCGGGGGTGTTGCACGGGGTGGAGGAACCCACATCATGACCACCCTGGAACTCACGCAGACCCTCGACGACGAGCGGCTCGCCGCCCTGCTGCCGCTGATCGACGCCGTGTGGGAGGACGGCGAACTCACCGACCTGGAGATTGCCGCCGTGTGCATGGCGCTGCTGCGCCACCCGGGCGTCGACGTGGGCTGTAACGAAGCCCTGGGACGCTGGCTCGATCCCCACCACCCACCCACCACCGGCGAGATCGAGGCGCTGCGAGCCCGCCTCGGCATTCCCCGTCCCGCGACCGTCTGACGACACACGGGCCGCCGTCCCGGCGCCCGGCGGCACGCGGGCACCGCCCCGGCATGGGACGATCTACTCGACTCGATCCGCACCCGACCGCACCCCGCACCCGAACCGGGAGACATACACATGGACATCGGCATCATCGGACTGGGCCGGATGGGCGCCAACCTGGTGCGGCGCCTGCTGCTCGACGGCCACCGCACCGTTGTCTTCGACGTCGATCGGGCAGCCGTGACCCGGCTTGCATCGGAAGGTGCCGTCGGCGCCGCCGGCCTCGCCGACATGGCCGCCAAGCTCCCGGCCCCCCGGGTGGTCTGGGTGATGGTTCCGGCGTCGATCACCGGAGGGGTGATCGACGACATGGCCGCCCATCTCGAAGCCGGCGACATCGTCGTCGACGGCGGCAACTCCTACTACCAGGACGACCTCGCCCGCGCCGCGGCGCTGGCCGAGCGGGGCATCCGACTGGTCGACGTGGGCACCAGCGGC
>JBDROA010000128.1:0-5517 GCA_043810615.1 Actinomycetota bacterium | reverse complement strand
GCGAGGGGGGTCCTTCACACACACCAAACCCGTACGGTCTCGAGGACGGACCACCTCCGGCGGCTACCAGAACCTCGCCGCCACCTCCCCCTGACTGTTCTCCCCCCTCAGGGGGGCGTGCCGAGTCCTCGAGGCGAGGGGGGTCCTTCACCCACACCAAACCCGTCCGGTCCTGATGACCGACCCCCTCCGTCGGCTCGAAGACTCGCCGCCACCCTCCCCTGAACGAGGGGGGTGCACGCTCAGACCTCGATGACCCCGCCCCCAGCCTCATCGTCGCCGGTGGCCCCTTCGGCGTCACCTGCGGAGACGACTGCCACTTCGGCGTCACCCGCGGCGGCGATCTCTTCTGCGGGCGCCCCCTTGCGGTACTGGATCCACCACAGCAGGCCGAGGCCCACCAGCACCACGAGCAGTGAGTACCACCCGTTGCGGCTCAGCCCCAGGTACCTCGCCGGGGAGTCGGTGCGGATGAGCTCCAGCACGAAGCGGGCCGCCGAGTACAGGACCACGTAGAGGCTGAAGAGGGTCCCCCGCCGCAGTCGGCGGTGCCGCTCCAGCCACAGCAGGAGCACGATGATGCCGACGTTCCACAGCATCTCGTACAGGAAGGTGGGGTGGAAGGTCTCGGCGTCCAGGTACTTGGCGGGCCGGTTCTCCGGGTCGATCGCCAGGCCCCAGGGGAGGGTGGTCGGGGTCCCGAACAGCTCCTGGTTGAAGTAGTTGCCCCAACGCCCGATGGCCTGCGCCGCCGGGAGGGCCACCGCGGCGGCATCGGCGAAGACCCAGAAGTTGCCCTTGCGGCGTCGCACCACGAAGACGGCCGCCGCCGCCCCGAAGGTGAGCCCGCCGAACAGGGCAATGCCCCCCTCCCACATGCGGAACACCCCGAGCCAGTCGTCGGAGTAGTCGCCCAGGCGCGGCAGCACGTAGGCCAGGCGGGCGCCGATGAAGCCGATCACGATGCACCAGAAGCCGGCCGCCTCGGCCACCCGCCGGTCCCCGCCGAGCTTCTCGTAACGGCGGGTGACCACCACATAGGCCGTGGCCACGGCGATCCCCATGAGGATGCCATAGATGTGGATGGTCAGCGGGCCGACGTGGAAGACGTTGAAGGAGGGGGAAGGGATGGATGCGAGCATCGGCTACCTCTCTGCCGGGGAGGCGGGCGCCACGGCATGGTAGGGCACCGGCGGGCTCAGGCCTTGGCGGCCTGCTCCTCGCGGAACTCGTGGTAGGCCTGCCAGGCGCGGGGCCCGTACACCGTTCCCGGGCCGCCCATCATGAGCAGGGCCACCCCCAGGGCCTCGGCCACCTGCTCGGGGGTGGCTCCCTTGCGGGCCGCTCCCCGGGCGTGAGCGGCAATGCACCCGTCGCACTCGTCGCGCACCGAGATGACCAGGGCGATGACCTCCTTCATCGCCGCCGAGATCACCCCCTCCTTCATCGCCTCCTTGTGCAACTGGGCGAAGCCGCCCCAGGCGTCGGGGATGGCGGCGCGCAGAGAGCGGACCGGGTCGGCCAGGTCGGTGGAAACGTCGTGCCAATGTCCCATGTCTACCTCCAGGGAGGGCATGCTACGGTCACGGCCGAGCAACCCCGGAGGACCGAGTCGTGGATGCCAAAGCCCGCGCCGAGCAGCACTTCGCCGCCGCCGAACAGGACCTGCGGGCCCTGCGCGGGTGGATGTACGACCATCCCGAGGTGGCCTTCGAGGAGCGGGAGACCTCCCGTGAACTGGCCGCCTTCCTCGCCGCCCGCGGCTTCACCGTGGAGCACCCCGCCTACGGCCTGGAGACCGCCTTCGCCGCCCGCGCCGGGAGCGCCGGGCCCGAGGTGATCATCTGTGCCGAGTTGGACGCCCTGCCCGGCGTGGGTCACGCCTGCGGGCACAACCTCATCTCGACCTGCGCGATCGGAGCCGGCCTCGCCCTCGCCCCCCTGGCCGACGAGTTGGGCTTCCGGGTGACCGTGCTCGGCACCCCGGCCGAGGAGAAGATCGGCGGCAAGGTGGACCTCATCGATGCCGGGGCCTTTGCCGGGGCGGCCGCCGCCATGATGGTGCACCCCGCCAACGAGGACACCCTCGACCCGCCCGTCCTGGCGGTCAACCACCTGGTGGTGGAGTTCCACGGCAAGACGGCCCACGCCGCCGCCTCACCGTGGGACGGCCGCAACGCCCTCGACGCCTTCGTGCTGGCCTACGGGAACATCTCGGCCCTGCGCCAGCACATGTACCCCACCGACAAGGTCCACGGCATCATCACCCACGGCGGCGACGCCCCCAACATCGTCCCCGACTACACCCGGTCGGAGTGGTACGTGCGGGCGCTCAAGAAGGCCCGTCTCGGCGAGTTCATGGCCCGAGTGAAGGCCTGCTTCCAAGCTGCCGCCGACGCCACCGGGTGCACCGTGGAGATCAACCCCTTGGGCCACGAGTACCAGGACCTGATCAGCGACCCGCTGCTGGCCGCCCTCTACGACGCCAACTCCCGGGACCTGGGCCGGCCCCTGGTACCCGGGTCGGAACGCGACCCGGCGACCGGCGGGTCCACCGACATGGGAAACGTCAGCCACGTCGTCCCCGCCATCCATCCCTTCCTCGACCTGGGCTGCGCCCCGGCAACCAACCACCAGCCCGAGTTCGCCGCCGCCACTCTCACTCCGGAGGGGGACCGCGTGCTGCGTGACGGCGCCCTGGCGATGGCCTGGACCGTGCTGGACCTGGCGCAGGGGAACCGCTGGGGGGAACTGGGCAAGAAGGGCTGAGCCTCGCCGCTCCCGGCCCCCTTCTCTCTCCCCTCGAGGGCCGGTGCCGAGTCCGCGAGGCGAGGGCCATCCTGTTCTCCCCCCTCCCCGGGGGAGTGCCGAGCCTGCGAGGCGAGGGGGGTCCTTCACCCACCCCCAACCCGTCCGGGCTCGAAGAACAGACCCCCTCCGCCGGCTCGAAGACTCCCGCGGTCTACCCCTCCACCTCCCCCAGGAACTCGCCGAACCGGCGCAGCTCCTCGTCGAGAGTGTGGTTGCCCAGCACGGCGTACCCGGCGGTGCGCATCGCCTCCACCTCGCCCTCGCTCATCGCCGCCACACGCTCCAGCGCCTCCCGATAGCTCGCAACTGAGTTCAACTCCACCTGCAGGCAGTTCTCCCCCCAGCGGCAGTAGGCCCGGTTGCCTTCGGCATCGGGGGTGACGAACAGGGCGCCGGCGGCCAGTGCCTCCAGGCCCACCAGGTAGAAGCCCTCCTGCGGGTTGGGGGCGCCCAGGAAGACGTCGCACCAGTGGTACAGGTCCCGCAGTTCGGGCCAGGCCACGGTGTGGCGGATGGAACGGAAGGCGAAGCGGGGGTCCCCGGCGAGGGACTCTTCCACCTCCCGGCCCACTTCGGACTTCCAGGTGGTGTAGCCCACCTTGATGGGACGGGGCAGCCCGCCCTGCCGCTCCCTGGAGAAGAACTGCCAGTCGTGGCCTTCGGGGATGACCCGGGTGAGCGAGGTGCCGTTCAGGAAGGGGAGGCAAGCCTCGTGCACCTCCCGGGTGATCATGATGCGGGCCATGGGCCGGGTGAGCAGCCGGGTGGGCAGGCCCTCCAGCCAGTGGGGGTTGCCGTGCCGGGTGTTCTGCACCAGGTGGATGACCCGCTCTGCCCCCACCTCCGGAGCGAGGCGGCGGGCGACGATCTCGAAGTGCCGGGGCCAGCTGAAGAACGCCAGGTCCCCGGGGGCCACCGCGAAGTCGAAGCCCTTCACGTAGCGGACGCCCGCCTCCGGGGTCAAGGCGCCGAAGCGGGCGATGCGGAACAGGGGAAGGTCGGGGCGGTAGGCCTCGCGGCAGCAGACCACCGCCTCGTGGCCGAAGTGGCGGGCATGCACCAGGTAGTCGAAGACCTTCACCACCCCGCCGGTGGGACGGAACCCGGGGACCAGGAAGAAGATGCGGCTCATGGGCTCATCCCCCCGCCGCCAGCCGCCGGGCGAGGCGGGCCAGCGGCGCCGTGGTCACTGCCGGGTCGAGGGCCTCCTGCCACAGGCGCCGGGCGTTGGCCGCCTTGGCCGCCACCGCCTCGGGATGCCCGATGATCTCCGCGAACACCGCCTCCACCGCCTTCGGGTCCTCGGGGTCCACCAGCCACCCGGCGTCGTAGGCGGCGACCAGCGGGGACACCTCGGTGAACGGCGGGTGCACCACGGGCACTCCGCAGGCGAGAGCCACCACCGAGCGGGTGACCACGGCGTACTCCCGCTCCAGGGTGCGGGCGAACAGGTCCACAGCCACATCGGCCCGCCCCATGAAGCCCACGAAGGCCTCGTAGGGCATCGCCCCGTGCCGAGTGACCCCGGGCCGTCCGGCCAGCATCCCCAGGTGACGATCGGGGGCCTCCCCCAGCGGCCGCTGGCCCCAGTGCACCGGGAGCAGCACGTCCAGGGTCACCCGGGGCGGGTCGAGCCGGGCGGCCAGGAGGTCCAGCCAGGGGCCGGGCAGGCTCCATCCCTGCAGGTACCCCGCCACGGCGAAGCGCACCCCCTCGCTCGCCGGCGGCGCCGTCGGGAAGTGCGCCGGCACCCCCATGAACACGACCTCGAGGGGGGTGGCGAGCGGGTCCCGGCCCGCCTGCAGCAGCCAGGCGAGGAAGTAGGGGACCTTCTTCGCCCCGTTGACGATAAAACCGTCGGCGGCGGCGATGGCCCGCAGCTTGCGTTCCCGCAGGGTGGCCAGGGCCCGGTCCCGGCCCTGCCGGTGCGGGTTGCAGGCCAGTTCCAGCATCTTGGGGGCGAAGAAGTCCAGCACCAGGTGCAGGCCGGGGACGGGCCGCAACCGGTCGATCTGGTTGCTGTTGGTCAGGACCACCACGGCCGGGGCCCGGCCCGCCACGAAGTCGCCCATCCCGGCGGCGTCCACCACGAAGGTGCCCGGCGGCATGGCGGGCGGCACGCCGTCGGGTTGCAGCGAGCGCAGCGGCCCCCGGTCTACCACGGTCGTCACCTCGAAGCCGTGGTGGCGCAGGCCCTCCGCCAGGCCGTACGCCCGCAACCCGGGCGCCGCCACCGGCAGGCCCATGCCGGGGACCACATCGTTGGCCACCACGACGATCTGCGGGTCGTTCATCTCAGCCCTCCCCGCCCGGCCGGCGGAAGGCAAGCACGCCGGTCTCGTGGAGGCCGCCGGCAACGGAGCGCAGCGCCCGGACGTCCTCGAGGGCGGCCTCGCCGGCGGAGGCCTCGGCCATCGTCGCCACCACCTCGCCGGCCGCCAGCCACCCCGGCTCTCCCGCCTCCCCTACCAGGCGGTCGAGCACCAGCAGGGCGCCGCCGGGGCGCAGCCCGGCCCAGGCCTGCCCCAGCACCCTTGCTCGGGCCGGGGGGTCGAGGCGGCTCAGGGTGCCGGCTACCAGAGCGAGGCCGGCATCGTCGGGCGCCCCGCCCAGGCCGGCGTCCCCACTGAACTCGTGGAAGGCCAGGCCGGGGAAGTGGCGGCGGGCCTGCTGCAGAGCGGCCCGGTCGAGGTCGAAGCTCACCGG
>JBDROA010000127.1:0-2405 GCA_043810615.1 Actinomycetota bacterium | reverse complement strand
GGTCATAGGTGATCTGAGCCCGATGCACATCCAAGCCGCCTACGATCGACATCAGGGACCTCCTTCGATAGCTCCGCCCCCCTGAGGGCCTATTCAGCACACAAGTGTGCTTGAGCCGGAGGGGGTCCCTCACATGTCATCTGTCAGGAGTTGGCCAGGGTCCTCTTCTCGTTGCAGCTTCCCAGCGGGTGACATGGCCCCTTGACTGCCCACCACCACGGGTTCCCCTTCGGTGGCGATCATCACAGTGCAGAAAGAGGCTGGCCTGGTTTGGTGAGACTGACAGCGCGGCGCGCTTCTTCCAACAAGGCCATCGTCGGGTCGTCCCGGACCTCCACGACGACGCGGAGCCTTGGGCAGGCTGGGTGAGTCCTCAAGTGGGGTAGCGGGCGACCGATGCATGTGGGATGCCGCCGCGCCGACCTCGGCTTGTTTTCAACGGCCACCGTGTCCAGATCCTTGTCGGTGTGGCCGTGTTCACCGTTGGGTTGGCGGCCACCTTCGCCGTCAGCCACTGGATCGCCGCGGACCAGCAGCAGCAGGAGAGGCAGCGCCAGGAGAGGGTCGGCCGGGCGGTTGTGGAATCAGTGCGGATCGCTCTAGCCAGGGTGGAGTCACGGGTCAACACGGTTGCCGGGTTCATGGGCTTCGCGGAAGACGTCAGCCAGGAGGAGCTGGAGCGGTTCGTCGACGCGATTGGCCTGTTGGAGGGTTTGGGCGGCTTCGGCTACGCCCCCCTGGTCGACGCCGCTGACCTGGGCGACTACATGGCCCGGATTAGAGAGTCGGCACCGGGCTATGAGGTGTTCGCTGTTGCTGCGGACGGCAGCCATGTTCCTGTGGCGCCGGAGGCTGAGCATGCGCCCCTTGAGACGTTCGCGCCTCCTGAGGCCTTCGGGGTCCCGCCCCGCGGGCTCGATGTCATGTCGGAGCCAGCCCGGCGGGAGGCTGCGGAGATAGCGATGCGGACAGGCGAACTGGTGGCGACTCCGTTCCTGACCCTGTTGGGCCAGCCGGATCCCGACGGGTTGGTCGTCTTCAGCCCGGTGGTGGGCCCCGACGGCGCGGTGTGGGGGATCGTCACCGCTCCCGTCGACCTCAGCCTGCTCCTCGAATCCCAGATCCCTGAAGGGCTGCAGAGCCCGCTGGTCTGGCAGCTCATCGATCTGGCCGACCTCCAGACCGTGGGGTCAGCCGTCGAAGCCGACAAGAGGGTGGTCGAGGATCAGGTGGCCTTTGGCGGGCGGGTGTGGCGGATTGAAGTCGCCTCCACCGGGCCCGTCGCAGCTGTCATACCCCTTTTCGGTTCCTGGTTGAACCTGCCGGTAGGTGTCGCCGGGAGCGTGATCACCGCCCTGCTGGTGGGGCTGTGGATCCAGCGGGTACAGGTGCGCCGGGAACGCAGACGTCGCATAGCTGATGCCACAGCCAAAGATCGGTTCCTGGCTTCGGTCAGCCACGAGTTGCGCACCCCGCTCACCGCGGTGATCGGGTTCCTCGACGAAGCGACCCACCCCGAAAACCTCACCCACATGAGCCAACGCGAGATGCTCCACATCGCCTCGGACCAGGCCCGGGAGGTGGCGCGCATCGTCGAGGACCTCGTCGTCGTCGCCCGGATCGACGAGCCGCTCCCGGCAGCCAAGGGTTCTGTCTTCGACCTGTCCGGCGAGGTTGCGCAGGTCATCGCAGGTTTACCCGAAGGCGTCCAAGCCCAGATCCGATGCCAGGGTAAGGCGCAGGTATGGGCCGACTCGGCCCGGACCCGTCAGATCCTCCGCAACCTCATCGACAATGCCGTCAAGCACGGCTCACCCCCCATCGGAATCTCCATCCAGGCTGGCCCGACCCACGCCCAGCTGCGGGCCAGCGACCACGGCCCGGGCATCCCCCCCCAACACCGGGAGAAGATCTTCGAACCCTACGCCACCTTCCACCAGTCCCAGACCTTGCCGGACTCGTTGGGATTGGGCCTATGGCTCTCCAGACGGCTCGCCCGGGCGATGGACGGCGACCTCACCTACCACCACAGCGACAGCGGCCCGACCTTCACACTGACCCTCCCCACCCGAGAGCCAACCGCAAAGGCCAGAGCCCGACGTCTCCTTCAGACGCGGCGAACCCTGGCCCCGGCGCCCTCGGGAGCAGCCAAACCACACGCCGCCGGGGCTGGGCCGGATGACCGCGAGCCATCGCTAGCCTCCAAGTAGCCCCAGATCGCCTCGCGAAGCGGGCGAGTCAAGCCACCCCCGGCTGTGATGAACTTCCTCTTGTTCAAGTTCCTGCAGACGCCCCTCGGGACCCCCTCGAAAACCTCACCAGGGTGGAGTTCCTGCTGATGCTCCCCCGCTGCTGATTTGCCAGGCCGACTCCGGCTCCCGCCGGGAGACTCAAGCGACTTGGAC
>JBDROA010000126.1:0-2126 GCA_043810615.1 Actinomycetota bacterium | reverse complement strand
GCTTTTGCGGGGGGTTGGTAAGGAGGATGTGGAGCGGGGGCAGGTGGTGTGTGCGCCGGGGTCGATTACTCCGCATACGGAGTTTGAGGCTCAGGTGTATGTGTTGACGAAGGAGGAGGGGGGTCGTCATAATCCGTTCTTCCCGGGGTATCGGCCGCAGTTCTATTTCCGGACGACGGATGTGACTGGGTCGATTACTGTGGCGGAGGGGGTGGAGCTGGTGCTGCCGGGGGATAATACGGAGATGCGGGTGTCTCTGATTTCCCCGATCGCCATGGAGGAAGGGCTGCGGTTCGCTATCCGTGAGGGTGGTCGTACCGTCGGCGCCGGCCGCGTCACCAAGATTCTCAAATAGGCGCTCGCGCCAGATCACGAGGTACTACTCGCCATGCCTTCCGACAAGCGTCCTCCGATCACCCTCGCCTGCGAGGTGTGCAAGCGCCGCAACTACGTGACGGTCAAGAACCGGGCCAACACCCGCGAGCGCCTCGCCATCAAGAAGTACTGCCGGTGGTGCCAGCAGCACACGGCGCACCGCGAGACCCGGTGAGCCCGCGGCGGCGGCGACCGCTCGCCGCCGGTTGGGGCCCCACATGACCCTCGAGACCCTGGTGGGGCGAGCCGTCGGCCCTGCCGGGTTCGTCGTGGGGGACGAGGCGGTTGGCGAGTTCGTGGCCGCCACCGGCGACGACCCCATTCGTTGGCGGCACCACGCCCCCCCGGGGTTCGCCGCCGCCGCTCTGTTTGCGGTGGCTCCGGCCTTCCTCGACGACCCGAAGGTGGCGCGGCACAGCCGGTCCTTGCTGCACACCGAGCAGGCCTTCACCTGGGAGCGCCCCCTGGCGGTGGGGGAGGCGCTGGGGGTGCAGGGCCGGGTAACCGCGGTGCGCTCGCGCGGCCCCCTCGACCTCGTCCTGTTCGCGGTGGCCGCCTCCGGGCCCGGGGGTCGGTGGATGGAGGGGGTGTCGAGCTTCCTGCTCTCGGCGGAGGCGGCCGACGAGGCGGCCGAGGAACTGGAGCCTCCGCCCGACGAGCGCGCCGCATGCGATTCGGCCGTTCCCCTCCCGTTGCCCGCCCCCGGGGAGGCCCTGGCTCCGCTGCGGCGAGGGGCGAGCCGGGCGGACCTGGGGCGCTACGCCGCCGCCACCGGCGACTGGAACCCGATCCACCGGGAGCACGACGCCGCCCGGGCGGCCGGTCTGCCGGGAGTGGTGGCTCACGGTCTGCTGATCGCCAACTGGCTGTTCCAGGCCGCCGCCCGGTATCGGCCCGGCCCGGATCCGCTGCGGAGCGCCCGGGTGCGCTTCCGCCGGCCCCTGCGCCCGGCCGTAGCGGCGGTGATCACCGGGAAGGTGGCCGCCCGTGGTGAGGCCGGGGCCGAAGTCGAGCTGGCCCTGGAGAGTGCCGCCAGCGGGGCCCCTCTGGCTACGGCGGCGGTGCGGGTAACCCCATGACTGCGGGCGAAGTCCAACGCGCCGAAGAGGAACTCCTCGCCCGGGCCCGAACCGGGGACCGGGAAGCCTTCGGCGACCTCGTGGGGAGGTATCAGGACACCGTGTACACCCTCGCTCTGCGGCTGGTGGGGCCCGACCTGGCGGCCGATGTCGCCCAGGAGGCCCTGCTGCGCGCCTGGAGGGCCCTGCCCCGCTTCCGCGGCGAGGCGGCCTTCGCCACCTGGCTGCATCGCATCACGGTGAACACCGCCTGGACCCTGCGCAAGCGGGCCCGCCGCCACGCCGCCGAGCCCCTGGAGGGCGATATCGAGGATCGGGGCCTACTCCCCGAGCGGGCCGGTGAGCTGGCCGAGGTGCGGGCCGGGCTCAGCCGGGCCATCGCCGCCCTCACCCCGGGGCAGCGTGCGGTGGTGGTGCTGCGCGACGTCTACGGGTGGAGCAACACCGAAACGGCCCGGGAACTGGGCATCACCGAAGTCACGGCCAAGGTGCGGCTGCACCGGGCCCGGCTGCGCTTGCGCTCCCTGCTCGAGGTGATGCGATGAGGGGATTCTTCTGCGCCCTGGCCGCCCGGGTGCCGGGCGACGGGCCGGAGGCCCTGGCGGCGCATCGCCTGAGCTGTCTGCGCTGCCAGGCGGCCACCGCCCGCGGCCACGCCGCGCAGCGAGGCCT
>JBDROA010000125.1:0-5686 GCA_043810615.1 Actinomycetota bacterium | reverse complement strand
GGGAGCGATGCCGGCGTCGACCGCTCGATCCACGGCTTCCACCACGGATTCGTCGAGCCTGGCAGTGACGGGAACGCTCATGCCGCCAACATACCACCAGGTGTACGATATGTACACACCCTGGTTCAAACGGAGAAGGGGTGACCCCCGGCCAGTGCCCGGCCTACGATGTCGGAGAGCCGACCCGAACCCCTACCCCTCCGGGCGCAGCGCCGGGAACAGGATGACCTCGCGGATGCTCTCCTCCCCGGTGAGCAGCATCACCAGCCGATCCACTCCGATCCCCAGGCCGCCGGTGGGGGGCATGCCGTACTCCAGGGCGAGCAGGAAGTCCTCATCCAGTGGGTGGGCCTCCTCGTCGCCCCGGGCCCGGGCCGCGGCCTGGGCCTCGAAGCGGCGCCGCTGCTCCAACGGGTCGTTCAGCTCGCTGAAGGCGTTGGCCAGCTCCCGGCCGGCAACGATGACCTCGAAGCGCTCCACCAGCCCGGGGCGGCTGCGGTGGTCCCGGGCCAGGGGGGAGATCTCCTTGGGGTAGTCCATGACCACCGTCGGCTCCCACATGTGGGGCTCGGCGTGCGCCTCGAACGCCTCCGAGACGATCTTCCCCACCCCCCAGTCGGGATGAACCTCCACCCCCAGCTCCAGGGCCTGCTCCCGGGCCCTCTCCAGGGGCATGGCGATGTCCCAGGGCATCCCCGTTGCCTCGGCGGTGGCCTCCACGTAGCCCGCCCGTCGCCAGGGGGGCCGCAGCGACAGCGGCTTGCCCAGATACTCCAATTCGGTGGTCCCCGCCACCGCCTCCGCCGCCGCCACCACCAGAGCCTCGGTGAGCTCGACCATGCCGTAGTAGTCGGCGTAGGCCTGGTAGGCCTCCAGCATGGTGAACTCGGGGTTGTGCCGGGGGGAAACCCCCTCGTTGCGGAAAGTGCGGCCGATCTCGTAGACCCGCTCCACCCCGCCCACCACCAGGCGCTTCAGGTACAGCTCCGTGGCGATGCGCAGGTACATGTCCACGTCGAGGGCGTTGTGGTGGGTGATGAAGGGCTTGGCCAGCGCCCCGCCCGCCTGGGCCTGCAGCGTGGGGGTCTCCACTTCGAGGAAGCCCCGGCCGTCGAGGGTCCTCCGCAGCGAGGCCAGCAGGCGGCTGCGGGCGGCCAGCACCAGGCGGGACCGCGGGTTGACCGCCAGGTCCAGGTAGCGCCGACGGTGCCGCACCTCGACGTCCTGCAAGCCGTGCCACTTCTCCGGCAGGGGGCGCAGCGCCTTGGCCAGCAGGGTGAACTCCTCCACCTTGACGCTCAGTTCGCCCCGGCGGGTGCGCATGACCTCGCCCGAGGCGCCCACCCAGTCGCCGGGGTCGAGGTCGGTGAAGGCGTCGAGGCGCTCCCCGAGCACGGCGCCGTCGGCGTACAACTGGATGCGACCCGAGGCGTCGAGGAGCACTCCGAAGGCCAGGCCCCCCAGCCGGCGCAGGGTCATCAGGCGCCCGGCCACGGTGACCCGGCCGCCCGAGCCATCACCGGGGGCCAGGCCGCCGTGGGCCTGGTGGAGGCCGGCGGCGTCGGCCGTGGGGGTGAATGACGCCGGGTAGGGGTCCACCCCGGCGGCCCGCAGCGCCTCCACCTTGGCGAGGCGGGCGGCGGTGAGGAAGTGCCCCTGGAGGTGCTCGCCTCCGGGCCCCTCGCCTGTCCCCATGTCACTCCCCCACATTCATCTCGTAGATGAGCCGCAAGCCGTCGAGGGTGAGGCGATCGTCGACCAGGCTCACCATGCGGCAGAGGGGCACGATGGTAGGCGCCAGCCCTCCCGTGGCCGCCACCATCGGCTCTCCTCCCACCTCGGCGCGCAGGCGCTCGACGATGCCGTCCACCATGCCGGCGTGGCCGAAGAACAGGCCGCTCTGCATCGCCTCCATCGTGTTTCTGCCGATGGCGGCGCGGGGCACCTTGGTCTCCACCCGGCGCAGGGCGGCGGTGGCGGCGATGAGGGCCTGCTCGGAGATTCGCAGGCCGGGGGCGATCGCTCCCCCGATGTAGGCCCCGGTGGAGTCCACGACGTCGAAGTTGGTGGAGGTGCCGAAGTCCACGCTGATGACCGGGGTCCCGTACTTGTGCAGGGCGGCAACGGAGTTGACCACCCGGTCGGCCCCCACCTCGCGCGGGTTGTCGATGCTGATGGGCATGCCGGTGCGCACCCCCGGCCCCACCACCACCAGCGGGCCCTTGACCATCTGCCCGGCTAGTTCCACCATGGCCTCCTTGACCGATGGGACTACCGCCGACAGAGCCACCCCGTCGCAGTCCTCCACCCGCCAGTGGTCCTGGTGCAACAGGCCCTCGAAGTACAGGCGGTACTCGTCGGCGGTCCGGTCGTGCACCGTGGAGAGGCGCCACTGGTCGAGCAGGCTCTCCCCGTCGAACAGGCCCATGACCGTCTGGGTGTTCCCCACGTCGATGGCGATCAGCATCACTCCCCTTTCACGTACAGCAAGGAGGGCCGGTCGAGCCGGGTGCCCCTGTCGGCGGGCCCGGCGGGGTCGAGCCAGACGTTGTCGATAAGGCGCACCGCCCCCACCCGGGCGGCCACCGCCAGGAAGGTGGGGCGGTCGAGGGTGGGGATTCGGGTGGCCGTCGCCGCGTCGGCCAGGGCCACGTACTCGGCCCCGGGCAGCCCGGCCCCCTCCACTTCTGCGGCCACCAAGCCTTCGAGGACGGCCCCCGACCGCTCCCCCGCCTCGGCGGCGTCGGCGGCCGCCAGCAAGCCCCGGGAAAGCGAGCGGGCGGCGGCCCGGTCCCCGGCAGCGAGGAAGACGTTGCGGCTCGACAGAGCCAGGCCGTCCTGCTCCCGCAGGGTGGGGCACCCGATCACCTGCAGGGGGAAGGAGAGGTCGGCGGCGAGGCGGGTGACCAGGGCCAGTTGCTGGGCGTCCTTGCGGCCGAAAAGGGCGAGGTCGGGGCGCAGGCCGGCGTAGAGCTTGGCCACCACGACCGCCACCCCATCCAGGTGGTCGGGACGGTGCGCTCCTTCCAGTTCGGCGCTCAGAGCCGGCAGCGACACCCGGACGGCCGGGGGCAACGGGTACATCTCCTCGGGAGCCGGGGCGAAGAGCAGGTCCCCGCCCGAGGCTTCGGCCAGGGCGGCGTCGCGGGCGAAGTTCCGGGGATAGCGGGCCAGGTCGGAGGGATCGTTGAACTGGAGGGGGTTCACGAACAAGCTCACCACCACCGTTTCCGCCCGCCCCCGGGCGGCCTCGATCAGTGCCAGGTGGCCCTCGTGGAAGAACCCCATGGTGGGGACCAGAGCCACCATTCCCCGGTATCCGGCTCTTGTCTCCGCGAAGCTGCGAGTGACCCTCAACGCAGGGCTTCCTCGATCAACGCCTCGGTGCCGGCGAGACGGGCGGTGGCCCGGGCCAGGGCCACGAATGCCTCGGCCAGGTCGGGAGCGCCGTGGCGCACCGCCTCCACCTGGGCCGCCACGGTGCCGGCGTCGCCCCGTGCCACCGGCCCGGTCAGAGCCGCTTCCGGGCCCAGGGCCAGGGTGTTCTCCACCGCCGCCCGGATCAACGGCTCGGCCACCCCGAAGCCCACCCCGGCGGCTTCGAAGAGGCGGCGGGACATGGCCAGCGCCGCCACCGGGTAGTTCGCGGCCGCAGAGGCGGCGGCGTGGTACAGCGCCTTGCGGTCGTCGGCGAGGGCGAAGGGGTGGCATCCGATGGACTGCGCCAGTTCGACCAGGCGATGGAAGAAGCCGTCGTCGCCGCAGGTCACCGCCACCCAAGCCCCCTTCAGCCGGGCGGCCCCGTCGCGGGGATTGGGCAGCGTCTGCAGCGGGTGGAAGGAGCCGATGGGGCAGGACGAGGCCAGGGCGGACAGAGCGCCCACCGAGCTGAGGCCGGACAGGTGCACCGCCCCGCGCACCGCCCCGGCCTGGGGCGCCAGGTGTTCGGCCACTTCGGCGATGGCACCGTCCCCCACCGAGACGATCAGCAGGTCGGCGGGGGGGAGGGGCTCGTGCCAGTCGAGCCAGCGCACCCCGGGGAGGGTGGCCGCCGCGGCTTCCAACCCCTCGAGGCGGCGGGCGAGCACCCCGGCCAGGCGATGGCCCGCCCTCGTAAGGGCCAACGCCAGAGCGAGGCCGGCGCGGCCCGGCCCGGCCAGGATCACCTCCACTGCCGCCTCCAGTCCGCTCGCGGTACCGGGACAATTGGAGTGTAGGGAACGGCCGTCGCAGGCGGTCGTACGGCGGCCCCCTGAGTAGGGTGGCACCCATGGCACTCCTCGACCACCGGCGCATCATCATCAACCAGAAGGCCAAGCTCATCGAGCTGGTTAACGAGTACATGATCCGCGACGAGAACGGTGCCGAAATCGGCGTGATCCGTCAGGAGGGGCAGTCCACGCTCAAGAAGGTGGCCCGCTTCGTCTCCTCCCTCGACCAGTTCATGACGCATCGCCTCGGTGCCTACGAACTGTCCGGGGCCAAGGTGCTGGAACTGGTCCGGCCGCGCAAGATCGTGAAGTCCTCGGTCGAGGTGTACGACGGTGCCGGGGGGCGGGTGGGCACCATCCGCCAGGAGAACGTCTTTGGCAAGATCCGCTTCGGCCTGCACGATGCCGCCGGGCGCAAGATCGGCGAGATCCGGGCGGAGAACTGGCGAGCGTGGGACTTCGCCATCGTCGACGAGCAGGGCACCGAGGTGGGCCGCATCACCAAGACCTGGGAAGGGCTGGCCAAGACCCTGTTCACCACCGCCGACGACTACCTGCTGGAGATCGGCCCCTCGCTGAGCGGCCCGCTGCGCGTGATGGCCTTCGCCTCGGCCGTGGGGGTGGACACCGCCCTCAAGCAGGACTCCCGCGGCCTGGGGTAGGCCTCACTCGTCCCACCAGCCCGGGCCGGCCACCGCCGTGACCTCCTGACCGATCAGGGCGCCCAGCAAGTCGGCCACGGGGGTGCCGTCGGGTAGCACCGCCTCCGGCCACGCCTCGGTCAGGGGCTCCAGGGCGAAGCGGCGCCCGCGGAGGCGGGGGTGCGGCACCTGCAGGCCGGGTTCGTCGACGACGGCCCGGCCGTACAGCAGCAGGTCGAGGTCCAGCGAGCGCGGGCCCCAGCGCACCCGCCGCCTACGCCCCGCCTGGCGCTCGATGCCCAGACAGAGGTCGAGGAGGCCACGGGGGGTCATCTCGGCCTCCACGACCGCCACCGCGTTCAGGAACGGCCCCTGCGCCGGCCCGCCGATGGGGGCCGTCTCGTACAACGAGGAGACGGCCACCAGTGGACCGGCGCCCGCGAGGCGGCGCACCGCTCCGACCAGATGGGCCCGCCGGTCGCCGAGATTGGAGCCCAGCCCGACCGCCGCCCGGGCCACGGCTCAGACGCCCGCCGCCGAGGGGATGACGGCCCGGGCCGCGGGCCCCAGGGGGCGGCGCAGGATCTCCTGGATGAGGGCAGTGGCCCTGATGGGGTCCCCCAGAAGGCCGGAATACACCAGGTACCCGGCGAGGATGCCGGCCACGGCGTCGTCGATGATGTCGCGGTGGACGAGCAGCACCACGCCGCGGTCTCGCAGGAGGGCCCGCAGCGCGCTGAAGACCCGCTCTGCCGTAGGCGGCTCCAGGTCGAGCAGCGGCTCGTGGACCGCCGCGAGGCCGGCCGCGGCGTACGACGCCAGGTTCTGGTTGCC
>JBDROA010000124.1:0-36628 GCA_043810615.1 Actinomycetota bacterium | reverse complement strand
ACGGCTTCGGACCAAGATGTACCGGGCCACGGAGAACGTGCTCGCCACCTACCGCCGCATCACCGAGCGCTTCCCCGAGTACGAGGAACGCTGGCGCAAAGCGACGCCCGGGGCCAAGGCGCTGCCCCGGCCCGACATGCGCGTCGCCGCGATGGCCACCGCCGTGGGGCGCTGCAAGGCCGCCCTGGACCGGCGCGGCGTCTGGCCGTAAGCCGCCCCCATGCCTCCCCCCGGTGCTCGCCCCGGGGGGAGGCGCGAGACGGCGCCCGCCGATCGGCCGGAGCCAGACGACTGCCCGCCGCCGAGCGGTGGGGTGAACCACAGTGCAGCCTGCGCCGCCCCCGTCAGCCCTCCCCCTGCCCCTCTCTCGCCGACCTCCGCGGGAGAGGGTGATGCCTACAGCAGCCGAAGGCCGGGGCCACAAGCCCCTGCTCGGCCGTCGCCCCCGGGCCTTTCGGGCCTGCCTAGCGGATCGCGGCCGCGGGGCTTTGTCCCCTTCTCGGGCCGGGTCGCGAAAGCGGATGATGGGCTCCGGCTTCCCACGCCTCCGAAAGGGGTGTCCATGTCCCAGGCGGCGGCGGTCCCCGAGGACCTGAATCCGCATCACATCGCCCGCGCCCAGTTCGAGCGGGCCATCCCATTCGTCGAGAGCATCGATGACTGGGAAGGGATCTCGGAGTGGCTGTTCGAGCCGGAACGCGTCGTAAAGCTCAGCCTGCCGGTCGTCATGGACAACGGCCGCGTTCACGTGTTCCACGGCTACCGGGTGCTGCACAACACCGCTCGCGGCCCGGGCAAGGGCGGCATCCGCTTCTACCCCACGGTGGACGAGGACGAAGTCAAAGCCCTCGCCACCTGGATGACCTGGAAGTGCGCCGTGGTCAGGGTCCCCTTCGGCGGCGCCAAGGGCGGCGTCCAGTGCGACCCGACCGTGATGTCGGTGGGTGAGAAGCGGCGCATCACCCGCCGCTTCATCGCCTCCCTGGGCGACGACATCGGGCCCCACACCGACATCCCCGCCCCCGACATGTACACCGACGCCGAGACCATGGCGTGGATCTACGACACCTACCAGATGATGCACCCCCACGCCGCCAACCTGGGCGTGGTCACCGGCAAGCCGGTGGACCTGGGGGGCATCCACGGGCGAACGACGGCGACCGCTCAGGGCCTCGCCTACGTGCTCGAGCGCCTGCTGGCTCTGGGCGAGGTGCCCGCCATCTCCTCGATCCAGGGGAGCCGCATCGCCGTCCAGGGTTTCGGCAACGCCGGCCGCCATGCCGCCTTCATCCTGCGCGAGATGGGAGCCACCATCGTCGCCGTAAGCGACGTCCGGGGCGGAGCCGCCCGGCCCGACGGGCTGAACCTCGAAGAGGTCGAGGCGCACCTCAAGGCGACCGGTTCGGTGCTCGGCGCGCCCGGCACGCTCCAACTCGACCCCAAAGGCTCCCTCGAGGTCGAGTGCGACATCCTGGTCCCGGCCGCCCTGGAGAACCAGATCACCCTGGAGAACGCCGGGCGAGTGAAGGCCACCGTGGTCATCGAGGCGGCCAACGGGCCCACCACACCCGGGGCCGATCGCATCCTCACCGACCGCGGCATAGTCGTGGTCCCCGACATCCTGGCCAACGCCGGCGGGGTGGTGGTCTCCTACTTCGAATGGGTGCAAAACCTCGACAACGAGCAGTGGGAGGAGCACGTCGTCCAGGACCGCCTCCGCGCCAAGATGCAGCACGCCACCGAGGGGGTGGTGACCACCTACCACAATCTGCGCAGCCGCTACTCCGAGTTCCGGGACCGCTGGCGGCAAGCGGCGCCCGGGGGTCCGGATCCGGTCTTCCCCGACCTGCGGATCGCGGCCACGGCCGCCGCCGTGGGCCGCTGCTGGACCGCGGTGGACCAGCGCGGCGTCTGGCCGTAGGCGGGCTCTTCTCCCCCGGCTTCGCCGACAGAGGGCCCGGGGTGAGAACGGAGGAGCGATGGAACCGGCCCCGCGGTCAGAGCCGGCCGGTCGCCCCCTCCGCTCGGCGGCCGCCTCTCCAGAGAGCCTCAGGGTTGGCCAGGGCTGCCGCCTCGGCCCCCTCTCCCGGTTCTGGGGGAGAGGGCGGGGGGTGAGGGCAGGCGATCAGGCTCAAGGGCCCGGGACCGGCAGCACCGCCGCTTGCGGCACCTCGCGCTGGACCGCCGTGATCTGCAGGATCCCCAGTTCGTCGAGGGCAACCGAGGTGTTGTCGCAGCCGCCGTCGGCTCTGGTCTGGTAGTTCACCCGGACGTGCGGCGGCCGCTGTTCCTCGCCCGACGCGGCAGTGGCGCGCAGGTCGCTCCAGCGGACCACCACCGAGGGGTGCTCGCAACGGGCGAACACCTCGGACCACACCATGGGCGAGTGCAGGTACTCCCCCCGGGTGTACAGGTCGCGCACCACCTGCAGCCCGCCCCCGTCGAGATCCTCCACCGTGCCCCGCCACGCCCGGAGGCCCTCCGGGGCCTCGGGCGATGGGGCCACCACCAGCCGGTAGCGGTGGCCCAGTTGCCAGGGGAAATCGCGGGTGTTGGGCTGCCGGCGGGACCCCCGCAGCTCTGAGGTCGTCCCCTCCAGCGCCCGGGGGCCCCTCTCCGCCGGCCCGTAGCCGCCGAAGTTGACTGCAGTGCTCCCCGGGTAGCGGGGGTGCCACTGCAGCCCCAGGTGGGCTCCACCCTGCAGGCGGGGGCCGGTGGCGAAGGAGACCTGCAGGGCCCAGAAGTAGAGCCGGGGAACCGCCGGGGGCACCACCACCTCCAGCGTCGCCTCGGCCCGTAGCAAGGGCACCTGGGGCAGGTCCCAGATCAAGTGGAAGGAAGAGGCGCGGTTGGCCGAGCGCGGCTCCCCCGAGGTGCGCTCCCGGGCCGCCCACGCCGCCGAGGCTCGGCTCAAGTTGCGGCGGATCACGGGGTCGGCTCCCAGAGGGAACCGGAGGGGTGGTTGATGAGCCACTCGTCGCACGACCAGTGCACCCAGGCGGGGCGCATGATGTCGGGCGTGTCCGAATAGTCCTCGATCGACTCCGCCACCAGCCAGGCGGCCACCCGCGCATTGGCCAGGGGGTCGAAGACGCTGGCCCCGGAGTACCCGGCAGCGGCGGCACGGCGCACCCAGTGGCTCGACGAGTGCTGGAAGAGGCCATCCCAGGTGCCTATGGAGCCGTCGGGCTTGGTGAAGCGGGTCCTCTGGAAGATGTCGCCCAGGCTCTCGCAGGCGGCGACCTGCTTGGCGTGCTCCACTTCCTCCATAAGGGCATCGGCGATGGCGGGCTTCTCCTCGACCAGCATGGCCGCTCGCTCCTCGAAGGCGCGGACGATCTCGGGCCACCACTCCGCCGAGGTCGTCTTCAACGACGGCAGGCCGTGCTCCCCGCGATAGGTGTCGCACCCCGGGGGCAGGGCCGGGCTCTTGTTGCAGGCATCGAGGCCGGGCCCGCCGTTGTAGGTGTCATCCGGGTCCACGGCCGGGTCGCCCTCCGGTCGGCCGCTGGGAACCAGGCGGCAGCGGACCGCCCCCGCCAGGTTCCCGCACTCGCCTCCCCACAACTCGTCGAAGCCGCCCCTCCCCTGCAGGTTGTCCGCCCCGCGGCCGCCCTGAAGGAGGTCATCACCCGCCCCGCCGATCAGCGTGTCGTCCCCTCCGTCACCCCACAGGAAGTCGCCCCCGCCGTCGCCGAAGAGGCGGTCGTTGCCGGAGCCGCCCTGCAGTTCGTCATCCCCGTCGCCGCCGAGCAGTCGGTCGAGGTCCCCCTCGCCGAAGAGCCTGTCGGCGCCGGCCTCGCCGTAGAGGTGATCCGGCTCATCGCCCCCGTAGAGGACATCGTTCCCCTCGCCGCCGTAGACGCGGTCGCGAGCGGCGCCGCCGTACAGGACGTCCTGGCCGTCGCCGCCGTAGACCCAGTCCTGCCCGATCTCGCCGTCGATCTGGTCGTTTCCCGCTCCGCCGTAGAGCACGTCGCGGCCGCGCTTGCCGAACAGGAGGTCGTCGCCGCCCTCTCCGTACACGGTGTCGTTGCCGCGCCCGGCCACCACCAGGTCGTCCCCGTCACCGGCGCAGATGAGGTCGCTGCCGCCGCGCCCGTAGATGACGTCACTGTCGCCGGTCCCCACGATGACGTCGTCGCCCGCGGTGCCGAGGAAGCGAGTGCCCGGCGGCACATCGACCACGTGGGTCGCCTTCTCCCCGTTGCAGGACGGCATGTCCAGGGCGCCGGCAGGGACGGGCAGCGCCACCACGGCGGCCAGGAGGGCGAAGATGCCGACGCTGCGGAGCGGGCCCCGGGGCAAGGGGGTCATGAGCCTCCTGTGGGGGACGAGTCACCGACCAGTATGCCATCCGGGCGACGCATGGCCCACGCGTGCGGTAGCGTGGCACCCCGTGACCGACTGCACGTTCTGCGAGATCGTCTCCGGCGAGCATCCCGCCGACATCGTGCTCGACGAGCCTGAAGCGGTCGCCTTCCTCGACCAGCACCCGGTGTTCCCGGGTCACGTGTTGGCGGTGCCGCGCCAACATGTGGAATCCCTCGACGACCTCCCCCCGGAGTTGGTGGCCCCACTGTTCGACGCCGCCCGCCGCCTGAGCCGAGCCGTCCGGCGGGCCGTGGAAGCCGATGGCTCGTTCGTGGCGGTCAACAACTACATAAGCCAGAGCGTCCCCCACCTGCACGTCCACATCCTCCCCCGGCGCCGGCGCGACGGCTTGCGCGGCTTCTTCTGGCCGCGCCTGGGCTACGAGGACGAAGTACACCGTCTGCGCACCGCCCGGGCCATCATGTCGGCCCTGGCCGCCGGCCGCTGAGGGCCCACCCCCGACCAGTCCCCCGGCGCCTCCTTGAAGCGACGCTGGTGGATGCCCGGGGAGACGACGGCACCCGACGACGCTCTCCATGGGCGAACCCCCCCAACCCGCCGGGCGCTAGCGTCGGCCTTCCTCGAACAGGCGGGATCACATGAGCGCGGTCCACCCCCCGGCCCTCTCTCTCGGCGGGCACGCCGCCGCTGCCGTCGCCGCCCGATTGCGGCTCTGGGACGAGGATCGCACCGTCGCCCGCCTGGGGGCCGGGGACCACACCCTCTGGGCCGCCGAGCCGGCGCCGGAGATCGAGGCCCGCCTCGGCTGGCTGACCCTCCCCGAGACGATGGGCGCGGAGGTCCCCGCCCTGGTGGCTTTCGCCGCCGAGGTGGCCGCCGCCGGCATCACCCAGGTGGTACTGCTGGGCATGGGCGGGTCGAGCCTGGCCCCTGAGGTGTTCGCCCGCACCTTCGGCCGCCGTGCCGGGTACGCGGGACTGATCGTCCTCGACAGCACTCATCCGGGGGCGGTGAGGGCCGTGGACGAGCAGACCGACCCGGCGGCCACGCTCTTCGTGGTCTCCAGCAAGTCGGGCACGACCATCGAGCCGCTCTCGTTCTTCCACCACTGCTGGGGAAGGGTGGCCGCCGTTCTTCCGGAGCCCGGGCGCCACTTCGCCGCCATCACCGACCCGGGCACTTCCCTAGCAGCCCTGGCCCGGGAGCGGGGGTTTCGCCGGGTGTTCGCCGCGCCTCCCGACGTGGGCGGGCGCTTCTCGGCTCTGACCCACTTCGGCCTGGTACCGGCAGCGCTCATCGGGGCCGAGGTCGGCGCCCTGCTCGCCGGGGCCTCCGCCATGGCGGAGGCCTGCCGCCGCTCCCCCGCCCAGAACCCCGGGTTCATCCTCGGCGCCGTCCTCGGAGAGCTCGCCGCGGCAGGGAGAGACAAGGCCACCTTCCTGGTGTCTCCGGCGCTGGCCGCCCTGCCGGCCTGGATCGAGCAACTGGTAGCGGAGAGCACCGGGAAGCAGGGCACCGGCATCCTCCCGGTGGCCGGCGAGCCCGCCGGCCCCCCCGAGGCCTACGGAGACGACCGCCTCTTCGTGTACCTGGCCCTCGACGGCGACGCCGACGACGCCCAGGCGGCGGCCGTGGATGCCCTCGAGGCTGCCGGCCACCCCGTGATCCGCCTCCGCCTCGACGGCCTCTTCTCCCTGGGCGCCGAGATGTACCGCTTCGAGGTAGCCACCGCCGTGGCGGGGAGCGTGCTCGGCATCCACCCCTTCGACCAACCCGACGTGCAACTGGCCAAAGCGCTCGCCTCCCGGGCGATGGCGGGTGAGGCGAAGGGCGGCCCCACCCCAGCCATCCCCGCCGCCGATCCGCAGGCGCTCCAGGCCGGGCTGGGCGCGCTCCTCGGGCAGGCCCGCCCCGGCGACTACCTGGCCGTCCAGGCCTTCGTCGAACCCACTCCACAGGCGGCGGCGGCGTTGCAGGGCCTGCGCCTGGCAGTGCGCGACCGCCTCCGCCTCGCCACCACCGTGGGCTTCGGGCCACGCTTCCTGCACTCGACGGGGCAATTCCACAAGGGGGGCCCCGGCACCGGCCTCTTCCTGCAGATCGTGGATGACGCCGCGCCCGACCTGCCCATTGCGGGGGCCGGCTACACCTTCGGAAGACTCATTACCGCCCAGGCCGACGGGGACCACGGCGCGCTGGCGGCCAAGGGGCGACGCCTGCTCCGGGTGGATCTGGACGGCGACCCCGTCGGCGGTCTGGCCTCCCTGGAGGAGGCCTCCGGCCGGTAGGGGTGCCCGCGGCGGCCCGAGAGCGTAATGTGGGCCACACCCTAAGGGAGGCAAGGATGCGGCGGAGTGCTACCTGGGTGATATCCCTTTTCCTGCTGGCGGCTCTGACCGCGCCAGCCGCAGCGGCGCCCGCGGACGACTCCGGGTCGATCCTGGGCACCATCACCGACGCCGGCACCGGACTGCCCTTCTCCGGCGCTCAGGCCGTCGTGGACGCCTTCAACGTGAACACCATGGAGCGCACAAGGGTGTGGGTCACCGATCCCGACGGCGACTATCTGATGAGCCCTCTGGCCCCCGGCGACTACAAGGTGCGCTACCGGGTCTGGGATGGCTCCGGACTGATCCGCTACCGCTGGTTCCACGCCCGGGCCAACTTCGACGGCGCCACCGTGGTCACCGTAGATCCGTTATCCGTGACCCGCATCGACGTCGCCCTGGCTCCGATGCCCGGCGCCCGGGTCTCCGGGACCATCTCGGAACGGGGGAGCGGCGCCCCGTTGGGCGGCGACTGCTTCTATGTGGAGTTGTTCGAAGCCAGCGGCATCTCCCTGGGAGTGATCCTCTGGGCCGACCCCATCTCCGGGTCCTGGGAGAGCATGGGGAACGCCCCGGCGGGCAAGCTCAAGGCGCTGGCCGGCTACGAGGAACTGGCGTGGCCGACGTGCGCAGACGGGCCCACCCACCTCGACACCTGGTACGGGGGCGCCTCGGGCCACCCCCTGCGCCAGGCCAACTTGTCGGCCCACCCTGCCACCTTCGCCACCGCCAACCTCATCAGGGTCCGGGATGGGATCGACGCCGGGAACGTCGACATCGCCATGCCGGTGGCTCCTGCGTGCCGGGGGAGGCAGCCCACCATCTTCGGGACGACGCTGGCCGACACCATCGCCGGCACCGGCGCGCGCGATATCGTCGCCGCGCTGGGAGGCCATGACGCAGTCAACGGCCTCAGCGGCAACGACCTGCTCTGCGGGAACGCCGGAGACGACACCCTCGTCGGGGGAGCCGGACCCCGGGACACGGCCGTAGGGGGCCGGGGCACCGACACCTGCACCGCCGAGAGGACCTTCGGCTGCCCGTAGCCGCCCCGCGCCGGTAGACTGTGACGGCGCCGCTTCGATTTGCCCGCGGTCACCGCGCCGGCTTCGCCGCCCGCCCGACCCCCCGCCCCCCGGGGGTTCGGGCGCGCCCGGAGACTCCCTCCGGTGCTGGGGCGCAGCATCGGGCCCTGAGCGCGGCGGGAGGGAAGATGCGACGCACAGTGGCTTCGACCGTCACCCTGCTCCCGGTGGCGGCCCCGCCCCGGCCGGCGACGGCCCCGAAGTCGCGCGTGGCGCTCGCCACGATCCGGAGCACGATCGCGAACTCGGCCGTAACGACGCGATCAACAGCGGGGCCGGGAAGAGGGGCACTGCGGACGGCGGAACCGGCACCTGCCCCGCCGAGAAGACGTTCAACTGCCCGTGGTCAGATCGGTCTCTTCCGCCCGCCCGACCCCCGCCCCCCCGGGGTTCGGGCCCGCCCGACGAACCGGGCGAGGACGGCCGGGTCGACGTTGCCCCCGCTGATCACCACGACTGTGGCCGGGCCGGCTGCCACCTTGCCGGCGACGAGCGCCGCCGCCCCCACCGCACCGCCCCCCTCCACCACCTCGTGGTCGTGAGCGAATAGGGCGCCCATGGCCGCGGCGATCTCGTCCTCGGTGACCAGCACCGTCTCATCCACCAGGGTCCGGCACATCTCGTAGGTGTGCCGGTTCTCCGGCCCCAGGCCACCCGCCAGGGCATCGGCCAGCGTGTCTTCCTCGACCACGTCCATCAGATGCCCGGCGCGCAGGCTGTCGAACATCGCCGGGCCCCGGTCCTGGCTGACGCCGACCACGCGCACTCCGGGGCGCAGGCCCTTTGCCGCCACCGCGATCCCCGAGATGAGGCCGCCGCCGGACAGCGGCACCACCAGGGTGGACGCTCGAGGGAGATCCTCGAGCACCTCGAGGCCGATCGTGCCCTGGCCGGCGATGACCAGGGGATCGTCGAAGGGGTGGATGAAGATGAGGCCCTCCCCCGCCAGGGCCCGGGCCGCGGCATCGGCGTCGTCCTGGGTGGGCCCGGCCACCACCACCCGGGCCCCCAACGCCTCGATGGCGGCCACCTTCACCGCAGGAACCCGGCTGCTGAGGCAGATGACGGCCGCCACCCCCAGGTCGGCGGCCACCCGGGCCACCGCCCGGCCGTGGTTCCCCGAGGACACCGTCACCACCCCGCGACGCCGTTCGGCGACCGTGAGGGCGAGGAGGCGGTTCGTCGCCCCCCGCAGCTTGAACGACCCTGTGACCTGGAGGTTCTCCAGTTTCAGGTGCACGGGCGCCCCGACGAGCGCCGACAGGTGCGCCGACTCCACCAGGGGAGTCCGGGTCACCCGGCCGGCGATCCGTCGGCGGGCGGCCTCCACGTCGCTGCGGGCCGGATGGCCGCTCATGCCCCCAGGGTATCCGGGTTCGCCGGGCCGCCCTCAATCACCTCTTCTCCCAGGAAGGCGGCAGTACCGGGCCCGCCTCAGCTCGCCGGCGCCGCCGGGCGCCGCGCCGAGAGGCCCCCGGCCGGCCCGGGGCTCAGGCCTCGCACTCGTCCATGACGATGAAGCCGTCGGGGTCCTCGCAGGTGTCGAACCCGTCGTCGCCTTCGATCCAGTCGCCCACGCCGGGCCCGCCCGAGAGGTAGTCGTTCCCGGCGCGGCCGTGTATGAGGTCGTCCCCCGCAAGACCGTACAGGCGGTTCGCCCGGGCGTTGCCCCAGATGACATCGTCGAACGCCGAGCCGTAGACGTCCTCGACCTCGGCAACCAGGTACCCGAGGAGCGTCGGTCCCGACCCGCCGCCGAACTGGCCCCACTTCAGGTCGATGCTGATTGCCACGGGCGACTGCCGGAAGTCGATCGTGTCCCTGCCGAGGCCGCCGAAGATGTCGTTGTCGCCCCAAGCGTCGATCACGATCCGGTCGCGCCCGGCCCCGCCTTCCACAGTGCCCGTGAAGTTCGCCCGGCCGGTTCCCGGCGACAGGAGATCGTTGCCGTCGCCGCCGAGCACGAACCCGTCGCCGCCGCCCTGGCCGAAGACCCGGTCGTTGTCGCCTCCACCGTCGAGGAGGTCACCCCCGGCGCCCCCGTAGATGCGATCGTTGCCCGGACCACCGCAGATCCGGTCCCGTCCTCCCCCGCCGCGAAGGATGTCTCTGCCGCCCAGGCCGATGATGACGTCGTCCCCGGTGGTCCCCTGAATGACGTCGTCGCCGCCGGTACCGAGGTGGCCGGGCGTCGCCGCGGCCCCGAAGCACGACGGCACGGGTAGTGCGCCCACCGGCGCCGCCGCTACCAGGACCGCCAACAAGGCGACCGGGACCGCCGCTCTCAGAACTCGCTTCATTGCTCCGCCCTCCAGATGTGCGACGTACGGGGACCATGCTGCCACCATCGACCCGCTTGCGCCGGCCGCTCTACACGCTCCACGTCAGCCGGGATCCGCCAACGCCTCCCGCAGCAGCCGCCAGGTCACCGTCAGGTCCTCGGGGATCACCCGGGTCTCCCCCACCGTGGTCACGAAGCTGGTGTCGCCCGCCCAGCGGGGCACCAGGTGGAGGTGCAGGTGGTCGGGCACCCCGGCCCCGGCCACCCGGCCCAGGTTGGACCCGAGGTTGAAGCCGTCGGGCTTCAACGTCTCCCCACACGCCCGCCGGCTCCGCGCCAGCAGGCGCCACATCCCCTCGACCTCGGCGCTGGTGAGGTCGGCCAGGTCGGCCGCATGGCGGTACTGGCTCACCATCAAGTGGCCGGTGGTGTAGGGGAAGCGGTTGAGCACACTGAAGGCCAGGGCGCCGCGCTCGAGGATCAGGGCCGACTCGTCGTCCTCGTCGGGCAGCCGGCAGAACAGGCATCCCGCCTCGTTCCACTCGTCGGCCGAGCGCACGTAGCGGCTGCGCCACCCGGCCCACAAGGTGTCCACGGCACGGAGCCTACCGCGCCCGCCCCTCACCGGCCCGCCGGGCCCATGAGGGCCTCGTAAAGGAACGGGAGCGAGTGGTCCATGCGGTAGTCCACGTTGGTGTGGTCGTCGTCGAACTCCTCGAAGCGGTGGGGGATGCCGGCGGCCCGCAGGGCCCGGACGAAGGCCCGGGCCCCGTGGACCAGTTGGTACTGGTCGTTGGTCCCGCAGTCCAGGTAGAGGCCCCGCAGCGAGCGCAGGTTGGCCCGGCACCACTCCTGCTGGACGAGCACCACGGGGTCGTGAGCCTTCCAGGCGGCCCAGCGGGCCTCGTCCGTCTCGGCCGTCTCGGGGTCGACGGGCAGACGGATCCCCTTGGGCGCCGCCGGGTCGGGGTCGTAGCTGGCGGCCATGGCCACCATCTCCATGTGGTGCAGCAGTTCGTCGGTGGCCTTCGGGGCGGCGGCGAAGGCCTCCAAGAACCCGGCGATGCCCCCCTTGGCGGCGAGGAAGCGCACCGTGGCCGGGAGGTGGGAGCGGTAGCACAGGTCGAAGGCCATATCGCCCGAGTGGCAGGCCACCGCCCCCCACACCTCCGCCCGCCGCAGGCCGTGGACGATGGACCCGTAGCCGCCCGAGGACTTGCCGAACACGGCCCGGCGCTCCCGTCCCGGGAGGAGCCGGAACCCGGCTTCCAGGCGGGGCAGCATCTCGTGGATCAGGAATCCCTCCCACCGGCCCATGGCCGCCGAGTCGATGTACTGGTTGCCGCCCAGGGAGGTGAAGCAGTCGGGGAAGGCGGCCACTACCGGTCCCATCCGCCCCTCGGCCACAAGGCGGTCGAGGCGCTGGGGCACCGACTCGCCGAACGCCTTCCAGTTGAGGTGGGCGGGGCCACTCCCGGTGAAGCCCACCAGATCCACCAGGAGCGGGTAGTGGTCGGTCGAGTTCTCGTAGCCGGGCGGCAGGTACACCATCACCACCCGCCGGGTGGGGTCGCCCAGGAGGTTGCCCTCCAGCGCCTGCGACTCGACCTCGATCTCGACCAGGCGGCCCTGCGGCCGGCGGAAGTTGTGGACGGGCACGGCTCTCCTCGCTCGCTCCACCCGGGACTATGCCAGGCGAGACCCTCCCCCGCTACCGCGGGCCGCCGGGGCGGGTGAAGGAGCGCAGGCGCCTCCCCGCCCCGACTGAGGCAGTGCGGGAAGCCGCCACCCGGCCGGCGCCGGGCGGCCGCGCCGGCCGTGCTCTGCGTAGCATGCGGCCGCCATGGCCCGCACCCGCTGCTCCGGCGTCCTGCTCCACCCCACCAGCCTCCCCGGCCCCTACGGGATCGGCGACCTAGGACCCGAGGCGGGCCGCTGGTTGGAGTGGCTGGCCGGCGCCGGATGCACCGTCTGGCAGACCCTCCCCCTCGGTCCCACCGGGTACGGCGACTCCCCCTACTCCTGCTTCTCCGCCTTCGCCGGCAACCCCTATCTGGTGAGCCCCGATCTCCTCGCCGCCGCGGGTCTCCTCGACCTCGTTGACCCCGCCGACGTCCCCCGCTTCCCCGCGGACCGGGTGGACTTCGGCCTGGTGATCCCCTGGAAGCTGGGCCTCCTCGACCGGGCCTTCGACCGCTTCCGCGAGGGCCCTGCCGGCCCCAGCGCGGCCCGGTACCGCTCCTTCCGGCGGGCCCATGCCGGCTGGCTCAACGACTACGCCCTGTTCATGGCCCTGAAGGAAGCCCACGGGGGCGGGACCTGGGCGGAGTGGCCCGATCCACTCCGGCACCGCCGGCCGCAGGCGTTGCGGCGGGCTCGGGCCTCCCTGGCTCTCGAGGTGGAACGCCAGGCCTTTCGCCAGTTCCTGTTCTTCGAGCAGTGGGGCCGCCTGCGGGAGCACGCCCGGAGCCTGGGCCTGAGGATCATGGGCGACGCCCCCATGTACGTGGCCGGGGACAGCGCCGACGTATGGGCCCATCCGGACCTGTTCCAACTGGATGCCGACCTCAATCCCACCGTCGTCTCCGGGGTGCCCCCCGACTACTTCACCGAGACCGGTCAGTTGTGGGGCAACCCCCTCTACGACTGGGAGCGCCACGCCGCCGACGGCTACGCCTGGTGGATCGCGCGGCTGCGGTCCCTCCTGGAACTGACCGATCTGGTGCGCATCGACCACTTCCGGGCATTCGTGGACCACTGGGAGGTGCCCGCCGGCTCGCCCACCGCACAGGGGGGCCGCTGGGTGTGGGGCCCGGGGACCGCCTTCTTCCAGGAAGTCGAGGAAGCCCTGGGCCGCCTGCCCATCGTGGCCGAGGATCTCGGGGAACTGCACCCGGAGGTCCCGGCCCTCCTGAAGGAACTGGGCCTCCCCGGCATGAAGGTGCTGCAGTTCGCCTACGACGGCGACCCGGCCAACCCCTTCCTCCCCCGGAACCACACCGCGGACTGCGTCGTGTACACCGGCACCCACGACAACGACACCACGGTGGGCTGGTACCGATCGCTGCGCCCCGAGCAGCGCCGGGTGGTGCGCGCCGCGCTGGGCAGCACGGGGCGGGGCATCGCCCGGGACCTGATCCGGGCGGCCTGGGCCTCCCCGGCCTTCCTGGCGGTGGCGCCCCTGCAGGACGTCCTCGAGGTGGGCTCGGAGGGACGCATGAACACGCCGGGGTCTCTCGGCGGCAACTGGGCCTGGCGCATGGGGCCGGGAGCGGCCACCGGCGCCGGGCAGGAGCGGCTCGCTGCGGTCAACCGGGAGTCCGGCCGGCACCGTTCGGCGCCTACCCCTCCCAGGAGCATCCCTCGATAGGCTCGCCCTGGGATCACGATCCGGCTCACGGTCCAGTCGAATGGTGATGACCCCCGCGACCTGCCGACGCACTCTCTAGGGGCCCGGCAGCGTCAGCCCGGGGGCCAGCGGACCCAACACGCCCGGCAGCCGCAGCCACACCCGTTCGTAGAGCACCCGGTAGGCCTCGGCCTGCTCCGGGTCGGAGCGAGCCTCGGGCCTCGAACGAAAGCGGGCCGGGGCCACCGCCGCCGCCCCGGCGGCGTGGTCGGCGTACACCCCAACCCCCACTCCGCCGAGCACCGCCGCCCCCAGCGCGGCCGGCCCCTCCGCCTCGACCACCTCGAACTCGCGGCCGGTGATCACCCGCTTCAGCTCCAGCCAGAGAGGGCTGTGGACGGCCCCGCCCAGGGCCCGCACCCGCGGCACCTTGCGGCCGAGGTGCTCCTCCAGCCACTCCAGGTTCTGGCGCAGCGAGAAGCACGTGGCTTCGAGCGCCGCTTGCAGCAGGTCGCCGCGGCCGTGGGCGGTGGTGAGCCCGACGAACGCGCCACGCGCCCGCTCGGGATCCCAGCGGGGAGAGGCTCCCCGGCCGAACTGGGGGAAGCACATCACCCCGGTGGGCCGCAGCGGCACCCGCACCTCGGCCGTCATCTGCCCGTAGGCGCCGGCCGCGTCGTCGCCCAACTTCCACACCTCGCGACGCAGCCAATCCACCAGGCCGCCGGCCAGGCCCACCGAGCAGACCAGGGCCATCCTGCCCGGGACCACATCGGGGTAGCAGGTGACGTGGGCCGCCAGGCCGGGGTCGCCCGGCGGGGGCGCGGCCACCGAAGCCACCAGCGCCTCGGCAGTGCCGGTCGAGTCGACCGGGATCTCCTCCCCGCCGCGGGCGGCGTAGGCGGCGCAGAGGTGGTCGTGGCCGCCGAGGACCACCGGGGTGCCCGCCGATAGTCCGGTCGCCTCGGCCGCCTCCCGAGTCACCCGTCCCACGACCGTTCCCGACTGGTGCGCCGGAGGCATGAGGCAGGCCTCCAGGCCGGCGGCCTCGAGCAATTCCCCGGACCACTCCCGACGGTCCCGGTCGAAGAGCATGGTGCGCGAGGCCACCGTGTAGTCGGTGGCCGGGGCCCCGGTCAGCCGCAGGATCAGCCAGTCCTCGGTGGACAGCCAGGCGGCGGTGCGCGTCCACACCTCCGGCTCATGGTCCCGGACCCACATGGCCTTGTTGGCGCCGAAGAGGCCGTCGATGGTCTGCCCGCTGCAGGCATACACCCGGGCAGAGCCGAGGGCCTCCTCCCAGCGGCGGGCGTACCCCGCCGCCCGGGTGTCGAACCAGGCGATGATGGGGCGCAGCGCCCTTCCGCCCCCGTCGACCGGCAGGCCGGCCTCCCCCACCGTGGCCGGGGCCACCGCCGCCACCTCGCTCCCCCGGGGCAGGGCTGTTACGACCTCGCGGAGCGCCGCTGCAGCCGCGGCCCACAGGGCGTCGGCGTCCACCTCGGCCCAGCCGGGGCGCGGGCGGGTGGTGGGCGTCGGGCGGCGCGCCAGCGCCAGGAGGCTCCCCTCGGGAGAGAAAGCCCCCGCCCGCACCTCACGGGTGCCGGCATCGAGGCCGATCAGGCAGGGCGTCGTCACAGCCGCTCTCCCTCAGGGCATCTCGAGGGGCAGGCCCGCCTCGACCCAGCCGACGATGCCGCCGGCGATCTCGTGCACCTCGAGGAAGCCGATAGAACGCATCATCTCGCGGGCCTCGGCGGAGCGGTTGCCGGTGCGGCAGTAGAGCAAGTAGGGAGCCTCGCGGTCAAGGGCGGCGAGGCCGTCGGCGAAGGTGGCCGCGTAGAAGTCCAGGTTCACCGCTCCGGCCAGGTGACCGGCGCCGAACTCCTCCGGGGTGCGCACGTCGAGCACCACCAGGCCGACCGAAGCGACGATCTCCCCCGCCTCGGCCGGGGAGATCGTCTCGATGACGGCTTCGCGGGTGGCGGCCTCCGCTCCCCCGCCGCACCCGGCGATCAGCACAGCCGCGGCGACGGCGGCAAACGAACCTCTCCTGCCCACGCTCTCCTCCTCGGCGGCGTCGCCCCGACTATGGCCCGGACGCAGCGGCCGCACAAGCCGGGAGCGGCCTAGCCTGTGACGCATGAAGTCGAAGTGCGCCGACTGCCCCATGCGACACCGTGCCGAGGCCGAACCGGACCGCATCATGTCGCGCCTGTGGCGCTGGCACACCAGGTGGTGCCCCGGCTGGAAGGCCTACCAGCGCGAGCTGAGCCGACCGGCCACCTGAACGAAGGAGCCGGGGCGCCGGCCGCCCGCCGCCCCTTCGCGGCCTCCCTCCGGACGGTTCGGGCCGCCCCGATCCGGCGCCCTCGTCCCCTCCGTCGCTCCGCGGTCGAAGACCCGCCGGAGAGCCGCCTCTGTGTCTTCTCGCGTCCGAAGCCCGCCCCCCGGTCGGCTAGCCTGGCGGGCCCACGGACTAGAGAAGTAAGCATGCTGCGCCACGTCGTCCTGTTCCGGTGGAAGCCGGAAACCGCCGCCGAGAAGATCCGCGAGATCGAAGACGCTTTCCGGGATCTGCCCGGCAAGATCCCCCAGATCGCCGGCTTCGAGTGGGGTCGCGACGTAAGCGTGCAGGGCCTGAGCCAGGGCTTCACCCACTGCTTCGTGGTCTCCTTCGCCTCGGAGGCCGACCGGGACACCTACGCCCCTCACCCCGACCACGCCGCCTTCATCGCCCTCGCCCGCCCCCACGCCGACGCATTGCTCGTGCTCGACTACTTCGCCGGCGCCTGAGGACCCAGAGTGGTCACCCCCGACCTGAAGCGGCGGGTCGAGCAGTTGTTCCTCGACGACGCCAACACCTTCGGCTGCGCCGAGACCGCCCTCGTCGTGCTCCAGGAGCACTTCGCCTTGCCCGGCGCCGGCGATTCCTCCGCCGCCATGGCCCTCAACGGCGGCATCGCCTACTCCGGAGGGATGTGCGGGGCCATCACCGGCGCCGCCCTGGCGGTGGGACGGCTCGCCGGGCGCCTCATCCCCGATCACGCCCGGGCCAAGAGCGAAGCCCGGCGGCTCACCCAGGCGCTGATCGCCGACTTCGCCCGGGAGTACGGGGCGACCGGGTGCCGGGAGCTTTCCGGCTACGACTTCATGGAACCCGGCCGGCACCACGCCTTCATCGAGAGCGGCGTGTGGCGGGACGCCTGCCTGCGCCAGATCCAGTTCGCCGTAGAGGTCATGAGCCGCCTCGTCGCCGCCGCCGACTGGGCTCGGGCCACCATCCCTCCCGGTCCCCATGCCGTCTCGCCGCCAAGCCTCGCGCCGCCTCCGCCGTGAGCGTCGGGCGCCTGCAGCCGGGGGGTCGCACGGGCCCCGGGACCGAAGCTCCCGGTTCAGTTGACGGGCATTCCGTTGCGGCGTATCGTGGCCGCGCTCGATTATCGATGATCGCCCGAGCCGTCGCGGCGCGGGCCGAAGAGGGGACGCATGCTCAAAGCCGTAGGGCGCAATGAGGCCCAGGTCGTCCATCTCCCGGGACGCGACTGGCTCCTGTACGTCGGCCCGGAGAGCGTCGGGGCCCAGAACCTTACCGTCGGGTACTCGGTGTTCCCGCCCGGCTCGGCTCCCCCGGGGCACGTCCACCCCACCCAGGAAGAGGTCGTGTTCTGCGTGGCCGGCCGCGGCGAGCTCGTGAGCCCCGAGGGCAGCGTCCCCCTGGAGCCGGGCACAGCCGTCTACATCCCCGTGGGGGTCCACCACGCCACCGTCTCCCTGGGCCCGGGTCCCCTGGAGCTGGTGACGTCGTTCTCCCCGCCCGTGGTGCCGGGCTCGTGGGACAAGAAGGCCTAGTAGCAGACGCCGAGGGCGAAAGCGCCGAGGAGGCAGACAGTGAAGACCGGCCCGAACGAAGCCGGCCCGAGCGTGGCCGAGCTCGAGGATCTTGCCCGCCGGGCGCGGGTCCACATCGTCCGCACGATCGCCGGGGCGCACGGCGGCCATCTGGGGGGGCCCCTGTCGGCGATCGACATGCTGATCGCCCTCTACCACCGGATCCTCCGGGTGCGCCCCGAGGAGCCGGACTGGCCCGATCGTGACCGCTTCATCCTCTCCAAGGGTCACAGCTCCATTGCCGTCTACACGGTGCTGGCAATGCGCGGCTACTTCCCCCTCGAGGAGCTCAGGACCTTCGACGCCATCGATTCCCGGCTTCAGGGCCACCCCGACATGGCGATCACTCCGGGCATCGACATGTCGTCGGGTTCGCTGGGCCTCGGGTTCTCCGGCGGCCTGGGCATCGCCCTCGGGGGGCGGGCCGCGGGCAAGGACTTCACCACGTACGTGATGCTGGGCGACGGCGAATGCAACGAGGGAGTGGTCTGGGAGGCCGCTCACGTAGCCGAGCGCTATGCCCTCGACAACCTGGTGGCCATCATCGACCACAACAAGCTCCAGCAGTTCGGCTGGCGCGGCGAAGCCCCCGAGAAGCGACTGCCGCCGTACACGGGGACCCAATTGGCCGATCGGTGGTCGGCGTTCGGCTGGAAGGTGCTGGAGATGGACGGCCACGACATGGCTGAGATCCTGGCCACCATCGAGGCGGCCCGCGACCACAGAGGCGGGCCGGTGGCCATCGTGGCCCACACCATCAAGGGCAAAGGCGTCTCCTACATGGAGGGCAACTACGAGTGGCACACCCGGGTCCCCGATGCCGAGGAGCTCAGGATCGCGCTGACCGAACTCGGCGAAGCAGAGACGGCGGCATCGCAGGGAGGTGCATCGTGACCCTCGCTCCCGGCAAGCCACTCCGGGTCGCCTTCGGCGAGACCGTCGCCGAGTTGGGCAAGACCGACCCCCGCATCGTGGTCCTGGACGGCGACCTGGGCAGCTCGACCCGGGCCGACATCTTCGAGAACGCCCACCCGGACCGATTCTTCCAGATGGGCATCGCCGAGCAGAACCTGCTCGGCGCCGCCGCCGGCATGGCCACGGTGGGCTTCATCCCCTTCGTCTCCACCTTCGCCTGTTTCGCCGTGGCCCGGGCCCTCGACTCGATTCGAGTGCTCATCGCCCAGCCGAAGCTCAACGTGAAGATCGTCGGCGGTTACTCCGGGCTCCTCGCCGGCATGACCGGCAAGACCCATCTCATCTTCGACGACATCGCCATCATGCGGGCCATGGCCGGCATGGTCACGGTGGTGCCCGCCGACGAGGTGGAGACCCGCCAGGCCATCCGGGCGATCACCGCCTACCGTGGGCCGGTCTACCTGCGCCTCACCCGGCAGGCGTCACCGGTTCTCTTCGACGACACCTACAACTTCGAACTCGGCCGGGTGGCCGTGGTGCGCTCCGGCGGCGACGTGACCGTCTTCGCCACCGGGACCCAGACCGTGCGGGCGTTCGAAGCCGCGGAGATCCTGGCCCGCGAGGGCATCGACGTGCACCTGGTCCACGTGCCCACGCTGAAGCCCCTCGACGCCGAGGGCATCGTGCAGGCGGCGCAGGCCACCGGTTTCGTCATCACCTCGGAGGAGGGGAGCATCATCGGAGGCCTGGGCGGCGCGGTGGCCGAGGTGCTCGGCGACCGCTTCCCCGTGACGGTGAAGCGCCACGGCCTGGCCGACATCTTCGGGGAGTCGGGCCCCGACCAGGCGCTGCTGGAGAAGTACGGGCTTTCGGTGACCAAGACGGCTGAGGCGATCCGGGCGTTCGTGCACGCCCGCAAAGCATGAGCCGGGCGGCGGGCCGTGGCGGCCGCCGTCCAACAGGCCGGGGCGGCAACGGTCCCACCCCCGGAAGGGAGAGAGCATGAGCGTCCTGGACAAGTTCCGACTCGACGGCCGGGTCGCCCTCATCCCCGGGGGCGGAGGGGGCATCGGGTCCGCCCTAGCGTGCGGCCTGGCCGGCGCCGGGGCCGACATCGTGATCGTGGAGCGCACCCGCGAGCTCGGAGATCCCGCGGCGGAGAAGGTGCGGGCCTCGGGCTGCCGCTCGCTCACCGTAGCCGGCGACATGACCAGGGAGGAGGACGCCGACCGGGCGGTCGCCGAGACCCTGGCCGAGTTCGGCCGGCTCGACATCATCATCAACGCCATCGGCGGTGGGGCGGGCAAGGTGCTCTTCCCGGCCCACGAGTACCCCCGCGACGCCTGGGACTGGATCTTCGAACTCAACGTCCGGGCCAACCTGCTGCCCACCCAGGCGGCGGTGCGAGCCATGATCGCCGCCGGGCGGGGCGGCCGGGTGCTGAACATCTCCTCGGTGCGGGCGTCCCTCGGCATCAACGCGGGCTACTCCGCCTACGTGGCCGCCAAAGGGGCGATCAGCTCCCTGACCCGCCAGATGGCCACGGAGTGGGCCCCCTACAACATCACGGTGAACGCCATTGCCCCCACCTTCGTGGACACCCCGCAGGTGGCCATGCTGCTCGAGGATCCTGCCTTCCTCCAGGGAGTCGTGTCGCGCATCCCGCTGGCCCGGGTGGGCACCCCCGAGGACCTGATCGGCGCCGTGCTGTTCTTCTGCTCCGATGCGTCCTCCTTCGTCACCGGGCAGATCCTGCACATCGACGGAGGCCTGACCGCCACGCAGTGAGCAGCCGGGTGAGACCTTCGGAGACGACATTGAAGCCCAGACCGCACGAAAGGGAAGCAGACCACCATGCAAGAAGTGACGCCCCGCGTTTACACCGATACGACTCAGCGGGGCTGTAACCCCAGCTTCGTGGTCACCTCCGACGGGGTCGTGGTGATCGACACCCCGCAACTGCCCACCAAAGCGGTGGCGATGCGGTCCGAAGCCGAGGCGCACGGGCCGATCCGCTACCTGATCAACACCGAGCACCACGTGGACCACATCTTCGGCAACTACTACTTCCGGGGAGCCGGGCCGGTGATCGCCCACGTCGAGGCAGCCCGCAACTTCATGCTCGCCACCCAGCATCCCAGTCCGTACTCCTACGCCGCAGAGGCGATCCCCACCGACGACCCCCAAAGCGCGGCGATCTTCCCGGACGAGGAGACCTACTTCCAGGACCCCAACCGCCCGGCGATCACCTTCAGCCAGGACCTCACCCTGAAGGTGGGCGGGCACACGTTCGAACTGCTCTTCACCCCGGGCCATACCGTCGGGCAGATCGCCGTCCATGTCCCCGAGGAGCGAGTGGTCTTCACCAGCGACACGATCTTCTGCCGGTGCCAGACGTGGCTCTACGTCTCCAACGTGGACCAGTGGCTCGCCGCCCTCGAGCGCATCCGCGCTCTCGACGTAGACCACGTGGTGCCCGGCCACGGCCCGGTGACCACCAAGGCCTACGTGGATGTGCAGCGGGCCTTCCTGCTCGAGTGGGTCACCGCGGTGGCCACCGGGGTCGCCCAGGGCTGGACCAAGGAGGAGTGCATCGCCCGCATATCCTTCGCCGACCGCTTCCCCGTGGACATCGGCCAGGAGTACATGATGGGCCACATCCAGCGGGAGAACGTGGCCGCCCTGTACGACAAGCTGATCGCCGGGGTGCGGCCCTGACTCCGCGAACGGGGCCGCCGTCCCTCCTCCGGAACGAGCCGCCAGGGGTCGCGCCTGCCGGCCGAGCGCTGGGGTAGCCTGCTCGCACGCCCCGCAGGGCGCGGCGTGAAGGAACACCGCGACGGGAGAGCAACATGACACTGGGCAGCACCGCCCCCTCCCTACTGCCCAAAGCGCGCAAGCTCCGGATCGCCGGGGCCTACTACGCCGCCTACCTGCTGCTGGGCCTGATGCTCACCTCCATCGGCCCGGGCATGAACGCCCTGGAGGAACAGAGCCACTCCACGACCTCACAGGTGGGCTTTCTCGTCGTGGTCATGTCGCTGGGCTACATGGTGGGCTCCATCGTCGGCGGCCGCCTGTACGTGCGCCTCGTCGGCCACCGGATCCTGGCCGTCTCGCTGCTGGCGATGGCCCTGCTGACGGTCACCATCCCGTGGCTGGGCGAGCTGTGGCTGCTGATCGGGGTCTTCTTCCTCATCGGCCTGGCCCTGGGGATCATGGACGTCGGGGGCAACACCCTGCTGGTGTGGTTGTACGGCAGCGACGTCCCGCCCTACATGAACGCCCTCCACCTCTGCTTCGGCATCGGGGCGTTCCTCGGCCCCCTGGTGATGAACGGCTTCGCCGCGGCCACCGACAACGCGGTCACCACCTACTGGCTGTACGCCGCCCTCATGCTGCCGGTGACGCTCTGGCTGGCGAGGATGCCCAGCCCGGAGAGCCCGCCCGTGGAACAGCCGGCCGTGGGCATCCGCAGCACCCTGCGCCGCCACGCGCTGATCATCGCCCTGATCTCGGCCTTCTTCTTCATGCACGTGGGCGCCGAACTCGCCTTCGGCGCCTACATCACCTCCTACGCCGACGACCTCTTCTACTCGGAGTCACTGGCCCGGGTGGTGAACTCGATATTCTGGGGCGGCCTGGTCGTGGGCCGGCTGATCGCCATCCCCCTGGCCCTGCGGCTGCGGGCCGGGGGCATGCTGCGGATCGACCTGGTCGGCGCGGCCGCCGGCATCGCCCTCATCGCGCTGCTGCCCGATGCGACGCCGGCGCTGTGGATCGGCACCATCATCCTGGGGATGAGCATCGCCTCGATGATCCCCAGCAGCATCAACTACGCCGGCGAGCGGATGCCGATCACCAGCCAGGTCACGGCGCTCTTCCTGATCGGGGGCAGCCTCGGTTCGACCATCCTGCCCCTGATCGTCGGCCAACTCTACGGCGACGGGGCGGCGGCCCGGCCCGAGACGATGGTGTACGTGACGGCCGGCGCGATCGCCGCCGCGATTGCCCTGTTCGCCGCCATGTCCGTGCACACCCGCGAGCGGCTCCCCCAGGCCGGGCCCACGGCGTGATGGCAGGCCGTCTCGGGAGCGGCGCCGAGGCGGCCGAGGTGCTGGGCCCCTTGTGGGAACTGGAGCCCGACCCGGTGCTGCGGGAGCGCACCCGGGAGTTGGGGGCCCGGGCCCATGACCGCCACCGTGTCCCCGGGCTGGACCCCGCCCCGGTTCGCGGTGTGCCAGGCAGTGGAAGCCGGGCCGAGCAGCGCCCCCTCGTGGAGGCCCGGCCGATCCGGCAGGTAGAAGACGGCCTTGACCCCCTGCACCACGAACCCGGCGCAGGCGCCCTGGGCGGTGTGGCCGTACTGGCGGTGGAGCCCCGGCGGGCCGTAGTCCTCGCACAGGTTGTAGCGGCCCTCGATGCAGCGCCGACAGAGCCCGCAGGCGCCGCGAAAGGTGCCGGCCACCCGGTCGCTCACCACCCCCCCATCTCGGCACGGCCCGGACCCAGTTCCACAATCCCATCCGCCCACTCGTGCCCCGGGATGAAGGGGTACGGCGGGGGCCACAAGCCCGGGTAGTCCCGGCGTATCAGGTGAGCGTCGGTGCCCCAGATGGACGGCGCCCGCACCCGGCAGAGCGCCTGCTCCGATCCGGGGGACGCGCGGGGCCTCTCTTCTACCGAGAGCTCGCCCGGTCCGGCGAGGACGAGGGCTCTCACGGTCGCTCCCTCAGATCACAGCGAGCGGGTCGATCATCGACCCCGTCCCTCCCCTGATCTTCAGCGGCAGGGCCACGAAGAGGAACTCGTAGACCCGCTCCCGGGCCAACTCCTCGAGGTAGAGGCTCTCCATGAGGTAGATGCCGTTCTCGATGAGCAGGCGGGTGTGGACCGGCTGGGGGTTGGCCGGCACTCCCCGGTCGGGGGCGGGCTGCACCTCGTAGGTCTCGGTGTCGGTGCCGGTGGCGATCACTCCCTGCTCCAGCATCCACTCCGCCGCCGAGAGGTCCGGGCCGGCGGTCTTGTGCTCGGCCATCGCGGCGGCATCGGGCCAGTACTTCAGGTACCCGGTGCGGATGAGCAGCGCGTCCCAGCGGCGCACCTCCACCCCCTGGGCGGCGGCGATCGCCTTCAGTTCGTCGGCCCCCACCGGCTCGCTCGCCGGCAGGGCGTCGAGGCCCCGGTAGGTGGGCGGGTCGAGCAGCACCCCCCGGGTGAAGAAGGGGGGCAGTTTCTCGGCATCGCCCCAGCTGGGGCCCTTGTCGGTGAGGTGCTCGGCGGTGTTCCCCCCGCCGTACCAGTGGCTGTCGGGGCCCACCGTCATGTGCGCCAGGGCGTCGATGTGAGCCCCGGAGTGCGAGGTAGCCAGGAGGTACTCCGCCATGTAGCCCAGGCCCACGTCGTTAGGCGGGCCCCAGGGCTGCGCCCCCTCGGCCCGGATGCCTTCCGGGGTGCGGTAGAGCAGCACCTGGAAAGGAGGGTGCCCCGGGAACAGAGGCATGCCCGGGTACCGGCCCACCGAAAGCGAGAAGGCGCGGCCCTGCTTCACCATCCGGGCGGCTTCGACGAGCTTGACCGGAGGGATCTCCCCCGCCGGCCCCACCTCGCGGTAAGTGGTCATCGCCCGTCTCGCATTGCCCGCCAGACCCGCTCCGGCGACAGCGGCAGGTCACGGATGGCGATGCCGATGGCGTCGCGCACCGCCGCCCCCAGCGCCGGGGCCACGCACAGGATGCTGCCCTCGCTGACCCCCTTGGCCCCATAGGGCCCGGGCCCGTCGCCGTTCTCGATCTGCTCGCTGATCAGTTCCAGTGGCAAGTCCTTGCTGGTGGGGATGCGGTAGTCGATGGCCCCCAGGTTACGCACCCGGCCGGTCTCGTCGAAGATGTAATGCTCCATCATGGCGTGGCCCAGGCCCTGGATCGCCGCCCCGTCGTCCTGCCCCCGCACCTGCATGGGGTTGAGCGACTTGCCGGCGTCCCCCACCGTCACGTGCCGCAGCACGGTGAGCTCCCCCGTCCCCGGGTCCACCTGGACCTCGATGGCGGTGCAGTTGAACTCGAAGAAGGCGGCCGTGCCCTGGAGGGGGTGGCCGGGGACGGCGTCCTTGCGCCCGATCCCGTTGCCGACGTATTCCCCGCCCATCTTGCCGAGCCCGGCCTTTGCCACGTCGACGATCGGCAGCTCCCGGTCGGGGAGGCGCACCACGCCGCGATCCACGGTGATGGCCGATTCCTCGACCCCGTGCAGCCGCGACGCCGTGGCACGCACCTGGGCCTGGATGTCCCGGCAGGCGTTGAGCACCGCCGTCCCCATGATCACGGTGGAGCGGCTGGCCGAGGTCTGCTGGTCGTAGGGCACCACCGAGGTGTCGCCCATGACCACCGCGATATCGTCGACCGCCACGCCGAGCTCCTCACCGGCGATCTGGGCGAACACGGTGCGGGCGCCCTGCCCCATGTCGCTCGTGCCCGAGAACACGATGGCGCTGCCGTCGCCGAGCAGGCGGACCGTGGAGTAGGAGAGCCCGGTGGTCGGCCCGGACTTGGCGGCCACGGCCAGGCCGCGCCCGCAGTTCGGCGGCAGCGGCTTGCCCCAGTCGATCAGTTCAGCCGCCCGCCGGACCGCCTGATCCCAGCGCCCGTCGGCGGGGGTGTCCCCGGGGACGAACTCATCGCCGTAGTGAGCCAGATTGCGCAGCCGGATCTCCAGGCGGTCGAGGCCCAGGGCGAGCGCGCCATCGTCGAGGTTCATCTCCCGGGCCCAGGCCGTCTCCGGCACCCCGAAGCCGCGCATGGCGGTGGCCGTCGGGGTGTTGGAGAACACGCCCCGGGCGATGATGCGCACCGCGGGCACCCGGTAGGGCCCGGCTGCCAGGTAGTTGCCCTTGCTCACCACCCTGTCGGCGATGTCGGCGTAGGCCCCGATCAGGAAGTTGCTCACGATGTCCTCGAAGACCAGGGTGCCGTCGCTCTTGAGGCCGGTGCGGATGTGCACCTTGGCCGAGGTGCGGCGCACCGCCTGGAAGGTCTCCTCGAGGGTCATGACCATCCGCACCGGACGCCCCGCCCGCAGCGCCATGAAGGCGAGCAGGGGCTGGATGTTGGGCCACTGCTTGCCGCCGAAGCCGCCGCCGAGGTCGGGGGCGATCACCCGCACCTTGGCCAGCGGCAGGCCCAGCACCTTGGCCAGGATCTTCTGCAGTTGGAAGGGGTGCTGGTTGGTGCTCCAGACCACCACCCCGTCCCCATCCGGGGCGGCGATGCAGCCGTGAGGTTCGATGGCAAAGTGGGTCACCATCGGGTACTCGTAGGTGTTCTCGATGACCAGGTCGGTCTCGCCCGCCACGGCGTCCACATCGCCCCAGCCGAAGCGGTGCTCGGAGAACAGGTTCGTCAGGGCCAGCGGGTCGTTGGGCCGGCGGATGGCCGGGTCCTGGATGAGGAAGGCGCCCGGGTCGAGGGCGGCGTCCACCGTGAAGATCGCCGGCAGGGCCTCGTACTCCACCCGCACCAGGCGGACCCCCTCCTCGGCCGCCTCCTTTGTCTCGGCGGCCACTGCCGCTATCGGCTCCCCGTGGTAGTTGGCCTGCCCCACCGCCAGGACGGGGCGGTCGTCGGCGTGGGGGCCAAAACGGGGTACCGGCTGAGGGAGGTCGGCGGCAGTCATCACCAGCCGCACGCCGGGAACCTCGAGGGCGGCGCTCGTGTCGATGGACACGATCCGGGCCCGGGCGCAGTCGATGGTGACCAGCTTCACCTGCAGAACGTCGGCCAGCTTGATGTCGGCCAGGTACTCCTGGCGCCCGGTGACCCGGCCCAGTCCGCCGATTCGCGGCGGGGATGATCCGATCGAGTGCTCGGTCATCGGGCCGCCTCCTCGGCGGCGGCGAGAACCGCCTCGGTGATCTGGCCGTACCCGGCGCAGCGGCACAGGTTGCCGGCCAGCGCCTCGTGCACGTCGTCGACGGTGGGATGCGGGTTCTCCATCAGCAACCCCTGAGCCGACATGAGCTGGCCCGAGATGCAGAAGCCGCATTGGGCGGACCCGTGATCGAGAAAGGCCTCCTGCAGCGGGCTGAGGTGCCCCCCGGCGGCCAACCCTTCGACGGTGACCACCTCACAGCCGTCCGCTTCCACCGCCAGCATCAGACAGGAGTTCACCGCACGGCCGTCGACGATCACCGTGCAGGCCCCGCACTCCCCCACCACGCAGCACTCCTTGGTGCCGGTGAGGCCGAGGTCGTCGCGGAGGAAGTCGAGGAGGGTGTGGTAGACGAGCACGTCCAGGCGGTGACGCTGCCCGTTAACCCTCAGATCGATGGGGAAGCGATCGTTCATCCAGCCTGTCCCTTCGCCAGTCGTTCAACGGCGCTCTGCAGGGCGCGTCGCCCGAGCACACGGAGCATCGCCAGGCGGTACTCGGGGCCGGCGCGCATGGAGCGCGGAGAGGGACTGGCGCCGCCCAACATGCTCTCGAGGATGGAAGCCTTCGCCTCTTCGGGGGCCGCGGGGTCGGCCAGGGTCCCGCTCTCGTCGAGAACGAGCACGGGCCGCGGCCCCACGCTGCCGTAGGAGAGGCGGGTGACCCCGGCCTCGTCGACTCCCACGCAAAGGGTGATCGACGCCAGGTCGGTGCCCCGGCGCCGGGTGAGCCGGGTGTAGGCCGATCCCATCCGCCGCTCGGGCAGCGGCAGGTCGACGCCGGTGACCAGCTCCCCCGCCTTCAGGGTGGTCTGACCGGAGCGGATGAAGAAGTCGTCGATGGGAATGCGGCGCTCTCCCCCCGGGCTCGCCGCCACCACGAACGCCCCGTACACCAGCAGCGGCGGGGCGGTGTCGGCGGCCGGTGACGCGTTGCAGACATTCCCCACGACCGTGGCCCGGTTGCGAATCTGCACCGACCCCACGCAGCCGGCGGCCTCGGCCAGGGCCGGGAAGTGGCGCAGCACCCCGGGGTCCTGTTCGACCGCTCGCATCACGGTGGTGGCGCCGATGCAGAGGTGGCCGTCTTCGAGGCGGATGCCCGGGCTCAGCGCGGCTACCCGCTTGAGGTCGACCACCACCGTGGGCCGGATCTCGCCGTTGCGCAGCCCGATCACCAGGTCGGTGCCGCCGGCCAGGATGCGGGCTCGGGTGCCGTGTTCGGCGAGCAGGGCCAGGGCCTCGGCGACCGTCTGCGGCCGGGCGTACTGGAAGGCCTGCATATCAGATGACCCGGTCCGCCTCATCCATGAGCACCTGCGGGGTGGCAGCCCGGATGAGGAAGTAGGGGCGGGTGCAGAAGCTTTCCAGGAAGGCGGCGCGGCGATGGCGCAGCTCCTCGGTGTCCACCAGCGGCATGGGCCACCCCACGGCCAGCAGCTCGTTCAGGTGGAGGTAGTTCTGCAAGGAGTGCAGCGTCTGGAACTGGCGCTCGAAGGGGATCATCTCCACCGTGATCGGGGCGTAGTTGCCGTCGATCGAGGGGACGACTACGACGTCGATGGCGGCCGGGTCGAGGTGCTCCTCCCAGGTCGGCATCTCGCCGAAGAACTTCGCCGCCCCTGCCTCGGGAGAGGCCTTGTCGGCGCGCTCCGTGCCCTTGGCCCGCGACTTGAGGAAGACGGTCTTGGAGCCGGCCACGGCGATGCCGGCGTCGTCGATGACCGTGGTCTCGGTGGAGATGAGCTTGCCGCCGCGCCGGCAGGCCTCGATCTGGCTCATGCTCTTGCCGTGGTTGGATTCGCCGCCGAGGAAGAGCACCGCCTTGCCGCGGTAGTGCACCGCCGAGGAGTGGAAGGGGTGCAGGCCGTGCTCCTCCATGCGCAAGGCGAGCAGGGCCACCATCGCCTTCTGCAGCGGCCCGGCGGCCCAGTCGCCGTCGAAGCGGATCATACGGCCGTCGTAGCGGACCGCCTTGGCGGCGGCGTCACGGTCCCACACGAGGTCGGGGGACCCGAGGGTCGCCTCCGGCTCCAGCCGCACGTCGGCGAGCCGGTAGTTGAGGAAGTCCAAGTCCTCGAGCACGTGCTCGGGGACGTCGCTCCCCAGGACGTCGACGCGGATCCTGGCCGGGCCCGCGGACATCTGTTCCGATAGCTGAGCCATCCGCTCTCCTCGACTCGTCCGACTCAATCTCTCAACGAGGGCCACCGCCGAACGGGCGGTCGCCGTCAGAAAGGTCCGCAATCAGCCGGCCCGCCTCCACCGCGTGCTCCCGCAGTGCGGCCCCGGCGCCCTCGGGGTCGCGAGCCCGGAGCGCTTCGATGATGGTGCGGTGACGCTCCCCAGCCACCGCAGGTCGATGCCCGGGAGAGTGGCGGTCACGTACGTGCGCCCAAACGGCTCGAGCATCCTCCAGAGGCGCTCGAGCGACCGGTTCGCCGCCGCCTCCACGATGGCGGCGTGGAACTCGGTGTTCTGCAAAGCCTGTTCGTGGGGGTCGCCGCGATCGGCCGACACCGCCATCCCGACCATGAGGCTCTCGAGGCGTTCGAGGCATTCGTCGGTCATGCGGGGCGCCGCCAGCCGGCCGGCCAGCGATTCCAGTTCGCCGCGCACCACGATGGCCTCGCGCAATTCTCGCCGGCTCGGCTGGCGCACCCGGGACCCCTGATAGGGCCGGATCTCGACAAACCCCAGCGTGGCCAGGTCGCGCAGTGCCTCGCGCACCGGCGCCTGGCTGGTGCCCAGACGGCGGGCCACCCGGGTCTCGACGATGCGAGACCCGGGGGCCAGCTCTCCTTCCAGGATCCACTGCAAGATCCGATCCTTCACTTGCGCCGACAGAACCTGTCGGGCGATGGGCTCGAGTTCCGGATCCGTGCGGTGGGTCATGTGGTCTCGCCTACTAGGACAGGATCTCGACCAGGCCGGTGGACCCGTTGACTCGGATCCGATCGCCGTCCTTGATCCGGGTAGTGCCGACGCTCGAGCCGACGACCGCCGGGATGCCGAACTCACGGCTCAGCACTCCGGGGTGCGACACCGGGCCGCCGGCATCGGTGACCAGGCCGATGATCTTGGTGAACAGGGTCACCCAGGCCGGGTTGGTCATCTGGCAGACCAGGATGTCGCCCTTTTCGACCTTGTCGAACTCGTCGATGGTCATGACGACCTTGGCGATGCCCTCGACCACGCCCGGCGACGCCGCCAGGCCCTGCACCGTGTCGGTGGCCTCGGCCTGCTCGATGTAGAGCTTCTCGGGGAAGCCCCACAGGCCCAGGTACGGGAAGGCCAGCTGCGACTCGGTGGCGGTGCCGATCCAGCCCCGTGGCTTGATGCCGTAGGCCGCCTGGTGCGCCGCCCGGGCGGCGGCCACCAGCGACTTGGCGTCGAACGTGGGGTCACCGATCAGGTAGCGCAGCTCGTTGTACCTGAGGTACATGACGTCCTCAGGGTTGTCGAGCAGCCCGGCCTTCACCAGCTTCTTCCCGATGCAGATCAGCACCAGGCGCAGGTGAGCGTTGGTGCTCTGGTCGATGTAGAAGTGGTGGTCGGGGGTGAGAGGGGCCATCTTCAGGTTGATGGCGTTGGCCGCCTCCACCTTGGCCCGGGCCTCGCCCGTCAGCCCTTCCACCAGCTCCACACAGGCCTTCTTGATGTCCTCGGCGAGGGCCTTGACGTGCGACGGATAGTCGTAGTCGGTCTCGATGTACCCCTTGACCGTCTCGATGAACGGGGTGGGATCCTCGAAGGCCGTCGGGAAGGTGAACTCGTGCACCCAGACCGCCGCCCAGCCGAACTCACGCTGGTAGGTGCGAATCTGTTCGACGATGAACTTCTTGCCCCGGTCGGTCTTCTCCAACGCGGCCATCACCGCCGGGCCGCTCTCGGCCTTGAAGGCCGCGGTGAGGGTTTCGTCGCCCTTGATCTCCTCCTTCATCTTCCACAGCGCCTCGATACGGTCCCAGTTGCGGTCGTTGGCGGAGTTCTGCAGACGGCCGAGGAGGGAGGTATCTACCTCACCGCGCGCTTCCTGGACCACTGCCTGCAGGCCCATGGTCCCGGAGAATTGGGCGAAGTTCAGCATCCAGTGGATCTTCCAGTGACGATCGTGGATGTCCATCGCGTCCTCGAGGATGGTCGCCCATTCCAGGAGATCGATCTCGTCCCAGCGGTCGATCTTCCCCTCGAGGTACTCGAAGTTCCGCTTGATCTCGGGGACCAGGCGCTCCCGCCACCAGCCGTCGAACTCACGGCCGTAGACCGGGAGCACCGCTCCGAGGTACGGGCCGATCTTGCCCGGGTATGCCGGGTCGGCTACGGGGACTCGCGCCCGGTACACGTTCCCGTACTCCTCGCCGTCGACCAGGCAGTCGGCATCGGCCGGGACGGCGGCGGTGTACAGGTACCCGTTGACGTTCTTGGCGATCCAGTCCGCAGCGAATGGCGTCCCAAAGCGGCGGAACATGTGGTCGCAAGTCATCCACCAGCCGCCGATGTCGAAGTACATCGGCGAGAGGGGGTGTGGGCAGTGCAGGTCGTCGTACACCCAGAAGAGCTGCTTCTCCGCCTCGCTGTCCCACTTGATGGAGAACTTGTCGTCCCCCAGGAACTGCTTGACAACTTTGCTCGTGTCGGCCATTCCGACCGGCTCCTTTCCTAGACGCCTACTCCCGTCGGCCGTGTCCTACGGCCGAGCGACAGCCTTGAGTCGCTGCTCCCTTGCCTCCTTGAGGTCCGCTGCAGAGTCTTGCTCGCCGGGCCTCGGCCGGCCCGCCCATTCCTGGTAGTGCTCGTGCAGGCGCTGAGCCATCGCGTTGGCGAAGGCCGGGTCGTTGATGCCGGTGTCCATCTCGACGACTTCGACTCCCGGGTCGAGGCCCGCCTTCAACTCGCCGATCAGCGCGGCATCGGCCTTCGGGTCGTGGAACACACCCCCATCGGTGCCGATGGCCGAGAAGCCCCGAAGCGGGATGAACAGCGTCAGGGGACCGAGAGCCCGGTTCAGCTTCGCCGCCATGAGGCGGCCCACGGCAGCGCATTCCTCGGGAGTGGTCCGCATCAGGGTGGTCGCCGCGTTGTGACGGCAGAGGTTGCGGCCCCGGTAGCGCTCGGGCACCGTGTCCATCGGCCCGAAGTTGCCCATGTCGAGGGCGCCGAGCGACACGACCTGGGGCAGACCCTGCGACCCGGCCATCTCCAGGCGCTCCGGTCCGGCGGAGAGGATCCCCCCCACAACCTCATCAACCAGCTCGGTTGTCGTGACGTCGAGGGCCCCGCTGATCTGCCCGCCGGCCATCAGGGCCTCCATTGCCCGGCCCCCGCTGCCGTTGGCGTGGAAGACGAGCACCTCGTAGCCCAGGGCCTCGAGCCGGGCCCGCGCCTCGTCCACGCAGGGGGTGGTCACCCCGAACATGGTGGCTCCGATGCGGGGCTTGCCGGAGGCACGGGGCACGAACCCAGCGTAGTGGCGGGCCATGCCGGCCATAGCCGCCGCCGCGTTGCCGAGGATCCGCTCCGACACCCCGTTGATCCCGGCGATGTCGACGACCGCGTTCATCAGTCCGATGTCGCTCGACCCCACAAAGGGCCGGGTGTCGCCGGAGGCCATCGTGGACACGATCAGCTTGGGCACCCCGATCGGCAGGCCCCGCACCGCCCCGCTGATCAGCGACGAGCCTCCGGACCCTCCCATGCCGAGCACACCGTGGAGGCGCCCGGCGGCATGGAGGCGCTCGAGCACGACCGCGGCGCCGCGGCTCATGGCTTCCACGGCAGCGCCCCGGTCGCCGGACGCGGCCAGGGCGGCGCGCTCCTCCCCGGCGGCGCGGGCCACCTCGTCGGCGGTGATGTCGGCCACAACCTGCGGAGGGCCCATGACGCCGCCATCCACCAGGAGGATCTCGCACCCGGCCGCCCGCACCTGCTCCCTGAGGAACTCGTACTCCCGGCCCTTGGTGTCCAGCGTCCCGAGGAGCACCACCGTGGCCACGGCTACCGATCCCCCAAACGGTGGAGGAACCCGCCCGGTATCGTGAGGGGGCCGCGAGGCGTGCCTGCGCTCGCTCCCGGGCCGGGGATGACCCGGCTCGGCCGGGGGCAGAAGGACGGCATCACTCGGAAATCGCCTCCCATCGCCTCGCCGCGGACGGCTATCCTCGATAATCGATTGAACACTACCACCACGGAGACGCTCTTGCCCATGCCCCCGAGCAGCGGGCGCGAGAGGGCCGGTCGTCCGGCGCTCCGCACCCCGGCCCTCCCCACAGGGCCTCGCCCCGGCGATCGCCCGAGGCGTCTCCCTCTGAAGGCTGAAGGGGGTATCGCTTGATGTCGTCGCCGACCGGCACCTTCGAAATCACCGAGGCCACGCGCCTGCTCCTCTACCAGGGCATGTTGCGCGCCCGGATGCTCGAGAAGCGAGCCTACGACCTGTTCATGGAGGGTCTCGTCCAGGGCACCACCCACCTGGGGCTCGGCCAGGAGGCCGTCGCCGCCGGCTTCGCGACCGCCATGCGGGCCGACGACATGTCCTTCGCCACCTACCGGGGCCACAACCACATGCTGCTGCGCGGCGCCTCCGTCGCCGGAATCCTGGGTGAGTGCGCCCAGCGCAGCATCGGGTGCTGCGGGGGCAAGGGCGGGTCGATGCACATCACCGACGTCTCCAAGGGCGCCATGGGCTCTTACGCCATCGTCGGTTCGCACCTGCCGGTCGCGGTGGGTGCCGCCTGGGCCGGGGTGCTGCGGGGCACCGGGCAGGTATCGGTGTGCTTCTTCGGCGACGGCACCACCAACATCGGCACCTTCCACGAGGCGGTGAACCTGGCCGCCGTCTGGAAGCTGCCGGTGGTGTTCGTGTGCGAAAACAACCTCTACATGGAGTACACCCCGATCTCGGCGGTGATCCCGGTGGAGTACCCCGCCGCCGACCGGGCGTCCGCCTACGGCCTCGACCGCATCATCGTGGACGGCAACGACGCCGACGCGGTCTACGAGATCGCCGAGGCCACCATCGGGCAGGCCCGGCGCGGCGAGGGCCCCTCGTTGGTGGAGGCGCTCACCTACCGGCACAAGGGGCATTCCCGGGCCGACCCGGGCAAGTACCGCCCCGATGAGGAGGTCGCGGCCTGGATGGCGCGGGACCCGGTGGACATCTACCGGGCCCGGCTGGAGGGGCTGGGCTTCCCGGTGACCGTCCTCGACGAAATGGAGCGCCTGGTGCAGGCCGAGGTTGACGAGGCGACCGAGGCGGTGCGCGCCGCTCCCCCGCCGGATCCCGCCTCCCTGATGACCGACGTTTGGGCGAATGGGGGCTCGGAATGGCGGAACTGACCTACCGGATGGCCATCGCCCGGGGCATCGCCCAGGAGATGGAGCGCGACTCGCGAGTGGTGTTCATCGGCGAGGACGTGGGCGCCGCCGGTGGCGTCTTCAAGACCACCGTCGGCCTGTTCGAGCGTTTCGGCCCCGACCGGGTGCGCGACACCCCGATCTCCGAACAGGCGATCGTGGGAGCGATCATGGGGGCGGCCATGAACGGCCTCCGCCCCATCGGCGAGCTCATGTTCAGCGACTTTCTCGCCGTTGCCTGGGACGGAGTGGCCAACCAGATCGCCAAGACCCGCTACATGACCGGTGGGCAGGTCGCTCTGCCCCTGGTGATCCGCACCGCCAACGGGGGCGGCACGCGCTTTGGCGGCCAGCACTCCCAGAGCCTGGAGAACTGGGCGATGGCCGTCCCCGGCCTCAAGGTCGTAGCCCCGGCCACCCCCCGCGACGTCGTGGGGCTCATGGCGGCGGCGGTGCGGGACGACGACCCCGTGATCTTCTTCGATCACAAGAAGCTGTACGCCACCAAGGAAGACGTCCCCGACGGGGAGATCGTGGACACGCTCGGCACCGCAGTGGTGCGGAACGCCGGTTCGGATGTGACCATCGTGGCCCTGGCCGCCATGGTCCCGGTAGCCCTCGAGGCTGCCTCCCGCCTCGCGGAGGCCGGAGTCTCCGCCGAGGTCATCGACGTGCGCAGCCTGGTCCCCCTCGACACCGCCACCATCCTGGAGTCGGTGCGGCGGACGGGACGGCTGTTCACCGTCGAGGAGAACCCCCGCCTCTGCGGATGGGGGGCGGAGGTGGCGTCCATCGTCGCGGAGGAGTGCATCTGGGACCTGGACGGGCCCATCGTTCGGGTGACCACTCCTCACATCCCGCTGCCGTCGTCGGCCGGGCTGGAAGACCTGGCCATACCGTCGGTGGAGCGGGTAGTGGCGGCAGTGCTGTCCACGGCGTAGGGCCTCGAGGAGAGGGAGTGGGCCGGTGCAACCGGCCGGCAACGGCGTCGACGATCGTCCGGAGGAGGGCCTGATGCAGGAGTATCGGATAGCGGTGGTGCCGGGGGACGGCGTCGGCACGGAGGTGTCGGCAGAGGCCGAGCGGGTGCTGGTGGCCGCCGCCCGCCGTTTCGGCTTCGGGGCGAAGACCGAGTGGTTCGACTGGGGATGCGACCGGTATCTGAAGGACGGCGCCATGGCACCCGCCGACATGCTCGACACCCTGAGCCGCTTCGACGCCATCTTCCTGGGGTGCATCGGCGATGCCGCCAAGGTGCCCGACCACATCTCTTTGACGATGCTGCTGGACATCCGCAAAGGGTTCGACCAGTACGTCAACTTGCGGCCCATACGGCTCTACCCCGGGGTGGACACGCCGCTGCGCAACGCCACCCCGGAGACGGTGAACCTGGCCGTGGTGCGGGAGAACACCGAGGGCGAGTACTCCCGGCTGGGGGGAATCTTCAAGGCGGGGTCGCCCGACGGATTCGCCGTGCAGACGGGCATCTTCACCCACAAAGGGTGTGAGCGGGTCATGCGATACGCCTTCGAGCTGGCTCGATCCCGCCGCAAGCTGGCCGGCGGCGCCGACGGCAAGGTGGGCAAGGTGACCAGCTGCAGCAAGTCGAACGCCCTGAACTACTCGATGGTCTACTGGGACGAAGTGTTCGCCGAGGTGGCCGCCGGTTACCCGGACGTGGCTTCGGACAAGGCGTTCGTCGATGCCATCACCATGTGGTTGGTCAAGAACCCGGAGTGGTTCGACGTGGTGGTGGCCTCCAACCTGTTCGGCGACATCATCACCGACCTGGGAGCCATGCTGCAGGGCGGTATGGGCTTCGCCGCCGGCGGGAACATCGACCCGGAGCGCCGCCACCCCTCGATGATCGAGCCCATTCACGGGTCGGCCCCCAAGTACACCGGCCAGAAGCGGGTCAATCCCATCGCCTCCATCGAAGCCATGCGCATGCTGCTCGAGCACCTCGGGGAACAGGACGCCGGCGACGCCATCGGCGGGGCCATCCTCGCTCTGCTCGCCGATGGCGAAGTGCGCACCCGCGACATGGGCGGCATCAACACCACCGACGAAGTCGGCCAGGCCGTCACCGGCCTGGTGGCGGCCGGGACGTGACGGCCTGGCGCTCCCCCCTGAGTGGCCCGGGGGGCGAGGACAACATGAAGACCGCGGACTGCCGCGGGAGGATCCAGGAGAGCAGATGACGAAGCGATTGCAGTTCTTCGCCGGTGGCGAATGGCGCGACTCGAGCACCGACGAGTGGTACCCCATCACCAACAGCAGCACCGGTGAGGTCATGGCCGAAGCGCCGCGCTGCACCTCCCGCGAAGTCAACGGGGCGGTGGCGGCGGCAGCAGCGGCCTACCCGGACTGGCGCGACGTCCCGCTCCCCCAGCGGGTTCAGGTCATGTTCCGGTTCAAGGAGCGGCTCGAGGCCAACCTGCACGACCTGGCGGTGCTGACAGCCACCGAGATGGGCAAGAGCTACGTCGAGGCGCGCGGGGATGTGCTGAAGGTCATCGAAGTGGTCGAACTGGCCTGCGCCCTGCCGGTCACGATGCAGGGCGACTCGCTCATGAACGTCTCTCGCGGCTTCGACACCGTTACCTACCGGGAGCCCCTGGGAGTGTTCGTGGGGATAGCCCCGTGGAACTTCCCGGCGATGATCCCCATGGGCTGGATGATGCCGCTGGCGGTGACCACGGGGAACACCTTCGTGCTGAAAGCGGCTTCGCCGGTGCCGCAAACCTCCATGCGCATCGCCGAACTGCTCCGCGACTCCGGCCTGCCGCCGGGGGTATTCAACCTGGTCACCTGCTCCCGGCACGAAGCCGAGCAGCTGCTCACCCACCCCGACGTGCGGGGCATCAGCTTCGTCGGGTCGAAGAAGGTGGGCTGGCACGTGTACCGCACCGCGGCGGCAGCGGGCAAGCGGGTCCAAGCCCTGACCGAGGCGAAGAACCACGCCCTGGTCCTGCGCGACGCCCCGATCCGGGCTACCGCCCAGCGCATCATCAACTCGGCCTTCGGCTGCGCCGGGCAGCGCTGCATGGCCCTGCCGGCCATCGCCGTCGAGGAGGAGATCGCCGACGACTTGGTGGCGGCCCTGATCGAACTGGGCAAGCAGCGGAAGATGGGCCCCGCCTGGGAGGAGTCCACCGAACTGG